>JAQBQT010000010.1 GCA_028286835.1 Candidatus Parcubacteria bacterium
CGTCGATCAGCTTCTTCGCGGCGCTGCAGCGACGCCCGAGGAGAAGATCGAGCTCAAGTCAGAAGCAAAACCTGAGCCGCGGAGGACGATTCCTGATCCGCAGCCGCCCCGAAATCTCCCGACGAACGACCCATATCGGGAACCTCCGAAATAAATGAGGTATACTATACTCGATGCGATTCCAAGTCCCTCAATTTATAGAGGTCGAAGATAAGATATTCGGGCAGTTGACCCTGAAGCAGTTCATTTACTTGGCCGGCGGCGGCGGACTATCGTTCCTTATATATACGATAGTCGGCAATATCTTCATTGCAGCGATCCCAATACTCATAGTCATGGCGGTGGTGATCGCCCTCTCATTCTTCAAGGTCAACAACCGCCCATTCATCAATACAGTGGAAGCGGCCTTCAAATACTGGGTTGGCGGCAAGCTCTTCATATGGAAGAAGGAAGATAAGCCGAAGCCGCAGACCTCTCAGGCAGCCTTGAGGGAAGCGCGGAACTTTGCGGGAGTGATGGTCCCGAAGATCTCCGACAGCAAGCTCAAGGAACTCTCCTGGAGCCTCGATATAAAAGAAAAACCCTAACATCCATGGCCCAAGCTCCTCAAACAACCCAAAATTTCGTTCCCATCCAGGAGATCCGCGATGGGGTAGTCATCCTGAAGACAGGCGGCATGCGCGCAATGGTGCTTGCGACATCGCTCAACTTCGCCCTCAAATCATCAGATGAACAGAGCGCCATCCTCATGCAGTTCCAGAACTTCCTGAACTCATTGGATTTTTCAATACAGATATTCGTCCAATCAAAGAAATTGGATATCCGGCCGTACATAGCGCTCCTTGAGGATCGCTATAAGGAGCAGCCGACCGAGCTCATGAAGATCCAGGTCAGGGAATACATCGAGTTCATCCGCACCTTCGTCGAGTCGACCAACATCATGACCAAGAGCTTCTTCGTGGTCATACCGTACGATCCTCCGATCATGACGGGGAACAAGAATCCCATCATGAATGCCATTCCCGGCAGAAAGAAACAAACTGCAGCCCAGACGACCGCTAACGCCGACCAGCAATTCCAGGAATACAGAAGCCAGCTCGAGCAGAGAGTGGCAGTTGTGGAGCAGGGACTGGTGCGCTGCGGCATCCGCGCGGCAGAACTCGGCACGGAAGAAGTGGTAGAATTGTTTTACAAGCTCTTCAATCCGGGAGAGACGGAGAAGCCGATCCAGATAACATAGAAACCATATGAGCCTATTTGATATTTTCAAGAAAAAAGATGATTCGTCGCCCATAGTCTCCATTCTCCCGGAGGAGATCTACCAGGCGGGCGTCCTCGAACTGAAGGACGTCATCGCTCCGTCAGCTCTCAAGGTCACGCCGAAGGACATCAATCTCGGCGAGAAGGTGGGCCGTACGCTCTTCGTCATATCGTATCCGCGCTTCCTGGATGAGAGCTGGTTCGCTCCGATCATCAATCTCGACAAGGTTTTCAACGTCTCTATCTTTATTCATCCAGTAGATACGGCCAAGATCCTGCGCCATTTCCAGAAGAAGGTCGCAGAGGTTCAGAGCCAGATCTCAAGGAGGGAAGACAAGGGTCTCGTTCGCGATCCAGCCCTCGATACGGCTTATCAGGATCTTGAAGCCCTTCGCGACCAGCTCATGCAGGCACAGGAGCACCTTTTCGATGTGGGCGTCTACATCACTATATATGCAGACAACGAAGGGGAACTCGACAAGCTCGAGTCCGAGATCAAATCCATCCTTGAATCCAAGCTCGTGTATCTCAAGCCTGCGCTTTTCCAGCAGGAACAGGGCTTCAAGAGCGTCATTCCAATAGCCGACGACCAGCTCGCGGTGCACTCCAAGCTCAATTCATCGCCACTATCGAGCGTTTTTCCATTCGTATCCTTTGACCTTACTTCCGACAAGGGCATCCTGTACGGCATCAACCGCCACAATTCCTCGCTCGTCCTCTTTGACCGCTATTCCTTGGAAAACTATAACTCTGTCACGTTCGCCGTCGCCGGTGCCGGAAAATCATACTGCACCAAGCTCGAGATCCTCCGCACCCTCATGTTCGATGGGGACGTGCTCGTCATTGACCCCGAAAAGGAATACGAATACATGGCCGAGGCTACAGGCGGCAAGTATTTCAACATCTCCCTCAACTCCGAACACCACATCAATCCGTTCGATCTCCCGGCTGTAAATGAAGATGAGGCTGCTTCTGACGTCCTTCGCTCCAATATCATCAACCTCGTAGGCCTTTTCCGCATCATGCTTGGAGGCCTCAGCCAGGAAGAAGATGCCATCATCGATCGCGCCATCACAGAAACGTATGCCCTGAAGGACATCACCGCGGAATCGGATTTCCGGAGCGTAGAAGCGCCGCTCTTGTCCGACTTCGAGCTTGTCCTCGCCGGAATGGAAGGGGCAGACTCTCTTGTTCAGCGCCTCACCAAGTACACGAAGGGAACATGGTCCGGCTTCATCAACCGTCCGTCGAACGTCGACATCAACAACAAGTTCGTCGTCTTCTCGCTCCGCGACATGGAAGACGAGCTCAAGCCTGTCGCTATGTATATCGTTACGCACTATATATGGAACATGGTCCGCAAGGTCCGCAAGAAGCGCCTTCTCGTCATCGATGAGGCATGGTGGATGATGAAATCCGAAGATACGGCTTCATTCCTATATGGTTTGGCCAAACGCGGCCGCAAATACTTCCTTGGCCTCGCCACCATCACCCAAGACGTGGACGACTTCTTGAAATCCCCATACGGCCTCCCGATCCTCACGAACTCATCCATCCAGATCCTCCTGAAACAGTCGCCGACCATCATCGATCACATCCAGCAGACCTTCAATCTCACCGATGAGGAAAAGTACCTCCTTCTCGAGTCAGACGTCGGAGAAGGCATATTCTTCGTGGGCCTGAAGCACGTTGCCATCCAGATTCGCGCCTCATACACCGAAGATCAGATCATTACGACCAATCCAGCCCAGGTATTGCAGCTCGAGCAGGCAAAAAGGGAACACGAACAGTCCGGAAAATAACCAATGGACGAAGAGACCGCACACAATATAAGTGACCAGCGACAGCTAGCGCATGTAGGCCGAAGCCTCATAAGCGGCAAAAATTCCCGCATAGGTAATGGCATGGCTGCCGTTTTGATGCTTTTCGCTACAGTCGCGGAACTTCTTACTCTCATACCCTTTGCGGGTGCTATAGTCGGCCCCCTTTTCTGGATCGGAGCGGGCATATATCTCTGGCACAAGGGCTGCGGATTCCTCAAGGTAGGCAGGCTCGTTACGGAAGCGATATCATTTATCGCTGAAATGATACCGGTCGTGCAGGAACTTCCTACTATCATAGTAGGCATGGCCATAGTAATAGCCCTTATCAGGCTTGAAGATAAGACAGGGGTATCTGTCATGAAGCGATTCGGAGGTAAACAGGGAAGGGTGCCATTAAACGCCGGCGGGGTTCGCCGACCGCAAGCAGAAGAGGAGGAACTGGCTGGCGCTCCCCGCAATCAAAAT
Source organism: Candidatus Parcubacteria bacterium (assembly GCA_028286835.1). Lineage (GTDB taxonomy): Bacteria > Patescibacteriota > Minisyncoccia > Phycocordibacterales > PALSA-1337 > C7867-002. Next base: position 3,549 of record JAQBQT010000010.1, read on the forward strand.
ACGCGGCCTTTGAACATAGAAGGCGTACGATATCCTTCGGATAGATAACCGTGTATAACTTTCCATCGCGATTAGCCGATTATCTGATAAAATAGAAGCAATGAATCGGATCTCTACTCTTTTAGCTTCTTTATGTATCCTTGTCGCTTCGGCCGTTCATGCCCAGGGCTTGCCTGCATCCGTCGGCGGGATCGAGCTTTCGGCTTCCACGGACAACCCTGTCCCAGGTCAAACAGTGACCATCACCGCACAAAGTTATACTGTTGATATCCATGCTTCGACTCTCACATGGACGGCCGGAGGCAAAGTCATCACAAAAGGCGTCGGCCAGAATGTGATCACTGTACAAGCTCCCGCAACAGGGAAGAGGCTTACCGTGAGCCTTTCTGCCGCGACTCCGGACGGGAACGTACTGACCGGTTCGCTCAGCATAGGTTCAGGAGTGATAGACATGATCGTCGAACCGAGAGGTTACACTCCTCCTTTTTTCAAAGGCAAGATCCCAAACGCATACCAGAATACATTCAAGGTAACCGCCATACCTCACCTCAGCAATTCGGCAGGGGTAGAATACGATCCGAGCACTCTCGTTTATAAATGGGAACAGGGTGGTTCTGTCATTCAGGACCAATCAGGATACGGGAAACAATCCGTCGTCCTTACGGGGAATATCGTTCCTCGGCCGTACGAGATAATGGTAACAGCGACTACGCGTGACGGAAGCGCCTCCGCGAGCGCGCTTGGGAACGTAGGTATGGATGCGCCTTCGGTCGTGTTCTATAAGAACGACCCGCTGTATGGCCCTCTTCTTAATTCCGCTATCGGCAGCACCCTCTTCCTTTCCTCACAGAAAGAAGTGGGGGTATTGGCGGTTCCGTATGGATTCAATGATGCGGCTTCTGCTCAGAACAATCTCTCATTTACATGGCTCATAAACGGATCTGCCCATCCGGAATTGGCAGCGAACAGATCCATCACTCTCCGCGCGCCGAGCGACCAATCAGGCTCTTCAAATATCCAGCTCACTGTCGGCAATTCAAAAGCCATCCTTGAGCAGGCGCAGAGCGGCTTCTCGACCGTATGGAATATATCCGCAAACAACGCGCAATCATCAGCCGTAACATTTTAATTTATTACCATGACCATATTTAATAAAATTTTTACTTTCGCACTGATCGCAATCCTGACGATCGGCCCCGTTCATGCATTTGCCCAGACAGCTCAGAGCAGCAGGAATCCCGTCAACAATCCCCAGCCGGGATATGTTCCCTTGGAGCCGCTTCCTTGCATTCCAGGAGGGCAGGTGACTTGCGCCTCTCAGACCCAGGAGATCCATTTCCAGGACTACGTTCAGTACATGTTCAATCTCTTCATCTATATTGCGGCAGGGGCTGCTGTATTCATGATCGTGCTTGGAGGATTCGAATATATGACCACCGACTCGTGGCAGGGGAAGAGCGACGGCCTCAATAAAGTAAAGAATGCTTTGCTTGGGCTCATCCTAGTGCTTGTCTCATACCTTATCCTGCGCACGGTTGATCCGCGGCTTGTAGCAATTCCTACCACTTTAGTAAAACCCTTAAATATAAATTATCAGCGCACGAACGATGCCTTCACATCTGAATTTCTAGCAGATCAAGCCAAATACGATGCCGACCTGGCTAATTTCAGAAATAACATACAGCAGGCTCAGGCCAACATCACGTCCCTTGAGGCACAAAAAACGGCTCTTCAGAATAAGATTTGCGCAGCGGGAGGCAATTGTGAAAGTACGGGCATGGCAGATTATTTTTGTGGGGATGTGGCCCCAGAGGATCCTATGGCCGCTGATTGTACAGCGCTGAGACAAACTGATGACAAGCTGATATCCGCGCGCGGCACTGTTACCTTGAACGTCGCAGAAGCGGAAATGCGAACCGTACTGCAACAATGCGCGGTGGGGGATACCAAATGTCTGGAAAATAATAATTCCTCGGTAAACGCCGTTTTCAGTAAATATAATTCTCAACTGCAGCCGGATCAAAGAGCGCCGCTTTCGGCCTATCAGGTATACTCCAGCAACCTACTGAACCTAAGTAAGCAGATGGGCGAACTTTCCGCAGCAGATCCAAATGCGCTATCACAAGGATTAGCCGCCGTTACGAAAGCCGTTACGACATATTCGGCTTTACCGAATGCAGATCCCGTTGTAGCTAGTCAGATGCAGGCTCAATTAAAAGAGACGACTATTGCCACTCAGGAACGGATAAATGTCATTAATCGAGGGAAAACCCGAACCCCATGCTTGGGTATGAACTGCTAATACGCCCATGAAAAACAAAGAAACAATCTACATAGTGGCGTGCGTGATCATACTTATAGTGATGGCTGGAGGGGCCTACTGGTATTTTCTTATGGGCCCAGCCGCAGCTCCTCAACCGTCGACGACAACTGGTACATCGACAGGCTTTCAGCCGCTTGGCCGCACACCGGGACAGGCAACCGGCACCACTTCAGGAACGACGACATCATCGACCGGAACTACAACGACAAGCGTGCTGGCGACTCTGAGGCTCCTCAGCACGACACCGGTAGGCGGCTATGGCGCTTCGACGACAGCCCGCACGACCATCGTACGCTGGGTGGATCGGGGAAGGGGAAACGTCTATGAGGCTTCGTATGATTCATCCGCGATCCTGACAGTTTCCAACACAGTGGTGCCAAAGATATACGAAAGCGCTTGGAACAGGAATCTCACCGCATTCGTCGGATCCATTTTCTCGACTGATAACCTTTCCTGGACAGCCGTTTACAGCCAGCTTGTGCCGCAGTCGAGCACAACGGTTCCAACAGCCGTAAATAATCCGTCAGGCCAGACCGCTCTTGCGCCGTTCGCTTTGCGCGGCAAAAGATTGCCCGACCAGATGATCACTTACGCGATCTCTCCTAAAAAAGACCGGCTTTTCATGCTTGTGAATGAGAACGGCAGCGGCGTAGGATATGTTTCAACGATCGACGGATCCAATGTCACCCGTATCTTCACCACACCGCTGACCCAGGTTCACGCGGAATGGCCTACCGACAATTCCATCGCCATAACGACCAATGGATCGGCTGGGTATACGGGCTTCCTGTATTTCGTCAGTCCAAAGACTGGCGTATGGACGAAGATCCTCGGTCCTTTGCTCGGCTTAAGCACCGTCTCGAGCCATGACGGCAAATACGTTCTCTATTCCTATTCTACAAATGCCGGCGCCGTGGCGACCAATATCCTTTCGATCGCCCAGACCACCTCCATGGATGCAGGCGTACGCACCTTGGCTGACAAATGCGCATGGGGAAACAACTACACTACGGTAGTATATTGCGCCGTACCGTCTCAGATGCCTTCAGGCACCTATCCCGATGATTGGTACAAAGGCACGATCTCAACTGTTGATAAGGTTTGGCAGATAGATGCTCCGACAGGGAATACCACTCTGGTTTCCTCCCTTATAGACCACGCTGATCGATCCATAGATGCCTTCAATCTGGGACTTGAAGCCACCGACGGCCATCTCTTCTTCATGAACAAGAACGATCTATCTCTCTGGTCGCTCGATATAACAAAGACTCGGTAAGATACTAGACCTTGAGGTGACGCTTGCGGATATTCAACTCCTGGAGGAATGTCATGAGCGAGCTTGTCATCCAGTAGATAGCGATGATGGATGAAGCCTGAGGGAAGCGGGCTGGAATGATCCAATATATAGAAACAAAGGCAAGGATCGGGACGAGATACTTCATCTGGGTGTTCATGGTAGCGGCGAATTGCATTGAAGTGCCTCCGGCCTCAGGCTGTTTTACAGGCATATTCGAAGCAAATGAGTATTTGATCTGAAGGAATTGTGCGACTGCGGTGATGAGGGCGAGAATGAGGCTCGGGTGGGTCAGATCGATGAGACCCAGGAACGTCGTGTGCAAAGTCCCGAGATGGGTGAGCACAAAAGGGTACAGGAGGTTCTTCTGCACCTCAGGAATGATCTTATAGAAGACCGAGATGATGGAAAGAAGGATGGGAAGCTGCAGCAAAAGGAGAAGGGTGCCGGAAAAAGGCTTCACTCCCTTGCTCTTATACAATTCCATGATCTTGAGCGCCTGAGTCTGGCGATCTCCCGCATATTGCGTGCGGATCTTTGCTGCTTCAGGCTCGATCTCGCGCATTCTGATCTGAGTAAGGAGCGCCGACTTGGAAAGGGGATAGAGTATGAGCTTTATGATGACAGTGAATATGATGACGGCGATACCGACATCTATCCAAGGCAAAAGGTCCATGATGCCTACGAGACCATTATAGAGAGGGCGGAATATGAATTGGTTATACATTGTAAATCAATACTAGCGCAAAAGGCCTGCTTTAACAAAAAGGCTTCTGATATCGGCCTGGATCTGTGTTGGGTCATCGCTCACAAGAAGGGGAGCCTTTGCGATCAAGATGACCTGGGCGCTCTTCATTACGGACATATCCGACCCGAAAGCGGACCTTATCGCAGCATAGATGCGGCGGCGAGTCCTGTTCCGGACCACAGCAGTCTTGGCGATCTTAACAGGCGCCACTGCCGCAATGCGCAGGGAATCAGGCATCAAGCGGATACGGCCAATGAAAAAGGTGGAGTGGACCACCTTTCCATCTTTCATCGTTTCGTTGAACTGCTTTGTTGTCAGTCTGGAGGCTCGGTTCAACATATATGCCTTGTCGGCCGCTTATTTGGCCGAGGATACTGAAATGCGCTTGCGTCCCTTGGCGCGGCGGCGGGCCAGGATCTTTTTGCCGCCCGGAGTCTTCATGCGAACCTTGAATCCGTGTGACTTCGCGCGCTTGCGCTTCTTTGGCTTATAGGTAAATGACATAGTGGTATGGATAGTACATGATTTGTGGAGATTTGCAAAGAGGGAAGAGGGTGACCGAGCGAGGTAAATCCGCTATCCCCAGCTTATCAACATATTTTTTCTCCTTCCACAAGTTTGCAGATTTATAAACAGGTATATACTTACACTCGATAAACCCTATGAATGACTTCTCCAAAATGTGGCAAACGGCTTTGATTGAGATCGAGACAGCGGTCTCTCAAGCGAATTTTTCCACGTGGTTCAAGGAGACGGCCATTTTGCGCTCAGAAGACGGCACTGTATATCTCGGAGTGCCTAATTCCTTCACTCAGGAGTGGCTCCAGAAGAAATTCCACAACGCGATCCTCAGGATCCTTCGCCAAATGGACGAGAAAGTCCGCTCTTTGGAGTATGTGATCGTCAAAGAGGGCTCAAAAGCGCCAAATCCCAAGAAACAGGCCGCGCCAGCACCCACGATGTCGATGCCGCTCCAGGATTTCTACATCAGCAAGGACGATAATCTCAATCCCCGCTATACATTCGAGACATTCATTGTCGGTCCTTTCAATGAATTAGCCCATGCGGCCGCTCAGACCATCACAAAGACTCCCGGTCAGGTATATAACCCGCTCCTTCTCTATGGGGAGACCGGCCGCGGCAAGACGCACCTCATCCAAGCCATGGGAAACAGGATCAAAGCCCTGTTCCCGAACAAAAAAGTCTTCTATCTCACCTCAGAGCGCTTCGGCAATGAGCTTTTGACCGCCCTTCAGGAGGGAAAGGCTCGCCAATTCAAGGAAAAGTACCGTGAATACGACGTTCTCATCCTCGACGACGTCCAATTCTTCTCAGGAAAGGAAAAATTCCAGGAAGAATTCTTCCACTTGTTCAATCTGTTCAAAGAAAGCGGCCGTCAGCTCATCTTCTCGTCTGATAAGCACCCCAATGTCATTCCCGGTCTCGAAGACCGTCTGAGGGGGCGCTTTAACGCCGGCATGGTCCTCGATATCCCTGAGCCAGACCAAGAATCGCGCGCCTATATCGTCAGAGCCAAATGCGCCACCTACAATGTCACGCTCTCCGGCGAAGCAGTCGAGCACATCGCTTCCACGATCAAAGACAATATCCGCGAGATCGAAGGCGTCGTGAACATCATCGCCTGCCAGAGCCAGTTCAAGAACAGGGAATTGAGCCTGAATGAGATCAGGAACATCCTCAAGAACAACACGAAGCCGAAAAAACTCCTCTCAGTGAAGGATGTCGTCAAAACTGTCTGCGAATTCTATAATCTCAGCGAGGAAACGATATACAACAAGACGCGCCGCAAGGAAGTCGTACGGCCGCGCCAGGTCGTCATGTATATCCTGCGCGAGGACTTCAACGTATCCTTCCCTTCGATAGGGGAGAAGCTCGGCGGAAGGGATCACACGACCGTCATCCACTCCTACAATAAGATGAAGGAGGAGATAAAGACGGATGCTCTTTTGTCGCAGGAGATCACGCAGCTTCGCTCCATGCTCTAGGTGGGGAGAAGCCTGTGGATAGCCTGTGATGCCGGTGTTGAGAGCGAGGGATAAGAAGAGGTCAAAAGAGGGTACGGGGGAAATAAGGGAAAGCTGTCAAAAAACAATCCACAGCGAGAAATGATTTTAAAAATAAAAAATCCATACAGAGAGCCATGGTTTGAGATGCCCACATATCCCCACCCCTAATAGTAAATAATAAATTTTATATATAAATAACCTATTACACTGTTACCAACATGAAATGCGAAATATCTTTTGAAAAATTGAAGCAAGCCGTCTCACTCGCAGAGAGGACCGCAGGTCGTCGCACCACACTGCCAGTGCTCTCATGCATCCTCATCGACATTCGAAAGAATACCGCCGTCTTCAAGGCAACGAACCTCGACGTGGGCGTAGAGATAGAAGTTCCAGTTAAAACTGATGGCGAGGGCATTTTTGCCGTCCCAGCCCATGTCATATCGAGCTTCCTATCGCAGATAGACAACAAAGAGCAGATCGTCCGTCTTGAACCGGTTTCCGGAAACCTGAATATCACGCTTTCAAAATCAAAAGGCGTGCTCAAAACTGTCCCATCAGAAGATTTTCCCGCCATTCCGACGGTATCCGACGCAAAAACAGTTCCATTCCCGACTGAAGTGCTCATCAAGGGATTCAAATCAGTCTGGTACAGCGCGTCAGTGTCGAATGTGAAGCCTGAACTTTCGAGCGTGTACGTTTACAAAGACAGTGACTCGATCGTTTTTGCAGCCACTGACTCATTCCGCCTCGCCGAGAAGAGGATCCCGCTGCCAAAGGGCGCGGAGATCGAAGAAATGCTCATTCCATTCAAGAACAGCGTCGAGATCACCCGAATGCTCGAAGCTCTCGGTCCCACGGTCTCCATGTCATCGAATAAGAATCTCGTATCCTTCGAGGCGAACGGCATCCGGGTCACTTCCCGCATAATAAACGGGGTATTTCCGGACTATAAACAGATCATCCCCAAAGGTTTTGCGACTGAAGCGGTTGTTCTGAAGCAGGATCTCATCAATACCCTCAAGGTTTCTTCGGTTTTCTCAGACACATTCAACCAGGTCCACTTCGCTCTCGATCCCAAGAAAAAGGAATTCAACGTTGAGACCAAGAATAGCGACGTCGGCGAAAATAAATCGGACATAGACGCGGCCATGAATGGGGAAGCCATCGATATCAACTTCAACTGCAAGTATATCTCCGACAGCTTCCAGTCCATAGACGCGGACAGCGTCTCCCTGCAATTCAATGGCAAGAATAAGCCGCTCGTCATCCGGCCGGTCTCGGGTGATCAGAGCTTCCTCTACCTGGTGATGCCGATGAACCGTTAATCCAGACCCATCATGAAGAGCATAGGTGAATTCTTTGCCAGGATCAGGAACAAGCAGACCGATGAGATCCGCCTTCGCCTGTCAGTTCAGGAGATAATAGAAAAATACGCAAAGACCAAGCTGCCATTCGACGCAATAAGCTTTTCAATAAAGACGATTTCGATAAAAGGCCTGAGCCAGGGTGCAAAGTCCGCGATCTTCATCAAGAAGCCGGTGATACTCAAGGAACTGGCTGAAAAAGTCCCCAATCGTCCTATAGAGTATATCCGCCTGGACTAAAGCTCACAGGTTTTTATTGATTGACCCTGAATGTAGTCGTTGCCTGGGCCTGCTGAGAAACAGAATCGTAGAGGGTTATCGAAAGGGTGTTCTCACCTGAGACCGTTCCGACGTCAGCCGGCACGAAGGAGAATGAAGTCGGGTTGTCGCGAACGGTGTTGACGTATTTGCCGTTGAGATAGACTTCGGTCTTAACCGCAGGATATCTGCCTGAATTCTGGAGCTGGACTGAAAGGAGCTGGCCAGGATTTATGACGGTGCCGGGAGTAGGGGAGCTTATGGTCACCATCGGGATATTGCCCGGAATATGCACGTCGTCGGTGGCTGTAGGTATGGTCATGTCCGTCGTCTCAACCAGGCCTGGATGAGTGGCTTTCCAGGACGGAAGCCAGCGCGCCACTGCATATTCCCACGAAGCGAATTGGGGGTCAGCTCCCGGATTCGAAGGGACAGGTCCGCGAGGATTGTCCTTGTCCACCCAATAGAGGATGGAATGAACATTCGCGAACACCACTTCCTGACGGGTATCCTGAGGCGTATATTGCGTCGCTACTTTGCCTGAGACGCTGTCTTTCCAATAGGAAACTCCTCCTTCCCATACTCCGCGCAGGATAGGCTTGCCGTCCGAAAGGGGAGGCGGAGGAGGGATGAAATCTTCCGGAGGGAAATTCTTGGCGACCTGGGACATGAAGGATCCCCAGAGCGGCGAGATGATGAGGCCGGCAACGTTCGGAGTGAGCGGCCGGTTGTTGTTGTTTCCGGCCCATGCGCCCACTACGAGGTTCGGCGTATATCCAAGCGTCCACACGTCGCGATAGTCGTTGGTGGTACCCGTCTTGATGGCCACTGGACGCCCCACGCTCTCGCCTATGGGCTGAAGGCTGTTCATTCGCACATTCGTGTCAGACAGGATGCTGGAGATCTGCCGTGCGACTTCTGCAGGAATGGCCTGCTTCGGGCTCTCGGTCGCTTTTTCAAGGACGTTGCCGTTCACGTCATCGACTTCCAAAATGGAACGGTATGGGTTGCGTATGCCGTCGTTGGCGAATACGCCGTATGCGCTCGTGAGGTCGAGCAGGCTGACTTCGCAGCCTCCAAGCACGAGTGTGAGCCCGCAGCGCTGAGGATCGGTGATGGTGACGCCCATGACGCGCGCAGTGCTGACCGCATTGGAGATGCCCGCAAGGTAGAGCGCCTCAACGGCAGGGATATTCCTGGATTGAGCCAAGGCTTGGCGGATTGAGAGGGGGCCCTCGAATATGTTGTCGTATTCTCCCGGGGAATAGCACTCTTTTTTCGGATCCGCCGAAGGGTTCTTAGGCGTTCCGTCAGGATTGCACTTGGTCGAGAATTCGGTCTTGATGTCGAAGAGGATTGTTTCCGGCGTGTATCCCTTCATGAAATCAGTCGCATAGACGAATGGCTTGAATGTGGAGCCCGGCTGGCGGCGCGCCGTGGCGATATTGAAGTTGCCGTCTATATTCTTGTCGAAATAGTCGCGTGATCCGACCATGGTCAGGATATCTCCTGACTTCGGATCGAGAGCAACGATGGCTGTATTGCTCGCGTTGAAGTTTGTTGCGAGGGACGCTGAGAATTTCTTGATCACGTCCTCGGCCTTCTGCTGCATGGCATAGTCGAGAGTGGTTATAACCTTGAGTCCGCCGCTATCTACGACGTCTTCGCCATATTTGTTCACAAGATAGTCCTTCACGTACAGCGAGAAGTGCGGAGCACGTATGCCTTTCGAGTCCTTGGTGAGGAATTGCACCTTTTCCTTCAGGGCCGCCTGATATTCCGTGTCGGTCAGCATTCCAAGCTCCTTCATGCGGCGCAGCACGAGCTTCTGGCGGGCATCGAGATCGGCGGTGTGCAGTCCGAATGGGGAATAGTACGTAGGCGCCTGGGGAATGGCCGCGAGATATGCAGCCTCTCCGAGCGTATCGGCCTTTGCTGGATGTCCAAAGAATTGCTGGCTGGCTTCCTCTACTCCGAAGATAGTGCCGCCATATGACGTCTCATTCAGGTATGTTTCGAGGATGTCATCCTTGCTCATCACGCGGGTGAGCTTGATGGCCAATACCCACTCTTTTATCTTTCTGGTGATGGTTTTGTCCTGTGTAAGGAGGCTGTTCTTCACCACTTGCTGAGTGATGGTCGAAGCGCCCTGATCGTATTGGCCGGATACCACATCGGCAAGAATGGCGCGGATGATGGATGTCGGCTCTATGCCAGAGTTGCGGTAGAAGTTCGAATCCTCGATGGCGATGGTCGCCTCAGGCAGGTATTTGGGGAGAGAAGAAAGAGAAACGACAGTTCTCTTGCTGTTCGAGCCGGTATCAAAAAGAAGGATGTTGCCTGTGCGATCGTATATCTTGGTGGACTGGATCACCTTGCGGCTCTCGAATGAATCCACATCGGGGATCTTGAGCGTGGCTACCCAGAGGGCGCCGAGGCCGATCAGTATGAAAATGGCCGACAGTGCTATGACGATGCCGGTTTTTATGTGATGGTACGATCTTTGCTTCGGGTTGCGGGTTCGCTTCATGAAGTGGATTGCAATTATATCACAGCGAACGCCCGGTTCCGCCTAGACCTCCCATTTATCTCCGAACGGGTTGAGCTCCTCGTCATCGAGGGTCGCTTCGTCCTCATCGTCTTCCACAGGGACATCGCCGAAGGGGCTGACCTCTTCCAGCAGCTTCTCGGTCGGGGGAAGCACCTCGTCTACCTCAAGCTCCACCTCCTTCTTGATCTTTTTGGCTGCAAATGAGGTATCAGCTCCCTCGACCACGTCTTCCTCGGAGACCTTGGCCGGAGCAGGCGCCTTTTTTATGTGTTTTGAACGGATAGTTTTCGTCTGCGGCATGTGCTCACTGACCTTATTGTTAAGTACGTATTTTGTAACAGGGGGGAAGGGTTTTTGCAAGAACGGAAAACTGGGGATAATTAGCGGCAGTGAGCGGAATGAGTCAGGGCGACCGCGATCGCATCGTATTCATCGTCGACCGTGATCTTTTTCGGGATCTGTATGAGGAGGTGCACCATCTTCGTCACTCGCAGTTTGTCGCTTGAGCCGTCGCCTGTCACAGCGGACTTTATCTGCATCGGTCCATATTCATGAACGGGAATGTTCCGTCTGGCCGCCTCGTATATGATGATGCCGCGGGCTTCCGATACGCGCATGGCGGTCGTCTTGTTGGTGCTCATAAACAGTGTCTCTATGGCCAGGGTGTCCGGTTTGAATTCCTCGATCACACGCGACACTTCGGCCCCGATCTGCGCAAAACGCGCGTATATCTCATCTTTTGAAGATGTCTGATAGCAACTGGAATGAACAAGCATCTCTTTTCCCGAAGCGGGTTTGTCTATGACTGCGATGCCAAGGCGATCGTATCCTGGATCTATGCCTAGTATGCGCATGCCAGTTTATTCGGCGTTGGTGAAGACTGCCTGGACCTCGTCGTTCTCTTCAAGCTCTTCGACAAGGGAAGTGAGCTTTTCGATGTCAGCATCCTCGAGCGGCATCGTCATCGTCGGCTTCCATTCGGGGCCTTCCTTGGTGAATGCCCATGAAGCGCTGCCAGGGGCGGCAAGAGCGAGATCGTGGCGGGCGAGAATAGCCTTCACTTCTTGTGCGGCCTTGTTGCGGTTATCCGTAAGAGCCTCGATCAGTATGGCGATGCCTCCCGGTCCATATGCTTCATACACTATTGTCTCCATGGCCGCGCCGGTATCGGTCGTAGCCTTTTTGACTGCACGGTCGATGGTGTCGTTGGGCATGTTTTCCTTCCTGGCCTTTTCGATGGCGGCAGCCAAGCCGGGGGACGAGAGGTTGCCATTGGCCTTTTTGGCCTCAACGGTGATCAGGCGAACGTATTTGCCGTATACTTTGCTCTTTTGGGCGTCGTTCTTGGCCTTCAGGTGCTTTATTTTTGAAAATTTATTATGTCCTGACATGGTGTGTATGGTTTTAGTATATCGTACGTTATCTATTATAGAAGCTTTGCCGCACCTTTTTCTTCGAGATGGGCGTATGCTTTATCAGTGACCGTTCTGCCTCGGGGAGTACGTTCCAATAGTCCGAGCTGTATCAAATATGGCTCGTAGACCTCTTCCACCGTTGCCTGCTCTTCCGAAAGAGCGGCAGCGATGGTATTTAGGCCCACCGGACCCCCGCCGAACTTCGTTATTATTGTCTTCAATATATCGCGGTCGGCGCCGGTGAGGCCTATCTTGTCTACGCCGAGAAGCGCAAGCGCTTTCTCCACGATCGGAAGGGTAAGGGAGGTCTTCTCGATTTGAGCATAATCACGGCAGCGCTTCAAGTAATAGTTGGCCGTGCGGGGAGTGAAGCGCGAACGGAGCGAGATCTCCGTTACGGCGGCATCGTCGATCTCAACGCCGAGGATCTTGGCCGAACGCTTGATGATCTGGGCTATCTCCTGGTGGGAGTAGAACTCAAGCTTGAAGACTCCTCCGGAAAAACGGGACCGCAACGGAGCTGAAAGGAGCGCGATGCGGGTCGTGGCAGCGATAAGGGTGAATGGGGGAAGGTCGAGCTGTATCGTTCTTGCTGACGGTCCTTTGCCTATGATAATATCGAGCGTTCCGGATTCCATGGCCGGGTAGAGCACTTCCTCGATTGCCTTGTTGAGCCGGTGGATCTCGTCGATAAAAAGTATATCGCCGCTCGAAAGGTTGGTCAGAATGGATGCGAGGTCGCCGACCTTGAGGATCGCAGGCCCGGAAGTGACCTTCATCTGGACGCCGGTCTCTTTGGCGATAAGGTGGGCGAGCGTGGTCTTGCCTAAGCCGGGAGGGCCGTAAAAAAGGAGATGTTCGGGCGGGTGAGCGCGTTCTTTGGCGGCCTGAAGCAGGATATTGAGGTTATCCTTGATCGATTTCTGCCCGATGTACTCCTCCCAATGGCTTGGCCGGAGGGTCTGATCGAGAAAGCCGGTCTCTTTCTCTCCAGGGGGTATGTTTTGGGGGGTGCTTGACATACGGATTACTTTATGATAGGATACTGTGGATTGAAAATATGGAGCTTCGAGCCTGAAAACCTCTAAGCAATGGCCTCCCCAGGTTTGGGTATAGTGCTAAGGACATTTTGGTTGCGACGCTTCGGTGTCGTTTACTGAAATTATCCTCGGGACTCTACCTCGCTTGCGACATCACGTCGCGAGATATTGCTTAGAGATTCTTGTGCTTGAACAAGCAACTTCTTCCGCTATCCTACTCTTTCAATCCCTGAAAGCAATTAAAAGAAGTGGGGACAATCAGTTACAATTCAAAAAATCGAAACTGGCAAGTGCGATTCGCGTCTAAGTTCTTGCATTTCACCTAATCGGTGAGGGTAATGACGCGTTCGAGCTCTTCAAGCGAGGTGATTCCTTGCAGAACTTTGATGACACCGTCCTGTTTCATGGTCAGAAGCCCTTGTTTCTTGGCCGCCTGCCAGATTTCTCGGTCGCTCGCGCTCGATTGTACGACTTTTTCTATTTCCTGGTCCATGAGAATGGCTTCGTATATGCCGATACGGCCCTTGTAGCCGGTTTTGTTGCATTTTTCGCAACCTACGGCTGACCAGATCTTGCCGCGTTCGGCCGGAATGAGCGTCTTATCCTCGACATCCGCCAATGTCGTCTCTATTTCTTGCTGGGCTGCTCCTTCGAGTACGCTTTCTTTCCTGCATGCGGTGCACAGTTTGCGGACGAGGCGCTGTGCCATCGAGACGCGGAGCGCTGACGGGATGATGCTCGGATTGACGCCGAGGTCTATGAGGCGGGGGAATGTGCCGCCGGCATCGTTCGTGTGGAGCGTTGAAAACACCAAGTGACCGGTCAAGGCGGAATTGATGGCAATGTTCGCCGTGTCGCCGTCTCGGATCTCACCGATCATGATGATGTCAGGGTCTTGGCGGACGGCAGCGCGGAGACCTTCAAGGAAGGTGTAGCCCTTATCATTCACCTGAGTCTGTACGATTCCTGGGAGGTGATACTCAATAGGGTCTTCAAGCGTAATGATCTTCACCTCAGGCGTATGCACTTTCTTGAGAAAAGCGTAGAGAGTCGTCGTCTTTCCGGAGCCGGTCGGACCAGTCGTGAGGATCATGCCGTCGGGACGGTTCATCTCTTTGTTGAGGATGGCCAGAAGCTTCGGGTGGATGCCGAGCTCTTCCAGTGGAACGTTGATGGACTTCGGGTTGAGCAGACGCATCACGACCGACTCATTGTATGCGCCCGGGAGAAGGGAAACGCGCACTTCGATGTCGCCAAAGGAAAGGTGGATGGAGAAGCGGCCGTCCTGCGAATCCTTCTTCAGGTTGAGCTTCATGCCCGAAATAAGCTTGATCCTTGAGAGAAGGAGACCGTATGTCTCGTTGTCGAAGCGGACAAGTTCCTGAAGGACGCCGTCGAGACGATAGCGCAGGAGTACGTATCCTTCTTCCGGTTCAAGGTGGATGTCGGATGCATTCACGGCGAGGGCGCCGGCGACAATGGTTTCCAGGATGCGAGAGACGCGGTAGCTCTTGTTGGCGTTCACTGTATTCTGCAGGATCGAAATGACCGTAGGCAGGCTCTTGGCTTCCGACACGATCGCTCCGATCTCTTCGCTTGAGATCTCGAGCGAACCCGCGCGGCTCTCATACGTGAATGAAAGGTCCTTGTATCCCTTCCAGGCCTTTTCAAGGCTCTGAGTCGAGGCTATATAGAGTTCGGGCTGGTATCCTTTTTTTTGCATTTCAGCTAGTGCGGCCTGAATCTTAGGATCCTGCGGATTGCGTGCCGCGATCTTCACCTTCTTGTCTATGAGGGCGAATGGCGACAGCTTGAGTTCGCGCGCCGTCTTCTCGTCGATGAGGCGCAGGGCATCCGAGTTGATGCCCGTTCCCAGGAGGTTTATGTATTCGACGCCGTATTTTCCCGAAAGGAGGCTGACAAGCTCCTCTTCTTCTTTGTGCAGCAGATCAGCCATGCGCTGATTCTGTTTTTCTTCGTCAAAGTGGATGGTCATGAATATGCGTCCAATTATAGCAGGAATGGGAATGGGGAAGAACGGGGCACATGCATATCCTTGACATTTTGCCATATTATGCTACAATTATTCTAGCCTGGAAATGGTTTCCAGAGCGCAACAAAAGGTCTTTGTGAACAAGCAAACATGGTTAGCAATGATTCTCATGAGCATACTCATGCTCTTCGGCTCGGGATGTGCCAGTACTACTACGTATACTGTGGACAGGGATAATGCTACGGGGAAAAACACCGAGCATTTTAAGAGGCGTAGTTTTGATCTCATCTCGCCACCGCGGTATGAACCGACTTCGCTACCGCCGCAAATGGTTGTGGCTCAAGGGCCAGGTATTTCCTGCGCCCCAACGGTACAACGAAGCGGTCAGTTCATACCAACCTGGTATGCGCCGCCAGCTCAGAAAAAGAAAATGTTCTATCTCTACAGGTTTCCAGGAGATAAAACTTTGTATGAACGTTGTGTGGTTAACGGTCAATACGAGTACTATATATATATGGGTCCAGCAGTACCCGTGGAGGAGGAATAATTAAGTCACGAACCTCACAGAAGGCTATCTCCCAAGATAGCCTTCTTTTTTATTTGAGGTATCATGCGGACATGAAAAGCAACGAATCGCATTCCCTAGAGGAAACGGCCGCAATTGCTGCCGCTTGGCTCGTGGATATCTCGAAGCGGTATGCGGGCACTAAAGAAGCAGTCGTTGCCGGCCTTTCCGGTCACCTCGGCGCAGGGAAGACCGCATTCGTAAAAGCGATAGCAAAAGAGATGGGCGTTGGAGAAACTGTGACCAGCCCCACATTCGTGATCATGAAGATATATGAGACCAAGAATGATAGATGGCCCCGGCTCGTCCATATAGATGCGTATAGGCTTGAGCGGGCGGAAGAGCTTGAAGCCATCAGATGGGAAGCCCTCGTAGCCGATCCGCGCAACCTCATTCTGGTCGAATGGCCGGAAAATGTAGGGCTCAAGGAGTTTGTCGAAGGAGCCAGCCTGAAGTTCGAGATCCGCGGCGATGCCCATGCCATCGATATAAAATAAAGAGTACAATATCCATATGAAACGCCTCGTACTTCTCGATTCGCATGCCATCCTTCACCGGGCATATCACGCCCTGCCTGATTTCGCGACGGCCGCCGGCGAGCCGACGGGCGCGCTGTATGGCGTCTCGACCATGCTCATCAAGATCCTCGAACAGCTCAAGCCCGACTATGTCGTAGCCTGTTTCGACGTGAAGGGTCCGACCCATCGCCATGACGCATTCAAGGAATATAAAGCCCAGCGCAAGAAGACGGATGACGACCTCATAACGCAGATCAACCGCTCGCGCGACATTTTCGATGCCTTCAATATTCCGATGTATGACAAGCAGGGCTTCGAGGCCGATGACGTCCTCGGCACCATCGTCGAGCAGATGAAGAAAAATAAGGACGTGCAGATCATCATCGCTTCCGGCGATATGGATACGATGCAGCTCATCGAGGGGACGAAGGTACAGGTGTATACGCTGAAGAAGGGCTTGAATGACACCATCATGTACGACGAGGACGCCGTGCGCACCCGCTACGGCTTCGGTCCCGAATTCATTGCCGACTACAAAGGCCTCCGTGGGGATCCGTCAGATAATATTCCGGGCATCAAAGGGATCGGCGAAAAAACCGCCACGATCCTCATCACGACATTCGGTTCGATAGAGGACATATATAAGGAGCTGGACGCGGGCCACGAAGAGAAGTTCGAGAAGGCGGGCATCACGCCGCGCATCATCCAGCTTTTGAAGGATAATAAGGAGGAGGCTGAATTCAGCAAGATCCTGGCGACGATCCGTCCCGATGTGCCGATCACATTCGAGCTGCCCGAGAAGACATTCAGGGAAAGCATCGATCTGCAGAAGGTGAATGCGCTCTGGACCAAGCTCGAATTCAGGACGCTGACGCAGCGCCTGAAGCAGGTGATCGAGGGCAAGGCGCCGGTTCAGGTCGCGCGCAGGGTGAAGAGCGACGAGGAGATCCTGGCCGGTGGCGCGGGAGAAAAGCTCCCCAAGGCCAAGAAGGTCATAACCAGAGGAGATGCCAACAACCAATCCATGTTCGGTGGGGAGGTGACTAACAAGGACGAGCTGGAGAAGACCTCCATCGCGCTCTGGATGGTCAATTCGAATATCAACGATCCGAAGGAGCAAGATATCCTGAATTTTGGCAACACCGACGATTTCGAAGAGGCCAAGAAGGCGGTCTTCGCAGAGCTCGACAAGAGGAATCTGCGCAAGCCGTTCGAGACGATCGAACTTCCGCTCATCCCGATCCTGCATAAGATGGAGGAGAGGGGCGTGAAGATCGACCGCGATCTCTTAGGCAAACTGTCCAAGCAGTATCATGCGAAAGCTGATGAGCTCCAGAAGAAGATCTGGAAGGAGGCGGGCATCGAATTCAATGTGGGCTCGCCCAAGCAGTTGGGCGACGTCCTGTACGACAAGCTCGGCCTCGGCGGCAAGAAGATAAAGAAGACAGCTGGCGGCGCACGCTCGACCAAGGAATCCGAGCTGGAGAAATTGCGCGGCGATCATCCGATCATTCCGCTGATTCTGGAATATCGTGAGCTCACCAAACTTTTGGGCACCTATATAGATGCCATCCCGCCATTGCTCGATGCGAACGATCGCGTGCATACGCATTTCATACAAGCAGGCGCAGCCACCGGACGCATGGCCACACAGAATCCCGGCGTGCAGAACATACCTATACGCACTGAGCTCGGCAGGGCCATTCGCGGAGCATTCATCGCCGAGAAGGGCTTTTCATTCGTGTCACTAGACTATTCGCAGATGGAATTGCGCATCGCGGCCTTCCTGTCGGGTGACGAGAAGTTCATCGAGATCTTCCGCAAGGGCGAGGACGTTCACAGCGCG
>JAQBQT010000002.1 GCA_028286835.1 Candidatus Parcubacteria bacterium
TAATTCTTTTTTCTGGAATAGACCAACAATACTTTATGACTTTTTTGTGGCTTTTTTTAATATTACTATTCTTTATACATTGGTTATAGCGTTTAGACATGCAATTTTAACTCAAGATCCAATAAGAAAAAAACAAATCTTTTTCTTTGCACTAGCATCCTTAATAGGATTTTTAGGAGGAACAACAAGTTACTTACCAACATTTGGTATTTATATTTATCCCTATTTTAATAGCTCGATAGTTTTATTCACGATAATTATAACTTATACAATTATCAAGCATCGATTATTTAATATTAAAATAATTGCTGTACAGCTCGTAACAACAGGTTTATGGGTATTCATCTTAATTCGCCTAATATTTGCTCAAAACACAAGAGAATTTTTTACGGAGACAATACTTTTTATTATAAGTTTATTTTTTGGAGTTTATCTCATACAGGCCGTATTCCGAGAAGTTCGACAGCGCGAACGAATTGAAAAACTAGTATCTGAATTACAAAATCTCAACCTCACCCTCCACCAAAAAGTCGCAGAGCAGACGGTGGAAATACGCCACTCGTATGAGGCCGAGAAGAAAGCCCGCATGGAGCTCGAGAAGCTGAATGACGCCAAGGATCAGTTCATCATGATCACCCAGCATCATTTGCGCACGCCAGTGACCAGCCTTTCCTGGGGCCTGGACGAGCTCCTCAAAGGCGCATACGGCAAGATAGCCGCCGAAGCCCGCGAAGCCATCAAGGAAATGAAGTCATCCACTTCTCGGCTCATCCGCCTCGTGGACGATTTCCTCAATATAACCGCAATCAAAGTGGGTACGAGCATCCTCAATCTCTCCACTGAAAGCCTGAAACCATCGATCGAGGACATCTTGGCTGAATTGCGCGGCGACATAGCCAAGATGAGGCTCACTGTCACCTGCCCCATGGATGATGCGCACTGGCCGGAAGTCAGGATCGATCACAGCAAGGTGCGCGAGAGCCTCTTCGTGGTCATCGAGAACGCTGTCCGCTATAACCGCGAAGGCGGCACCATCGATATCTGCACGGCCCATGACGACAAATTCTTCGAGCTCACTGTCGCGAATACCGGCATCGGCATCACGCGAGAAGAAAGCGGCAAGATCGGCTCAGCCCTCTTCTATCGGGGCGATTATGCCCGCAAAGCTTATCCTATCGGCATGGGCATCGGCTTGTCGGTCGTGAAGGCCATCATCAAGGCCCACCACGGGACATTCTCCATAGAATCCGGTGGCACGGGCGAAGGGGCAAAAGTGACAGTGAGGCTGCCTCGAAATCACTAGTTATCGCTTGAATCTATCCGTTCTCATTTAGACCGTTATGTTGTAAAATTAGAGCGAATGGAAGCCACTCTGTACGTCGCTATCATCTGGGTCACTGCCATCGTCATTGGCAGTTTGAGCTTGGTCATTTATCTGGGCAGCACCAGGCTGGCCGCGAGGGTTTTTTCCTTCACCATATTCTCTGTAGCCGTGTGGACCTCAGTCCTCGGGCTTTTCGCTGCCGCCCAATATTATGAGCTGGCTGATTTCTCGCTGAGGACCGGCCTCTTCCTGGGAAGCGTGATTTCCGCCTCATTTCTGTACTTCTTCTATATGTTCCCTGGCGATGAAAGACCGCCAAGGAAGCTGTTCTGGCTCCTCGCCGGATACGAAGCGATAATACTTTACCTCTGTTTCCTTACCGACTTCATTACGACCGGGCCAGTCAGATCCCTTCTCTATTCCCCTTCGGGACTGTGGGAATGGAATTTTGGTGGGCTTTACTTTGTATTCGAACTTCCCTTTTTTGGCTTCTTTGTGATCGGTCTGGCTATCCTTGCCAGGAAGTATCTCAAGGCTACGACCCATCTCGAAAAGAAGAATCTGATCTACATGATAACGTCCCTGTCGGTAGGTCTCGCTCCAGCGACGATTTTCGGGATCATTCTGCCCCAATTCGGCTATTTCACCTATAACTGGATTGCGCCGGCAAGCGGCATATTCTGGGTGCCTATCATGTCCTATTCGATCATCAGATATCATCAGATGAATGTGCGGCTCGTCGTGACGGAAGTGTTGGTGGTCACCATGGCCGTGATCTTCTTCATAAATATCTTCATCTCCGAATCGCTTGGAGTCCTGAGCCGCGTGGGCATATTCGTCGCCTTCCTCATTCCGGCATACTTCCTCATCCGCGGTCTCTTGCGCGAAGCCAAGCAGCGCGAGGAGCTCAACGACCTCAACCTGCACCTCAACCAGAAAGTAGCCGAACAGACCGAAGAGATCCGCCGCTCCCTCGAGGCCGAGAAGAAAGCTCGCGTCGAGCTCGAGAAGCTGAATGACGCCAAAGACCAGTTCATTATGATCACCCAGCATCATCTGCGAACGCCGCTCACGAGCGTCCTCTGGGGCCTGGAGTCGTCGCTCAAGGGCGAATACGGGCCAGTTGGAACCGAATTGAAGGGCATCCTCTCCGACATGCATGAATCCGGCGAGCGGCTCATGAAGATCGTCGATGATTTTCTGAATATAACTGCCCTCAAGGTCGGAAGGAACATCCTGAATGTCGCGCCAAAAAGCCTGAAGCCGGCCATGGACAGCATTCTTGAGGAGCTCAAAGGAGAGATCCATACGAAAAATATCGCAGTCAAATTCCCTGCCGACGATGCTGCGTGGCCTCTTGTCGCCGTGGACTATGACAAGATGCGCGAGAGCCTTTTTATAATGGTGGACAATGCGGTCAAATATAACCGGCCCGGGGGTTCAGTCGATATTTCAACGAGAATGGACGGGGCGATGTTCGAGCTTCGCATCCAGAATACTGGCATAGGCATAGTAGCTGACGATGCGGCCAAGATAGGCACGAATCTGTTCTATCGCAGCGAAGACGCCCGCAAGAATGACCCGATAGGCATGGGCATCGGCTTGTCAGTCGCCAAAGCCATCATAAAGGCTCACAACGGCACATTCTCTATAGAGTCTGGCGGCAAGGATCAGGGAGCTCTAGTGGCGGTGAGATTACCTCTTAAGTAAAGTATTGCATCAATCCCAACGGATTTAAGCCATATTTCACATATCTTCACTAAAACTTGAACAAAAATTCACTCGGATTTTAACTTTTCTTTATCAGGAATTGAAGAGGTCAAGCGTATGCTCTTCAACAGGAACATATGCACTTAAAAATAAAATTAATCAATTTCCCGCCACAAGGAGATTACTGGCACGACTTCAAAGAATCCGATTCTGGTATTTTTTGTGATTCAATTGCCCCTAAGCAAACCTTGTTGCGTTGAGTTCTGTTTCTCGAAATAAACAGACAAAGCAACGTTCAGATCAAAATATTTCTAAAAAAGGAAATACAATGAGTTCCGATTCGAGTGACAGCGAGGGTGGCGGCGTGATTTCTGAAATCACATCGACCATTCGGGAATTAATTTTCGGTCAACCTCGCGAAAGGCTTGAGGATAATTATTCTGATCACGATTAGTTCTGTCAGGGATAGCTCTAACGGGGTAACTGAGAAGTTACCCCTTTCTTAATACTTTCTTATCCAATTAATTTATACATTTATGGAAGACGAATCTTCAGGCGAGGCATTCTTCAAATGCCTAAAAATGTGCACGATAGCAATACCAGTTCTAGGCATTCCGCTGATAATGTTTCTTCTTGTCTTGGAAGCACTTGGGGTCATAAAAATACTGATATTCTGGCAATAGTTTCCAAGTATCAATTTACCCCTTTTTATAATTCTCCCCGTATAGCTCCCCTATCGTCGCATAGAATATGCCGGTCACTTTTTCGATGGACATGTCAGGCGTAACCTGAAGAGGAATGCCGATATTCACGGTCATCTTCCGGCGAAAGTGCCTGCGACGTCCGAGGCGGAATGAGACGGGTAAGACGGGGGCTCCTGTCTCCCTGGCCAGCACCGATGCGCCGGGTCTGAATGGGGCGATGATATTCTTGAATTCCAGATCGCCTTCAGGGTATATAACCACATTGCCGCGGGATTTTATGATCCGCTTGGCTTCCTCGAGATTCTTGGCGAGGCCGCGCCCTGGCACGACGACGAACACGCCGAAAAGGCTGTACACGAAATCTACAAAGCCTATATCGGCCAGAAAGTTGAGGAACCTGAAATTGAATCGGCGCACGGCCATGAATCGGAGCGGCAGGTGAGGCGTCCAGAATCCGAGCACTAGCCGGAATAGGAAGCTGCCTGAGATGCTCACATGATTGGCGATAAGAATGAAGGGGCTTGAGATCTGCTCAAGGTTCTCCCTGCCGTTTATGCGCAGGCGGTATACAAGATGAAAAAAAACGAAGGCGAAAGGCCATGTCAGGAATTGGGAGATCCTCACGAAAATGGTCCGTCCGCTCTTCCTGTCGCGGATAAGGCGGCGCAGGGATATGCTGAGGACTTCATTCTCGTCAGCTGAGGGTGTCGCCATGAATATAGTATACCGTACCGCTCACATCCGCTGCCATTGGCGCTGTCCAGCTAGGCTTATGCCAAATCTATGCCAAAAAACCGCTTAGCATTGCCGAGAAGCGCTGACTCGACTTCTTCCAGGGGAAGCTTCTTGATGCGAGCGATCTTATCGGTGACTTCGGACAGGAAAACCGGCTCATTGCGCTTTCCGCGGTGCGGCATTGGCGCCACAAAGGGACAGTCGGTCTCCGCGTGCATCGTATCGAGCGGGACGTATTCGACGAGCTCGACATATTGCTTGGCAAAGGTTATGACGCCCGTGAATGAGAGCGTGAAGCCGAGATCAAGGAACCGCTTCGCCTCCTCTATGGTGCCGGCGAAGAAATGCGAGTTCCCTTTCACTCGGGCGTGCTCCTTCAGGATATCGAGCGCATCGCCGTATGCCTCGCGTATGTGGAGCATGAGGGGCTTATCCGCTTCGTTAGCGATCGCTATTTGGGCCAGGAAGATCTCCTTCTGGGCCACGATCTCGGCCGCTCGCACGGCAGGATCCGCATTCAGGCGGAAGTAATCCAGGCCGCATTCCCCGATAGCGACGACCTTCGGGTGCGCCGCGAGCCTTCGAAATGCTTCGAGCTCAAAGGGCCCTTCCGTGTCAGTCGGATGAAGGCCGACTATAGCGTATACGCCTTTGTCGTATCTCTCAGC
Organism: Candidatus Parcubacteria bacterium; assembly: GCA_028286835.1. Taxonomy (GTDB): domain Bacteria; phylum Patescibacteriota; class Minisyncoccia; order Phycocordibacterales; family PALSA-1337; genus C7867-002. Next base: position 5,142 of record JAQBQT010000002.1, read on the forward strand.
AAGGGCGACTGCATCCCGGGATGTGCCGAGATCAGTGCCCACATTGATCATGGCAGTCCCTGATTCGTGCGCCCTGGATATCACAGCTTCTCTGTCTGCCTCGAATTCAGGAAACTGGACATGGGCATGTACATCAATGCGTCGGAATGGGGATGCTGGCACGGAAGTGGCGGGATTATGCCTCGATTGGGTACGTATGCTTTTTATATCTCGTTTTCAGTGGTTGAAGTGATGCGAACCTTGCCCGTGGAAGTGAGGGTCGGACCAGGCGTTGCTGCACCGTCGGTACAAGTGAGGTTGAATGAGTAGAGGCCGATCGGCGTCGTGAGAGTCGTCTGCATATTTCCGGTCACGCCGCTCGAGCTGAAGTCGCCGTTGGTCCAGCTTGACCAGCTCGGATGAGCCGATGAAGGGACGATGCTCGATGAGCAAGAATAGCTCGGAGAGAGGTTGGTCGTCCATTTGACGACGAACGACTTGCCCTGCGGGACGGCGACGCTGTTGGTGGTAGCGGTGCTCGGGGTCCTGCCGACATATACCGAGATGCTTCCCGTCACAACGACGGCTCCGCAGTTAGGGTTGGCCGCGAGAGGAGTACCACGCTGGCTGCCAGCTCCCACCGTTCGTACGTACAGAATAGGGCCTGGGCTGCCAGGAATAGTATATGGAACACTCTTTGACGCCGATGGATCCCATGTGTTTCCACCATCCCAGCTATATTCGAATGTATTCGGTCCTGATCCGCGAGCTGCGGCTGAACCCAAGAAATTGACCGAGCCTGCAGCTGAAAGGATCGTCGGCGATGATGGGCTGCATACTGCGGACGTGAGCGGTCCGCCACCATTTTCGGTGGTTCCGCCTCCGCCGCTCGGACAGCCCGGGTCAGCCGCATCTACGAGGCCGTCCCCGTCATTATCTGCGGTGTCGTTACATGCCGTGGTAGGAGGAGCGTTAGTGGTGAATGTACCAGTCACCGTCTGTCCGCCGTTCGTCAGCGTTACAACGCACGGGCCAGATCCAGAACATCCGCTATTCCAGGTGAAGGAATGATTGGGTGGTGTAGGAGTCGGAGTAAGGGTGATAGGCGTTCCTGGTGTCTCGCCAGCGACGCACGTGCCGACATTGCCTGCGGAGCAGTTTATGCCGCCGCCAGTGATAGTGCCTGAGCCCGAAGGGCCTGAAGATGTGACAGAAAGAGTATAGGTGAAGGTTGCCGTAACTGACTTGCCACCATTACTCATATCGAGCGTGCACGCAGTTGCATTACCTGCACAACCGGTACCGCCCCATGTCTTAAAGCTGTCAGAATCTAATGCAATTGCCGAAAGATGAACAGGAGTAGACGGGTCAACCGACGCGTTACATGTACCGCTATTGTTCGCATAACAATCGATTCCACCAACATCGCTTACCACATGGCCGTTACCCTCCACCGTTACGCTTATCGGATTCTTTTGAGCAGGAGCGTTGGTATTGAACGTAGCCGTGCCGCTATAGTCCGAGTTCATAGTGAGCTTGCAAGAATTCGGAGCAGTGAAGCCGCCGCACGCCCCGCCCCATGATGTGAAGTTCGATCCTCCGCCGGCTGAGCCGCTAAAGGTCACGAATGTACCATTCGGGAAGCTTGCCGAACACGTGCCCGAAGAACAGCTCAGGCCGCCCGGCGAGCTCGTAATGGTTCCCGAGCCCGATCCGAGGATCTGGATAGTGAAGGTCTTGGCTGAATTTACAGTAACATTATAAGGAAACCAGCCTGATGCAGCACCGCTTGTATCTACTGCTTGCGCATATATGGTGTAAGTTCCGCCTGAGGGGAATGTCTTATTGAAAGATTCTTTAGTATCCGAAGGGACTGTCCCCAAGGTCTGATCAATGGAGCTATGATCTCCGTCATAGTCGATTCTGTAATAGACGTTATCGCCATCCGGATCAGGTGCATGGACTGTATATGTATTCGTTGTACCCGCGTTTACTGTAGTCGGACCCTCAATGACGACAGGTCCTGGTGCCTGATTGACGACTGCTGGAGGCGGAACAGTGAACGTGAATGGGATCTGCTGCTGGGTGACGTTGAAGTCCCAGACGTCTCCACCTTGCGCCAAATAACAAGCAGTGTCAGCGCTTGCAGGACTACCGCCAGTGCCTCCCTGACCCCACTGACCATGACCCCAGGCGATCATTCTGCCTTGTGTAGCACCGAATGTAACTACAGCCGATATGGATCCTGGACCAGTCACAGTGTATGGTCCCCACCCAGAGCCCGAAACCGGACCAGTTACGTTTATAGAGACTCCCGGAGGCGTAACGGCAACAGGAGTGAAAAATTCTGTTCCCTGTCCTGCGTCATCATGTATGCGGTCACTTGCAACGTTACAACCGCCAAAGCTAGTAAAGTTGTTAGAATTCCATATGCCGTATGGCGTACCATATCCGCCACCTATAAATACCCAAAAGATATCCGTAGGACCAAAAGGTGCTGGTGTGAAGGAGATAACATCCCCGGTCTGAAGCACCGTACCGCTTCCTATCGAAACTCCATTCTTAATTGCCGTAGCGCCATACGTAACGCTTGCACTCACCCCCGTCGCCGTTATACCCATACAACCACCTGAGCATTCATGGGTTGAGCCATTACTGACTTTTACGGTATTCTGATTGCCCGCAATCCAGGCGTGCTGATAATTAAGGGTGTAATTCGCCCCGTTCCACATGACAGTGCTGGCGTGGGCAGAGCTCGGTGCGAATCCCATGATCGCTGCCGCACCCAGGCCTGCGAGAGCGAAAACAAGCACTCTCATGGTACGCGATGATGACGGTTTCTTTTTCATAGACCGGGCTGCGACAGAAAGTATTATAAGGATAATAAGAAGACCTAGGATGATCCATACCATCGTGTCCGTGCTTATGCCTGCCTCGCCTGAAGAGTTGTGGGAACCGGCCTTATCGGAACAGCCCGCAGATCCCGCAGCATCACAAGTGTAATGCATTGTTGCACTATCGAGCTTGAGCGTGCCCTGGTACGCTTCTGCGGTAAGGGTAAGATTTCCATATGATACCTGAGGCTTGAGATCGGTTTTGAAGCCCATCATGGTAGAAGTGAGGGGGCCGGAATATGTGTACTTATTTATGACATTGCCCACAGCATCGGAAAGGGTCAATACGATCTTTGATCCTGGCAAAGTAAGCGGAGCATTGGACTGGCTATCGCTATATCCATTAGATGAGACTGATTCGCCTGCTGCGTGGGCACATGCGAATATAACGGTTGCATCCCCGGAACGTACCGGGTAGTTAGCCAGTGCGATGAAATTGAGGCGTGGATATGACAAGCCGTCGCGAACGAATCGGACATCAAGAATGCTTTTTGCATCCTTGTAGGCTGTATCAATGGCTACCAGAGTCACTGATTCCTGATCGGTGACGGTGAATGACACCGTTTTCTTTTGTCCAGGAGCGAGAGAGACTTGCTGAGAAAGATCCGAGCGATGGCTGTCTGGCTCGTATTGGGCCCAGCGATAGACGCGAGCTACCACGGGAACACTCACGCTATCTTTGCTGGTGTTCATGACGGTTGCCTGAATAACCACCGGTTTTGTTGAGCTGACAGGCTTTTGTATTCCAATGAAATGATATGCGCTGCCGTTCAAAGTCACGCTATTCTTATCCAATGATATTCCGCCATCTTGTCCTGTGACAGTGAAATCGAGCGGCGCTCCATGGACATCGTCCGTGAATGGAAGTCCTAGGAGGTTGAATTTGTCAGCAGAAAGGTAATAGGAGACTATCTGATACTTCCCAGTTCTCGCCATTGATGGCACACTCCAGGAGAAAGATTTGTCGAGAGAGCCGTGCGCTGGCAAAGTGATATTTTTGACGGCATACATCTGCTCCACTATATTGTCGCCATTGATCATCCGATTTGGATTAGAATCCTGAAGGCGATACACCTTGATATATACCGAACCGTCCACGATTGGGTAGGAATTCTGGTTCTCTATATGGGCTTTGACCGTCATTTCCGAACCGGCGGAAATAGTCTGGGTCTCGCTCGTGAGGTTAACAGCGACGCTGCCAAACTTAAAGAGATCGAAACAGTTGAATTGGCCGTCAGCAGCGGGAGTTTGAGCTTTGGCGATTCCCGCGCGGAGAAAGGCTCCGACACCGACGAACACAGTGAGAGCTGCCGCGAGACCAATGATTTTTTTATTCATATAAAAATTACTAGGGTGCTAATTGCCCCTTTATTTTACGCTATGTAGCCTTGTTGAGGAATGTGGATAACAATCGCGAAATAAAAAAGCCGCTCTCTTGATACGAGAGCGGCGCATTAACTATGTATTCTCAGCATTACTTAGGTTCATCAGACATTACGTACAATTCCACTATGCCCTCCTTATCTTCAGTGCCATCTTTGCTTTGGATAACGGCGCTGTAAGTGCCCGGTTCGAGAGTCGCCACAAGGGCCGCATCTTTTGAACCATTATCGAGTGCAAAAGCGCCAAGACGGCGGAAGTCTTCTGCGGTGGCACTTCTTAGCATGCTCACGGAGGCGCTCTTATTTGTCGGAGCATCCTGCCAGTTGTCATTTATCCCCACTACCTCATCGCCACTTGTTCCATCAGGGTTTCTAATTCCATGATGCAGCGTGAGGATGGGATCCTGGACAACCTTTGGAACACCGAACTTGAGCATGGATGGGCCGGCTCCGCGCACCATAATAGTCAGTGGCTTTCCCTTTTTTCCTTTCGTTGCTATCACAAAGCCAGCGATTGCGCACCTGTCACCTAGTTTGATGAAGCAGCGAGCTGATTCATTCAAGAGTTTAGAGGACGAACCTGGCATGAGATTCACTTCTGCAAGAATCACGCCTTCGGGAATAGCTCCGCCTCCATGGATGACCATGGTATGCGATCCATCTGAGGCATGAAATACCATCCCACACTCCTGGTCAATCTTTTCCTGAGGGAAAAGGCCGAGTTTGCTGTATATACTTTCCATTTTGGGCTTATCGAAAAGGACTAGGGATTTTTCGTCTTTCATATCCCACCCGGACGTATATATTTGCCTCCACACAAGCTGTGCAGAACCGGATGAGGGGAAATCATAAATCTCGAACGTAGCACTTGCCAACACGGAAGATTCGCTCCTATTCTTTAGGTAGTCTGTGACTCCTAAATATTGCAGCGATGCCCCGGTCGTACGAAGAAGATAGTCCCCGTCGCCTTTTACCCGGAAACCGACATGTACCAGCTGTTCATCAGGATGACCTCGCCCATCGATGCAACCCCGGAAAGAGAGATTGACTAATTCGCTTTCAGCGATCTCTGGCTGTACGTCTGGCGGCTGAACTAGAGCCTGTGAAAACATTCTCGAAGCGGCACTGATGAAGATCAGCCCCGCGAACACTAGCCGCAGCAAAGACCGAAATTCGGCCGTTTTCATTGCATTCATTGGTATATTAAGTTTTCAAACGTCAAAATTGAACTACATATCTTATACTATGTAAAGTGTAACAAGTCAAGGATGAGTTATGAACAGGCCAAAACGCCCTTATTCCGGCCACGATTCCACGATGAGCAAGCTTTTCTTCCTTATCGGCATATCTTTCCAGATCTCTTCGGTCACGAATGGCATGAACGGGTGGAGCAGCTTAATGATGGCGACAAAAGCATGTATCAAAAATTGCGAACGCGAAACCCGGGCAGCCTCATCGGCGCCGGTAAGTATGGTCTTGCTCTCCTCGAGGATCTTGTCGGCGAATTCGTGCCAGACATAATGGTAGAGCTTCTCGGCGACCAAGTAGAATTTATATTCGTCCATCTCGCGGGTTACTTCGGCGATGAGCGCCTTCAAAGTATTCATATGAGCTGTGTCTATATCCGACCAGGCCTTGAATCCGAGATCGAATGCGGTCTTTTCCGTCGAGGAGAGCACGAAGCGCGCCACATTCCAGAGCTTATTGGAGAACAGCTTATAGGCCTTGATCTTATCGTCCGCGAGCTTACTGTCGCTTCCGGGACCGACGCCGACGACGAGCGCCATGCGGTATGAGTCAGCGCCATATTTCGCGACCACTTCCAGAGGATCCACATAGTTGCCGAGGGATTTAGACATCTTCCTTCCCTGTCCGTCGAGGACAAGACCATGGAGGTACACATTCCTGAACGGCACTTCGCCGAGGATGTAGGTCGACATAAGGATCATGCGCGCGACCCAGAAGAAGATGATGTCGCGGCCGGTCTCGAGGACTGCCGTGGGATGATACTGCCTGTTTGAAGCGAACTCCTTCTCGTCGGGCCATCCCAAGGTCGAGAAAGTCCACAAGCCGGAAGAGAACCACGTATCGAGCGTATCTTCATCCTGCATCCATCCGTCGCCTACAGGCGCTTCGGTGCCACAATAGATCTCACCAGGCGCTTCGGGCGCGCCCTTGTACCATACCGGCACGCGGTGGCCGTACCATATCTGGCGTGAGATGCACCAGTCGCGGAGGTTGCCGATCCAATGCGTGTAAATGCTTTCGAATCGGTCGGGGATCATATTCACTGCGCCTGAAGAAACCGCTTCGAGCATGAGCTTCTTCAGCGTTGTCTGCTTTCCGTTCTGTGCGAATTCCTTATTCACGCCAATGAACCACTGGAGTTTCGGCAGAGGCTCAATGATGCCGCCTGTGCGCTCAGCGGTGCTGACGTTCTGTTCGATCTCTTCTTCTTTTTCGAGAAGGCCCTGATCCCGGAGCCAGACGACGACCGCCTCGCGGGCCTCGGACGCTTTTTTGTCTTTGATGCCTTCTGCGCCCACGATCATCTTGGCGAATTCATTGATGACCGGCTTGAGTGGCAGGCCGTGCCTCTGAGCCATTTCCCAATCGATCATGCTGTGGGCCGGCGTCACACCGAGCGCGCCGGTGCCGAACGCAGAATCGACGGATTGGTCTGCGATGACCTTGAGCGTGATGGGTTCGCCGGCAAAAATAGCGGTGAATTCCTGGCCGACATACTTCTGGTAGCGCGCATCATCAGGATGGACAGCGATGGCTGTATCGCCGAGCTTTGTCTCGGGACGGGTCGTTGAAATGGATATGGGAATATCCTTCGAGTACTTGAATGTGTAGAGCTTGGCCTTGCGGGTCTCGTACACGATCTCGTCATCGGAGATGGTCGTCTGCCCCTTCGGATCCCAATTGATCACGCGGTATCCTCGATAGATGAGCCCGTCGTCGTACATCTTCTTGAACGCGGTGCGAACGGCGAAGCTGCGCTTCTCATCGAGCGTGAATGCCTCGCGGGACCAATCGACGGAAGCGCCGAGCTTGCGGACCTGATTCACGATGGTGTCATGGCTCTCAGCAGCAAAAGCGCGGACGCGGTCCAGGAATTCTTCGCGGCCAAAATCACGGCGGCGCTTGCCCTCTTTCTTCTCTATCTCCTTCTCGACCTTGGACTGGGTGGCGATGGCAGCATGATCAGTGCCGGGGATCCAGAGAGCCTTCTTGCCCTGCATGCGGGCATACCGCACCATGATGTCCTCGATGGCGATCGTGAGCGCGTGGCCGGAATGCAATGTGCCGGTCACGTTAGGCGGCGGCAATACGATGGAAAAAGGCTCGCCCTTCTGGTTGCGCTCAGGCAGCTTGTCTGGGTCGAAGAATCCGCTCTTCTCCCAGAGCTCGTATATCGAGTCTTCGACGGCTGCCGGATTGTACGGCTTCAGGAATTTTTCCGGCAGATGCTCGGGAATGGGCAGGAGCGGCGCTTTTTCATTCATGCGCAAAATACTAGCAGAAAAACGGCTTTAAACAAAACCGGAAGCGGAGCGGACGAGGCCGTATATGCAGAACCCCCGCCTTGCGGCAGGGGTTCTGTTCATTCTGACGATCTGGAAGCTGGGAGCTTACCAATTGCGATATCCACCCGGATATGTGAACACAGGAGGCTGTGTCGGGTAATACGTCGTCGGGACCGCTACTGGGAACGGAGCCGGGAAGTAACGGACTGTCGGCACGAAGTAGTTCTGGTAGTAGCCGTTAGCGTACGTTACCTGGACTGACGGGATCGTGTAGTAGTTCGGAGCCGGAGGATACTGGTAGCTCTGATGGTCATTGCCATATGAATAGCCGCCGTTGTTGTACGTGTATCCACCGCCGTTGTAGCTATAGCCACAGCCGCAGTTGGAACCGCCGCCATAAGAGTAGCCACCAGCCTTTGCATCGTGAGGAACCGCAAGGAAAAGCGCGATTGCGAGGCCGAAAGTGGCCATTCCTGCAAAAATGCGCGTTGTTATGGTGTTTGTCATAATAATGTATTAACGTGTTTTAAAGTAGGATATTACATAATCCTATGTTCGCATGGTATAGTATATTTGCAAAATGTCAAGAGCACTATGATTTTACTCGGAATCGAAACTTCATGCGACGAAACCGCCCTGTCTCTCCTTGAGATCCGCGGGAACAGCGCCGACCCCCTTGCAGTTAAGGGGGGTTTTGAATGCAGGGTCATTGTGTCTCTTATTCACTCGCAAGCCGAGCTCCATAGCGCATATGGAGGCGTATACCCTTCCTTGGCAAAGCGAGAGCATGGCAAGAATCTGATTCCTCTTTTGCATAAACTCCTTATCGAGGCTGGCATGACAATACATCCCGAAAAAGCAGATGCCATTCCCGCCTTTGACGAGCTCGTGGAAAAATTCCGTACGGACATCGCTCCTCAGAATCCCGAACTCTTCGAGACTTTTTCTCACGCTGACTTTCTCCGCTCGAAGCCGCCCATCGACGGCATAGCAGTCACACAAGGTCCGGGCCTCGAGCCCGCGCTCTGGGTCGGCATCGCCGGCGCACAGATGCTCGGGGAGCTTTGGAACGTCCCCGTCATTCCGGTCAATCACATGGAAGGCCATATCGTCGGCTCCCTTCTGCCTTCAGACGTTTCGAATGGAACATGGCAGGTTCTTCATGAGGCTCCCCTGCCAGCTCTCGCCTTTCTTCTGAGCGGCGGCCATACCGAGCTCGTGCTCATGCGCGCGCTCGGCGAGTACGAGATCATCGGCCAGACCAAAGATGACGCCGTCGGCGAAGCCTTCGACAAGACTGCGCGCCTTCTCGGCCTGCCATATCCCGGCGGCCCGCATCTCGCCATGCTCGCCCAAAAAGCAAAAGACGAAGGCATCGCTCCTCCGGTCAGGCTCCCCCGCCCCATGATCTCGAGCGGCGATCTGGATTTCTCATTCTCGGGCCTGAAGACTGCCGTTCTCTATGCGGTGCGCGACGCAGGCGGCACCCCCGACGAGACGTGGCGCAAGGGCCTTGCCCTGGAATTCGAACAGGCTGTCACCGAAACCCTTGACGCGAAGCTGCGCAAGGCGCTCGATCAGACCGGGGCGCGCTCCCTCGTGATCGGCGGCGGCGTGAGCGCCAATGACGCGCTGCGGAATACGTTCACTGCGACCGCAGCCGAATACGATATCCCATTATTCATGCCGTCCCGCCATATATCCGGAGACAACGCCCTTATGATCACTCTTGCCGGCGCGTTGATCCTGGATCGCGACTCTTCCCAGGGATCTACCCAGAAACGCATAACGCCCGGATCTCTCCGGGCGCATGGTACGAAACGTCTTGGGTCAGATCCTATTTCGTAAAGATAGCCTTGATGAAGCCCTTGAATCGGGTCCATGCCGATACGTGAGCGGTCGCTGACGTGCTCGTGGTGCCATTCATGCTCGGGCCGGCGGCGTTCGTCGCTGTTGCGTTGGCTACGGTCATTCCAGTCGGCTGGCCTGTTGCGGAGACCTGCATGGCGGCTGCATCCGCTGCGCCCTTGTATGACGAGATCGTGCTCATCTCCGTGCCATTCAGCGTGAGAGCGCTGCCGCATGCGAGCTGGTTTATCTTCTTGGCCGTGGTGAGATGGACGACGCCCGTTGCGCGGGTCGCTCCCCATGGGCCCATGATGTCATTCATATATGCGCGCTGGAATGCCTCGACTGCGGCTTCGGTCTTCTGGTCGAAGATGCCTGTCGCATCGACATCGAGCTTCTCGTGCGCCTTCAGGAATGTCTGGAGCTTGAGGACCTCGGCGGAATTGTTGGCCGAACCCATCTTGAGGAAGCCGGTGACGATCGGACATGACGTCGTGCCGACGGATACCGTCATCATGGTCGATGTCGGCATGGCTGAAGGCATGAGCTGGACATAGAAGGAATTCATACGGACCGGGATCGCGTTCGACGCGGCTGAGGCCGAGATGACCGCGGTCACAGTGCCCGTGGCAGAAGCGGCGACAGCATGCGTCGTCGTGCCGGTGCTGATCATATTAAGCGAAGGATCCTTCACCGCCGTCTGAGTCGTGGCGTTGAAGATGGTGCCGAACTGAGCTGATGCTGCTGCCGTGGCGATAAGAGAGAGTCCCGTGACGAGTGTGGCGACCTTAAGTGAAAATTTCATAACGTATTTTAAAATTCGTACAGTATTCCGTACAGTATTACATTTGATAAGCCTTTTATAATCCCTGCAAACCTGGCATGAAATTACCATAGGCGCCCCGGAGCGTCAACGCACAACTTCCCCGGCATCCGGTCGTCTTTAATGCCGAAAGATCTATCTGACCGACCCCTTGATAGCAGCTACTGCAAGAGAGATTCCGGCCGTAGAGAGCGTTCCTGCGTATGCGGCGATGAAGCTCATGTTCCCCGAGGAGGCATTCATGCCGAACAGCGCGTCGTAGGCGAAGCCTGCGGCGGTGAGCTCCATGAAATACGGGAATCTGAAGAGCGCGATGGCGCCCACCGGCAGCGCTATGTACCAGAGGCCGAAAAGGACGCAGACCGCGAGCACGGCGTCGACAGCGAGGCGGAATAGGAGGTGCGGATTCATAGATTGGCGCTGGAATTAAAAGCGGACGTCGAGGAAGACCCAGCGGAGCTGGTACGGATTGACTGACGGAGCGATGAACACCGTGTCGAAAGGGCTCGATGGATCAGTGGATACATACACCACGGAGCCGAGAGCTCCCCCGCTCAGGGAAGAATCGCTGACCGGATCGCCTTCATGCACTGCTGCTCCATGAGCCACGTCGGCACGGTATTGGCCTCCTCCCTGTCCGACCGCAGTCGCAGGGATGTGCGTCGGGCCGATGAGGACCGGATATGTCTGGCCCGGCGACGTGAACAGAATGACCTTGGACGCGTGCGCAGATGATTCGCGGACCCTCCCGACGATGACATTGTTCGCTGCATAGACAAGCGTCGTGCTCCCTGCGCCCTTATCCTTCCCTACGTCGATGACGAGCTCATCATAGGGGGCGATCGGGGGGCGTGCGAGCACTGCGGCAAGCAGCTTCGGGGTGGTGCTCGCCCTGCCGAATTCTGCTTTGAGCTCCGTATTTTCCTGAATGAGCTCGCCGGCGGAAGAACTCGCCATCCGAGTCTCGAGTTCCGCAAGCCTGCGTTTCAGCTCTTCATTCTCCGCAAGGATCTGAGCCGGCGGACGGACCGCGCCGCTTCGTATTGAAAATTCCGCCTGCCAGAACGGGCGGGCCACGCTGAGGAAGACGCCGGGAAAGAACCAGGGGCTGAGCCACTGGATGCCGCCGGCAATGGCGGCCGCGCCAAGAATGACGGATATGGCGATCCGCCTGGCACGCTGTCCGGGGATGCTACGAGGCTGTAGGTATGTCATCTTCGCTTTGGAGAAGTACCATGCGGTACCGGTCGAGATCCTCGAGCACTATGCCTGCGCCGCGGGCGATCGCGGTCAGCGGATCGTCCGCGATCGTCACCGGAAGCTTGAGGGTATCCGCAAGGAGCACGTCGAGGCCTTTGATGAGGGCGCCTCCGCCGACGAGATGGAGGCCGCGCTTCATGACGTCCGCGAGGATCTCGGGCGGCGTCGTCTCGAGGATCTCCTTGGACGATTCGACCAGCGTCTCTATGGATTGGCTCATGGCCTCGCGGATATCAGAATCCGTGATGACCACCTCTCGCGGCAGGCCCGTGATGAGGTCGCGCCCCCGGATGGTCGTCTCCAATGGGTCGCCCGGAATGACCGCGCCTACGGCGATCTTCACCTGCTCGGCCGTCGTCTCGCCGATGAGTATCTTGAATTCATTCCTGATATACGAGACGATGTCGCTGTTCAGCTTGTCGCCGGCGATCTTCAGGTTCTTTGAGCGCACGATGCCGCCGAGCGAGATGATTGCGATGTCGGTCGTGCCGCCGCCGATGTCTATGACCATGGATCCCACCGGCTCGTGGATGGGCAGGCGGATGCCGATGGCTCCGGCCATGGGCTGCTCGATGACATACACTTCGCGGGCGCCCGCATTCTTGGTGGCATCGCGGACTGCGCGCACTTCGACGTTCGTGACGCCCGACGGCACGCCGACGACGACGCGCGGGCCGAGGAGGCGCTTGGGCATGAATGCGGAAGCGCGCTTCATGAGATACGAGAGCATCTCCTCGGTCACCTCGAAATCCGATATCACGCCGTCGACCAAGGGGCGCACGGCGGTGATGTGGGTCGGCGTGCGGCCGAGCATATCCTTGGCAGTCTGACCCACCGCGACGACCTGCCCCGTCTTCTCATTCACGGCGACGACCGAAGGCTCGTTCACAACGATGCCCTTGCCCCGCACATATATGAGAGTGTTGGCCGTGCCGAGATCGATGCCGATATCGTTCGACGCGCGCGAGAACATCTTATCCTTCCATGCTTTGAACATGGATGAACAGTACCATAAACTCAAAAAGACAAGTAATTGACAGGGATTGGCAGAATCATTCCAATTCTAACTGCCCAGGATCTCGTTCATCTTCTTTCGCGTCGCAGGACCGATGGTTCCATACGCCGGGTTTCCCGGTCCGGCGATATCATACTTGGCTTGGAATTTCTGGACGGCAACCTTGGTGAGGAGCCCGAAGTATCCCGTCTCATGTCCAGGAGATCCGGCGCCTGAGCGCGATACGGCAGTGAATGGATCCATATTGAGGGCGCGCTGAGCGATGGCGACCTGCGGATCCGTGAGGCCGAGATAGAGCGCGATCGTGAGCTGTGAGGATCTCGGCAGGGGCGAAAGAGGCGCTGAAGCAGCTGGAGCGGAATACGCCTGATGGATCTTCTGCCATGTGGTCGGGCCGACGACGCCTATGGTCACTCCGCTTGAGCCTTCAGAAGTAATCTTGTATGCAACCTGGAACCGTCCCACTGCTCGCTCCGTAAGCGCGCCGAAGTATCCTGTGACGAGGCCTTCAGGATATATGGATGGCGCTCTGGCAAGAAGGGTCTGGAGGATCGTTACATTCGTACCGAAGCTTCCCAGGCGGAGCGGCGCCGCAAGGGCCGGAGTCGTGACTTGGACATTCTGGATTGTAGTCGTGGCTGCGACTGCGGTTGACGTAGCAGGTTTGACCGGCGTCACAGGCGCAGGAGTTCCGCCGCCTCCCCCGCCGCCTCCGCCTACGTAATACGTAGGGGTCGATGTTACTGGCGCGCTCGCCGAGGCAGTACCGAAGAGGCCGAAATCAGAGAAGCTGGTCGTCGTGCACGATACCTGCTTCAAAGCTGTGTCCACCGAGCATCCCGTGAGCGCATTCCAGCTCGAGCCGTTCCATCGTTCGATGGTAAGGCTCGACTCTGCGAGGCCTGAAATATCGCTCGCAGTATATGTAAGCGTCACCGTGATAGGGCTTGAGAACGAGCTCACGACAGTGTTGTCTCCAGTGATGGCCTTGAAGTTATATATCTGTCCGGTCGCAGGCGTAAGGCCTGAAGGCGCGGGGTTGCCGGCAAAATAAGTCGATTGATCCAGGGATTTGATCTGGAATGTGGTCGTGGTGGAGATAGCGGAAGCAGGAACCGTAAGCGCCGCGCCGGAGCTAGCCGTAGTCGCAAGAGTGATCGTAGTCGTCCCCGTCGTCGCTGCGTTCGCCTGGTCTTCATCAGTAACGGCGGCGCTCGAGGTGCATCCGGCGGTCGTAAAGGAAACCGAGGTGCTGAGAGCTGTCGCGCCTGAAGCCGAAGACGATTTGGCGCGGACAAAATACGTCGTGCATGCATTCAGGCCCGTGAGAGCGACCGAGTGCGAAGTGGCGCTTGCCGGAGAGTCGGTCACTGCGGTCACGGCTCCGTATGAAGTTGACGCCCCGTAGTCTACGGCGCTCGTCGCGAGAATGTCCGTTGTCCACGTGATGACGGCACCAGTCGATGTCACCGAGCCTGATGCGACCGATGAGATATTCGGAGCGGTTGCCGTTGGGGTCACCGCACTCGATGCCGATGATGTTGCGCCAACGCCGATCGCGTTAGTCGCCGCCACGGTGAAGGTGTAAGCGACGCCGTTCGTCAGGCCAGCGATAAGAGCCGAGGTAGAAGTGGTCGTTGTCGAGAATGTTCCCGGCGACGACACGACGGTATAGAGCGTGATGGCGCTGCCGCCATTCGAGGCCGGCGCCGACCATGAGATAGTCGCCTGCGAATCCCCTTCGGATGCCGAGACTCCCGTAGGAGCGCCTGGCACCGTGGCAGGCGTAGCGGATGCAGGAGTCGAAGAGGCTGACTCTCCGGCAGCGCTCACCGCTGTCACATAATATGAATAGAGCGTGCCGTTGGTAAGCCCTGAGATTACCGCAGAAGTACCGCTTGTCGTGCTCGCAAGCGCCCCTCCCGAAGCATATATATTATATGCAGTGATGGCGCTGCCTCCGCTCGAAGCCGGCGCCGACCACGAAAGAGATATCTGCGCGTTGCCGCGCGTGGCGACCAGGCTCAGAGGCATCGAAGGGACCGCGGCCGGAGTGGCTGACGCTATCGATGAGGAAGCGGACTCTCCGAGCGCATTCACGGCCGTCACATAGTATGAATACGAAACACCGTTCGTAAGACCGGTGATAGTCGCCGTCGTGCCGCTCGTGGTCGTAGCAAGAGCACCGCCGGAAACATATACATTATATGAAGTGACCGAACTGCCTCCGTCCGAAGCAGGCGCGGTCCATGAAAGGGATATCTGGGTATCGCCTCGCGTCGCACCCAGCCCTGTCGGACTTCCTGGGACAGTCGCAGGAGTGGCTGATGAAGGAGAAGACGAGGCCGATTCGCCGGCCGTGTTCACAGCGGTCACGTAGTACGAATACAATGTGCCGTTCGTGAGCCCTGTGATAGTGGCTGAAGTTCCTGACGTGGTCGATGCGACACCTCCGCCATTGTTATAGACCTTATACGTCGTGATCGCGCTGCCGCCGTTCGACGAAGGGGCTGACCACGTGAGAGTGATCTGACCGTTACCGCGAGTAGCGACCAAGCTGAGCGGAATGGAAGGAGTGGTCGAAGGCGTAGCCGTGATGATCGAGGAGGAAGCTGATTCCCCCGCCGTGTTCACCGCTGTTATATAGTATGAATATGACGTGCCGTTCGTGAGACCTGTGATCGTTGCAGAAGTTCCAGAAGTCGATGTCGCGACAGCTCCACCGGAAATATATATGTTATATGAGCTGATAGCCGCGCCGCCGGTTGAGGCCGGAGCCGTCCACGTGAATGATATCTGGGCATTTCCCGGGATCGCCGTGAATGCCGTCGGGATCCCCGGGCTGGTTGCAGGTGTAGCGGATGCGGGAGTCGAAGAAGCCGATTCTCCGACAGCGCTTACTGCCGTCACATAGTAGGAATACAATGTGCCGTTGGTGAGGCCTGTAATAACGGCAGTCGTGCCGCTTGTTGTAGTTGCCAGAGCCCCGCCCGTATTATAGACATTGTATGAAGTGATGGAACTGCCGCCGTTCGAGGCCGGAGCTGACCAAGAGAGCGAGATCTGAGCGTTGCCGCGCGTGGCGACGAGGCTCAAAGGTATCGAGGGGACTGCAGCAGGAGTTGCAGAAACAACTGATGAAGATGCGGACTCTCCGATCGCATTCACCGCCGTCACATAATATGAATATGAAGTCCCGTTCGTGAGTCCTGTGATAGTAGCTGAGGTCCCCGAAGTCGAACTCGCAAGAGTTCCGCTGTTGTTATATATGTTATACGAAGTAATGGAACTGCCGCCGTTTGAGACCGGAGCCGTCCAGGAGATGGATACCTGCGAATCTCCCCGTGTCGCAGCGGCTCCGGTTGGGATCCCCGGAACCGTCGCCGGCGTTGCTGAAGCTGGCGTAGAGGAAGCCGACTCGCCCACCCCGTTCACCGCAGTCACATAGTATGAATAGAGCGTGCCATTCGTGAGGCCGGTGATGGTCGCAGTCGTACCGCTCGTGCTCGTAGCGAGAGCGCCGCCTGTGTTATAGACGTTATACGAAGTGATCGCGCTGCCTCCGTTCGACGATGGAGCTGACCAGGAAAGCGATATCTGCGTATTGCCGCGCGTCGCGACCAGACTCAAGGGAGCGGTAGGCGCAGTCGAAGCAGGCGCGCCGTTATACGTCACCGATGCCTCCGTCGAAGTCGCAGAAAAATATTGGTCAGTTGATAATCCGTGCGCGACCACTGCGAAATAATATGTCTGGCCTGTAGAGAGGCCTGTCACAGTCGCCGCCGTCACATTGCCCACGTCAGTGACCGTCGTATAGGTTCCCGGCGAAGTGCCGTAGCTCAGCTGGTAGCCCGTGATGCCTGCGGTTCCGGTCGGAATGGCGTCATACAGGGAGAGGCCATTCCAGGAAAGCCCTACGCCCGTAGATGTGGAAGAAGCCGTCAGGCTCGTCGGTTTTATGAGAGACAATCCCCAGAGCCGCGCGACTGAAAGATACCCTGTTGAGTTCGGATGGATGGCTGGCGTATCTGAATACAGCTCGGGATGGTTCTGGAAGAAGTTCGAGAAGTTGGCGCCCTGCTGCACGCCGAGCGCGATGGCCAGGTCATGAAGCGGGCCCGTATATGTCTGAACCGTCGGGCGGGAGCCGGCATACAGCGGCAAGCCGATATATATGGAAGACGAGGCGATGTGGTATGTGCCGATGAGCTTGGTTATGATGCTCGTGATATTGGCGGTGGTGCTGGTAGGGGCCCCCGTATCGTTCGTACCCAGAAGTATGACGGCCTTGTTCGGGAGCATCGTGTTGACGCGGGCCTTCCAATCCGCAGTGTTCATGGTATTCGTGTTATATCCGTTGCTTGTGTAGCCCGAGTAGCCTTCATTCATGATGAATACGGGATAACCGAAGTACGACTCGAGCTCGTTGTTGAGCTCGGGCATCCAGCTCTTGGTATAGGCACCGGTGCCGGTGTCTTCCCACTGACAGTAGTTTCTTCCGTCTGTAGACACCTTGTCGGCCTGCGTCCAGTTGGTGATGGGGTCTGCTGAACAGCCTGATCCGTTGCTGCCCTTGGTGATCGAGTCGCCGACCGCGAGATAGATGTCGCCGATGCCGATGTTCGTGGCGCGATCGTGGTTATGCGATCCGGATACTACGATCTGACTGCTGTCGACGACGTACGCGTCGAGAGTATATGTGCCCTTGGGGACATTGGTGAACGAAGTGGCATACGGGCTCGACATGTCATACAGGGATTGCTCGCCGGACAGGCCTTCGTTAAGGATGAACTTGACGCCGCCGCCGGACGGAATGAGGGCTGATGTGCTTCCGGATGCAGCCACCGCAAGAGTCGTGCTCGACTGGATGAACGGCACGTATACCGTATTGCCCCTCTGGTCCACATACGAGACCGTTGCCGTGGTCGAGCTCGCGACGACCGCGCGGGCCGGCGTCGTGATGGTGAGGACCGGGAAATTCCCGTACAGGCTTATCTGGTTCTGTTCGACGACGCCCCTATTCGTGGAAGAGACCGTGCCGGCATATATGATGACTTCCGAGATCTTGCCCCAGTAAGGGTAGTTGTTCCCCGATCCGGAACCGATGACGATGGTGCCCGAAGGATCCTGCGAGCCCGTATCGCCTGAGGCATAGAGCGCCCCGTCCTCGTACAGGGCCGACGTGCTCGAACTGAACATGAGAGAGAGCGTGTGGAGATCGTATGGCACGGGAAGGAGCGTCGTCGTAAGGAGCGTGCCTGAATACATTCCGCCCGAAGAGCCGACCTGGTAATAGGCTGCCGTGGTGGAAGTCCCGATGGACATGACTTGGGCCGTGCCGCTCGCCTGGGCCGACGCCGAGGTCACGATAGAAGCCATGAAGGGCTGCGTTATCGATACGGTCGCCGCCGAGAGAAGCGGAGTCGTCGACGAAGCGGTGCCGAACTGGATGGCCGGCTTCACGTTCGCGCCGTCGGTGATGATGGCTCCGCTCGAGACTATCTGCGGCTGGAGGGCGTTCGTGGCCTGTGTCAGGTTGGTGTTCTGGACCTGGTCGTACCACGTCACGACAAATGCGTTGGTCGAAGTGATGAAGGCGTTGAGAGCCGTCTCGCCGCTGCCTCCCGATACTATCGTTATTGGTGACGTTGTTGAGAATGATCCGGAAGCATCTGCTGACACATCAGCCTGCGCTCCGTCAGTCCTACGGATCCTCACCAAGAACCCTGAGTAACCTGACACGAGCGTTCGAAGGCCGTACGCATGCCTCGCGCGAGAGACACCGAGCGCCGTCGATTCGCAGGCCGTCGTGAATGTCTGGTCTGACGAATACGACGTGCCGATAGAGTTGGTCGCGAATGCGCGGAAATGATAGAGGACGTTGCAGGTGAGGCCCGTCAGGTTCGCCGTATAGGCGCCTGTAGAAAAAGTGCCAGTGGTCGAGGAGACCGAGCCGTACGAAGTAGTCAGCCCATATTGAAAGCCCTTGTCTGTGACGCTGGTGCTGCCCAGGAATGTGAGGTTGCCGTTCAGCGTCACCGTCGAAGTCGCTATGTTCGTCGCGGCGCTTGCGATGACGGTCGGGGGCGAAGAGACTCCGTTCGTGTAATAGTCCATCTCGTTATTCTCCACCGTCTGCCTGTCGGACGTAGAGAGCAACGAGGGATAGATGATAAATTCGGAAATGGTGCCACTAAAATAGGAAGTGCCGGACGAAGGCGTCGTGCCGAGGTTTATGTTCCCGCTCACTGAGTTCGTTCCGGCATTGCCTGATCCGTTGGCCACACCGTTCGACCACAGTGCAGATGTCGTCGTATTGAACGACATGGAGAGTATCTTCTGGGAGAATGGCGGCGTTATGCGCGTCGACGTCACGAAGCTGCCGGCATATATGCCGCCGCCCGTCGCGACCTGATATATGAAGCGGTTCACAGAGGTCCCTCCGACATGGAACATGCGGGCGGTGGACAATTGGGACGTGAGCGCTGTTGCGACGACGAACAGCGTCGCGGGCTGGGAGAAAGTGACCGATGTGGAGGAGATGAGCGTATCGTTCACGCCATCGAAGACGATGGTCGCTTTGCTCTGGGTGCCAGTTGCGATAAGCGTGCCGGATGTCACGATCTGCGGCTGGATAGAGGTGCTGAGCTGCTTCAGGTCAGCGACTCCCCCGACCTGGTCGTACCAGATCTCGACGAAGGCATCGACGCCGGAAACGAGGCTGCCCAAGGTCGTCGCCGAACTCGATCCCGAGACGATGGTCACCGGAGAAGCCGAGGACACATAGCCCTGCGTATCCGCATATACATCAGCCTTTATGGAGCTCGACGTGCGGATGCGCACGAGCGGGCCGGTATACGAGTCCTTTATCTGGCGCAAGCTGAAGCCGGAAGTGGCGCCGGGAATCGTGTCGGTTATGCTCGTCGCGTGCGCCTGGGACGGATGCGCGGCGATTCCGACAATGACAGCGCACAGGACTACCGTGATGCTAAAAACCCTCTTCCCTATATCTGATACAGAAAATCTCGTCGCACTGCGGCTCTGATGTGCTTCACGAATTGGCATTTATCCCCTAAATATATCACAAATCCCGCATCGAGCGGGATGTTGCGAACGCGACGGAAGGACGAGCCGCCTTAGAGGCCGGTGTAGGTCGCTGATACTTCAGTGGAAGTGGCAGAGAAGTACCTGTCGGCGGTCAATCCGCGCGCGGCGACAGTGAAATAGTACGTCTGGCCGGGAGTAAGTCCGATGATGCTGGCCGAAGTGGACGTGCTCGTCGTGACGATAGTCGTCGGATAGGCGCCGGACGTGGTGCCGTAACTGATCTGGTAGGCCACGATGCCTGCCTTGCCGGTCGGAATAGCATCGAACGGTGCAAGATCCTGCCATGTCAGGTCGATGCCTGTCTGCGTCGGAGATGCAGTCACTGTGGCCGGCTTGATGAGTGCAAGTCCCCAGAGCCGCGCGACCGAGAGATAGCCTGTCGGGTTCGGATGGATAGGCGGGGTGTCGGAATACAGCTCAGGGTGATTCTGGAAGAAATTGGAGAAGTTCGCGCCGAGCTGCACGCCGAGCTTCGGGACCAAGTCCCTCAGGGGCTGGATATATCCCTGCACAGTCGGGCGTGAAGAGGCATACAGCGGTTGGCCGATGTATATGGAGGACGAGGCGATATGATATGTGCCAATGAGCTTCGTGATTATGTTGGTGATATTCGCGGTCGTGCTGCCGACAGGGCCGGTGTCATTGGTGCTGAGGAGGATGACCGCCTTATTCGGCATGAGCTTGGTGACTCGAGCCTTCCAGTCCGCAGCATTCATTGTCTTCGTGAGATAGTTGTTGCTCGTATAGCCCGAGTACCCCTCATTCATGATGAAGACCGGGTAGCCATAATATGCCTCGAGCTCATTGTTGAGCTCCGGCATCCAGCTCTTCATGTACGCGGCAGTGCCTGTCGAAGCCCACTGGCAGTAATTTCTGCTGTCGCGGGACATCCTGGTCTGATCGGCCTGGAGCCAGTTGGTGATGACGGATGCGGAACAGCCTGATCCGTTGCTGCCCTTGGTGATCGAGTCGCCGACCGCGAGATAGATGTCGCCAATGCCGATATTCGTGGCGAAATCGTGAGCATTGGATCCCACGACAACGGTCTGAGAGCTGTCGACGACATATGCGTCGAGCGTATAGAGGCCCTTTGCCAGGCCCGTGAACGTAGTCGAGTACGGAGCGGCCATGGAATATGCTGAGATCTCGTTGCTCTGCCCTTCATTCAGGACGAATTTGATGCCGCCAGCCGGAGGAATGAGGCCGGACACGCTCGGGCTCGCCGCGACATTCAGATTCGGATTCGATTGGATATACGGGACGTACACAGTGTTGCCTCTCTGGTCGACATACGAGATGGTCGCAGCCGATGAGCTGGCAGCCACTGCGCGTGCAGGCATGGTGATCGTGAGCACGCCGGCGATGCAGGATGTCGAGAAGAGCTGGTCAGCGGTATAGGTGGTACCAACAGCATTCGTAGCGAATGCCTGGAAGTGATATGACAGGCCGCAGCTCAAGCCAGTGATATCTTGGGAAAAGGACCCTGCACCGAAGCTGCCGCTCGTTGAAGCAGTCGATCCATAGGAGCTCGAAGGGCCATAGTTGAAGCCGCGATCGAGGACGGTCGAGTTGCCAGTTGATCCGACGTTTGCATTAAGGGTGGCAGTCGAGCTGGCAACGTTCGTAGGGCTGAGCGGAGAGACGCTCGGTGCGGAAGGCGCCCCGTTGATGAAATAATTCATTTCATCGCTCTCGATGCTCTGGCGGCTCGAGGCTGAGAGGGATGAAGGATATAGGATGAATTCTGAAATGCCGCCGCGGAAATAGGATGAGGCGGACGTGGGGGTGGTGCCGAGATAGATGTTGCCGCTTACCGTATTCGCGCCCACATTGCCTGTGCCGTTAGCAACGCCGTTTGCCCACATCGCAGACGAGGCGCTATTGAAAGACATCGAAAGCACCTTAAGATCAAACGGCTGGGGGATGCGCGTTGCAGTGGCGGAGCTGCCGGCATACATGCCGCCGCCAGCAACGACCTGATACATGATGCGGTTCGATGTGGCGCCGCCTACATGGAACATACGCGCGCTCGAGAGCTGGCTTGCGCTCGTCGTTGCGACCACGAAGACCGTAGCCGGCTGAGAGAAAGAGACTGAAACAGAAGACTGTATGACATCGTTGGATCCGTCGAACTGAGCGATCGGCCTATTCTGCATTCCTGCGCCGAGAAGCGTCCCGTCGATGGCGATCGCCGGCTGGGCGCTCGCGGTCGCCTGCTTCAGATCGGCTGTCCCGACCTGGTCATACCATGTTTCGACGAATGCGCTCGTGCCTGAAATGAGGCTGCCGAGGTTCGTCGCGCTGCTCGATCCCGAAACGATTGTTACCGGCGACGAGAGCGAAAGGAGACCCTGGGCATCCGCAGATACATCCGCTTTGACGGAAGCCGTTGTCCTCACCCGGATGAGCGGCCCGGTATAGGAAGTGCGGAGCGATCGCAAAGCGTATCCGTTGCTGGCGCCCGGCACTATGTCTACGACCCCTGCCGCGCGTGCATAAAAAGGAATTATTGAAAAACAGATGATGAATAGCACCGAAGCCAATGTGACGCAGACTGTAGCCTTCCTAACATGATGTATTGTGTGTACGTACATGAAAATATTACATTAGTATAACTAAATTTATATCACAAAAAAGCGATCATTTCTACTTTTCCTGTGAGCCTATCCTTCACCTCTATCTCCCCTTTCGCTAGCGTTTTCTCGCTTACGATATAGCGCTTAGGGATGCCGATGAGGTCAGAATCGCCGAACTTCTCCCCGGCGCCCGCATCGCGGTCGTCGTAGAGGACTTCGATGCCCTGTTTGGTCAATTTCTCATACAGATCATCGGCGGCCTTCTTGACCGTTCCCTGCTCGTCGAAGAGGGCGATGAGATGCACCGCGAACGGCGCGATCGATTCCGGCCAGATAATGCCCTTGTCATCCGAGCGCGTCTCGACGATGGTGCCCATGACGCGGCCCGGGCCGATGCCATAGCTGCCCATCACGGTTGCCTGCGGCTTCCCTTCGGCGTCCTTATACGTGAGGCCGAGCGCATCCGAGAAGCGCGTGCCGAGCGAGAATATATTTCCCACCTCGACGGCCTTCTTCTCGACGAGCTCTTCCCGCTTCACCCCGAGCTCCTTCAAAACTTCATCATTCAGGACTTCCTTGTTGACCGCGATGCGCTTGCCTTCATGGACATAGATGAGATCTTCGCCGGCATCCGTCACGGTCTGGAATTCGTGGGAGAACTTCGAGAACATTCCGCCCGAGGCGAATGTGAGATAGGTAGTACCTCCCAGGCCCAGGCGATCGAAGATGCGCACATATGCCTGCTTGGCTTTCTCGTAGAAGGCCTCGTGCTCCGCAGGATTCTTGGAGAACGAATAGAGGTCCTTCATGATGAATTCGCGCGAGCGCATGATGCCGCTCTTGGCGCGCACCTCGTTGCGGAACTTCGTCTGGAACTGATAGACGTACGCAGGCAGATTGCGGTATGAGGAGATGAAATCCTTCATGAGCTTCGTGAGAGCGGCTTCGTGCGTCACCGAGAGGCCGAGCTCCGTGCCATTCTTGAGCTGGGTCTTGAACCAGACGTCGACTTTCGCATCGTCCCACTGATCGGTGGGCTCCCAGGTCTCCTTCTGCTGAAGGGCTGTGAGAGTGACTTCCTGGCCGCCGATCGCATTCATCTCTTCGCGGATGACTCCGATGATCTTGTTGAGGACGCGCAGGCCGAGCGGCAGGTAGGCATATACGCCCGCCATCTCCTTATAAATATATCCGGCGCGGATGAGGAGCTGGGCATTCTTGGCGACCTCGTCCTTGGGCGCCTCGCGTCGTGTCTTCGTGAATAGCTGTGATTGGCGCATGGATATGGCGGATGTTAATAGTCCTTGAATAATACCTTATTTTGCCTTGCGCGAATAACTTGACTAGTCAAATCAAAAATTGTAAATTAACGCCAGTTCAACAGTTCTTCTCTTACCTTATGAAAAATAGTTCTTCGATACTTCATCCTGTAGTGCTGGTCTTATCGATCTTATTATACCCAATCTCTACTTTCAGATGGGCATGGCAGGAACGTAACCTGCCGATCGGTAATACTCCCACATACTTCTCAAACGGAGTCATGGCAACTGTCTTTCTGATCACTGCAATCTGCATACCTTTTACTCACAGGATGCGTACCGATCCCTACATTACCAGTGGGGCTATACTCATGTTTTTAGTGACGTATATAGCCAT
>JAQBQT010000008.1 GCA_028286835.1 Candidatus Parcubacteria bacterium
TCATTTGTAATATATGGATGAGTTAATGATCATGGCTGACAAAACCCTACTATAATAATGTGTGGGCGTCAAGTGACTCATTCACATGCTGACTTATCCACAGCATTCCACTTGCAGGTGAACGATAGTTCACCTATACTGTATTTATCAGCGCGGAAGCGCTCATTAGCCACCCAACAAACAAAACCATGAGCAAACACCAAATCGTAAAGTCGCTTCGTTCCGAGGTCAAGAAGATCAATTACGTGATCGACCAGAAGATAATCCAGGGTGTTCCGTATTCCCGTGAGGCTCGCAGGCACAAGTTCCTCATCTCTCAGCTGAATCGCTTGGCTCCGCAGAGGTCGAGCTGGCTCAGCCGCTCCATGAGCTTCGTGACGATGTTCATGCTCTAATCAGGGTATACTTACGTCATGGATTCCTACAAAGACAAGATATTCGGCTTCTATCAGGATAGGAAGCGCATGCCCAGCTACGCTGAGATCATGAAGCTTGTCGGCTTCAAGTCCAAGAATGCGGTCTACAAGCTCATCCA
This sequence comes from Candidatus Parcubacteria bacterium, assembly GCA_028286835.1. Lineage (GTDB taxonomy): Bacteria > Patescibacteriota > Minisyncoccia > Phycocordibacterales > PALSA-1337 > C7867-002. Next base: position 536 of record JAQBQT010000008.1, read on the forward strand.
GAAGCTCATGGATGAGGGGGCCGTCACCAAGGACTCCACGGGCAGGCTCATCCCGAATAGGATGCTCGGCGAGATCCCGCTCCTCGGTCTTGTGGAGGCGGGATTTCCCGCTGTGGCAGAAGAGGTGTCGCTCTCTAGCGTCAGCCTCGAGGACTTCCTCATAGAAAAGAAGGAGAAGACCTATCTTCTCGAAGTGAAGGGTGAGTCGATGATAGACGCCGGCATCCAGGAAGGCGACTACGTGCTCGCCGAGCGCGGCAAGGAAGCAAAGGCAGGCGATATAGTTATTGCCGAAGTGGATGGTGGTTGGACTATGAAGTATCTGCGCTACGGCAAGGATCGCAAGCCGTATCTCGAGCCAGCCAATAAAGCTTTCAAGAATATATATCCTACAGAGAGCTTCGTTATCGCCGCGGTCGTGAAGGGGGTGGTGAGGAAGTATTAAAAAGCCTCCGGTGAGGGAGGCTGAGTATCAAATTATTTAACCTTCATGTAATCTTGGGTCACCGATGTTATTGAGCCGTCTCTTAAGATATTCCTTGTTGTTACTTGTAAGGTTGATAGGGGTAGGTTTTACAGTTCCGTTCTTCTTTCTTAAGAGCTCCATTGCATCCCGCTTCTTCTTTCGAGTTTCTGGATTAGTCTTCATGAAATAGTAGATTGATTTGATGTTCTGAAGCAAATACTACCTATATTCATTAAATTATCAATGATATAGACAGAAGCCATTTGAAGAGTAGGATTAAGCTACAAATATGGCAACCGTAGATGACTTCCAAAAGCTTGATATCAGAGTCGGCAAGATCCTTGAGGCTAATGATTTTCCAGAGGCTAAGAAGCCCGCATATAAGCTCAAAATAGATTTTGGACCTGAGATTGGAATCAAGAATTCATCCGTACAGATCGTTGCTCTATATAAAAAGGAAGAGCTTATCGGAAAACTTGTATTGGGTGTAGTGAATTTCCCTCCACGTAAGATAGGGCCTTTTGAGTCAGAAGTCCTTACTCTTGGAGTACCTGATGCAAAAGGGAATGTGGTGTTAATGACTCCTGATTCTAAGAATCCTATGGTCGGAGGGAAATTATTCTAACAATATATTCAATTCATGTTTTTTACTCAATTTCTAACTGTTGCCATTGTGCATCTCCTGGCTGTTATGAGTCCGGGGCCTGATTTTGCTATGGTTACAAGAAATAGTCTTATACACTCTAGAAAATCCGGCATCTATACGTCCTTGGGCCTTGCGGGTGGCATAGGAGTGCATGTGACATATTGCCTTTTTGGTATTGGAATACTTATATCTCAGTCCATCATTATTTTTAGTGTTATAAAATTTATAGGGGCAGGTTATCTTATCTATATTGGATATAAGTCGATTAGAGCTAAGCCAAAAGAAGAAATTGGCCTGATCCAAAACGCTCCATCGGCATCTGCGGCGATCAGCCCACTTAAGTCGGTTCGAATAGGATTCTTGACTAATGTACTTAATCCGAAAGCAACCCTCTTTATGCTCGCTTTGTTTACCCAGGTTATAAGCACCACCACGCCTAAGAGCTGGGAAATCATGTATGGCGTCGAAATGATGCTAGCTACCTTTGCATGGTTCTCTATTGTGTCGGTGTTCTTTTCGAATAAAGCGATCAAGTCTTGGGTGTCGAGATTCCAGCACTACATTGAACGTGCAACAGGGGTGGTCCTTATCGCTCTTGGAATAAAGGTTGCGCTAGTATCACAAAAATAGTCATGTCTTTCTACTTATGGAACCACTCGCTAACAAAATCCGGCCGACAACGCTCAAGGAATTTGTCGGACAGACGGATCTGGTGGGGCCGAACAAGCCTTTGCGCAAGGCTATAGAGGAGAAGCATCTTTTTTCATTCGTGCTCTGGGGTCCGCCCGGGGTAGGTAAGACGACGATCGCCCGCATTTATGCCCACGCGCTCGATGCCCGCCTCTACGAGCTCTCCGCTGTGTCAGCGGGCAAGGAAGACATCAGGAAGATCGTCGAGGATCCGGATACGCTCATGGATCAGCGGCCCAAGCTCCTATTCCTGGACGAGATCCACCGTTTTAATAAGGCCCAGCAGGATTATCTTCTGCCATACGTAGAGAGCGGCAGGCTCACGCTCATCGGTGCCACCACGGAGAATCCGAGCTTCGAGATCATTCCGGCTCTTCTGTCGCGCTGCAGAGTTTTCGTGCTCAAATCCCTTGATGAAGCCGAGCTCAAGGCCATCGTGAAGCGCACGAAGATCAAAGTATCCAAGGATGCTCTTGAATGGCTCGTCGGACTTTCGAACGGCGACGCGCGCATGGCCATCACTGCTCTTGAGAATTGCCAGCGCCTCTACGGCACGATCACCCTCGAGAATCTCAAGAACACGTTCGAGCACTCCTTCATCCGTTTCGATAAGAAAGGGGAGGAGCACTACGATACTATCTCCGCCTTCATCAAGAGCATGCGTTCCGGCGATGCCGACGCAGCTCTCTATTATCTGGCACGGATGCTCCAGGGCGGGGAAGACCCGAAGTTCATCGCACGGAGGATGGTCATATTCGCATCCGAGGATATAGGTCTCGCTCAGCCGACCGCTCTTGTTGTGGCGAATGCGGTTTTTTCGGCAGTTGACGTCATCGGAATGCCTGAAGCGGCGATCAATCTGGCGCACGGCACGGCCTATCTCGCTCTCGCCGCCAAAGACAAATCAGCCTATAACGCGTATTTTGAGGCCCTCTCAGACGTCATAAAGACAGGGAATCTGCCGATTCCCCTCAAGATCCGCAATGCACCGACCAAGCTCATGAAAGACCTCAACTACCATAAGGGCTATACGCCATATGATACCGAGAGCTATTTGCCTGAAAAACTCAAAGGAAAGGCATATCTGAAGAAGAACAAGGAAAAGCCTACCCCTTGACATTTGGCTCTAAATATGATAGCCTACGAAGACTGCTCCTTATTTTGGAACAGATTTCTACTGTTTAAACCGTTATACCATTATGGATACGCCACAAAAAGGAATTTTTCTCTCAATAATCATCCCTGCATACAATGAAGCCGGTCGCATTTCGAGGACCCTTCAGAGCATCGCCTCCTACCTCTCCGGGAAGGATTTTTCATGCGAAGTCATCGTCGTAGACGACGGATCCACAGACGGAACTCTCGATATCGTCCGTAAGAATGCCGGCACCATCCCGAACCTCCGGGCCCTTTCCAATGGAAAGAATCGCGGCAAAGGATATTCCGTGCGCCACGGCATGCTTGAGGCTCGCGGCGAATATTGCCTCTTCATGGACGCCGACAACTCAGTCGATATCTCTCATTTCGATGCGTTCATCGCTGAGATGCGCCCAGGATACGATATCGCCATCGGCTCGATCGAAGTCGGCGAATGCTCGGTCAAGGAAGGCGCAGGCAAACACCGCCTCATCCTCCGCGCCATTTCAAAGTTCCCGATCCGCATGCTCATTCCGGGCATCCGCGACACTCAGCGCGGTTTCAAGCTTTTTACGGCTGCTGCAGCCAAAGCCATCTTCTCCCGCCAGACCATCGACCGCTTCGGCTTCGATCTCGAGGTGCTGGCCATCGCCCGCCGCCTCAATCTCAAAGTGAAGGAGCTTCCGGTCGTCTGGGACAACCCAGCCGGTTCCAAAGTCACGCTCGGATCATACGCTTCGACCATGGTCGAACTCGTAAAGATCGCGCGCATGGACATGTGGGAGCGCGCCAAGAGCTTCGTCGTCGGCACAGAGGATGTCCGCATGCAGCCTCTGCATGACGGTCTTGCTCGCGGCAGGGGATTCGTCTTCAAGGGCAACGAATTCATCCACCACAGCGGCCTCGATCATCGCGAGACCGCTCTTCAGAGCTTCGTCCGACATCAGAAATTCTTCATGGCGGCTTTTGGCATCGTCATGGCGGGTCTTTTCATCCTGAACTGGCACCTCATGCTCGTCATCATCTTCTCAACGCTCACCGTGGTGTACTTCCTCGACCTTCTTTTCAACATGTACATCATCTACAAGAGCTTCAAGACGAGGCCTGAGATAACGGCAAGCCCAGCCGAGCTCGCGGCGCTCTCAGAAGCCGATCTTCCGATGTATACGATCTTCTGCCCGCTCTATAAGGAGTGGCAGGTCGTGCCTCAGTTCGCCGAGGCCATGTCCAAGCTCGACTATCCGAAGAATAAACTGCAGATCATGTTCCTCTTGGAGGAAAACGACAAGGAGACTGTCCGCAAGGTGCGCGAGGCCAATCTGCCTTCTCAGTTCGAGATCGTCGTCGTGCCTCATTCGAAGCCGAAGACAAAGCCGAAGGCCATGAACTACGGCCTCCAGTTCGCGCGCGGCGAATACCTCGTCATCTATGATGCCGAGGACAAGCCTGAAGTGGACCAGCTCAAGAAGGCCCTCGTCTCATTCAAGAAATCAGACCCTCGCATCATCTGCGTCCAGGCCAAGCTCAATTTCTATAATCCGACTCAGAACATCCTGACGCGCGTCTTCACGGCCGAGTACTCGCTCTGGTTCGACCTCGTGTTGCCCGGCCTTCAGTCCATCGGCGCGCCTATCCCTCTCGGCGGCACATCGAACCACTTCAAGGTCAACATGCTCCGGGAGCTCGACGGCTGGGATGCATTCAATGTGACCGAAGACTGCGACCTCGGAATGAGGATCGCCAAGCGCGGCTACAAGACTGCCATCGTCGAGTCCACGACTCACGAAGAGGCCAACTCCCACTATTTCAACTGGCTGTCCCAGAGGAGCCGCTGGATCAAGGGCTATATCCAGACCTACCTCGTCCATATGCGCCGTCCGCAGAGCTTCATAGAGGCTGGCAAGACCAAGGACCTCATCGCATTCCAGGCAATCGTCGGAGGCAAGGTGCTTTCGCTCTTCATCAACCCGATCATGTGGGCCATCACGATCTGCTACTTCTTGTTCCGCGCCCACACGGCCGTGTTCATCGAATCTCTTTTCCCGGGCCCGGTCCTTACCATCGGCGTGCTCTCGCTCGTCTTCGGAAACTTCCTGTACCTCTACTACTACATGATCGGCTGTGCCAAGCGCGACTACAATAGCCTCCTCAAATACGTATTTCTCATACCGTTCTACTGGCTGTCTATGAGCTTGGCTTCATGGCGCTCTGTATATGAGGTCATCGTCAAGCCTCACTATTGGGCAAAGACCCGCCACGGCTTGCACCTTGCCGGCGCCGAAGGAGGCGTCAAAGAAAGCGAGGTGGAAGAGCCTGAGGACGTTCGCGTCGAGGCCCCGAAAAAGGTCGCACCTGTTGCGCCTGCACCCGTTACTGCTATGCCTGCCCCGGTCGCTTCACCGATCTCAATGCCTGCTCCTGCCATGGCTTCAGCTATACCAGCCAAAGCAATACCAACAAAGACCGGACCATCACGCCTCAAGAGCGCATACGCATTCGTTTCTTCAGGCCCCGGCTTTCTTGTAGCCTCGACCGTCATCGCCAACTTCATCAACTTCGCCTTCAATGCCTTCCTCGGCAGGAGCTTGAGCTTCGGAGACTTCGGAGTGGTCACGCTTATGACTACGTTCGCTTCCATTCTCGGCATCGCAGCAAGCGCCCTCGGCATGACCGTGAATCACACTGTTTCGTATCTCGAAGGATTGGGCAAGGGAAGGGGCATCTCGTTCTTCAAGAGCAAATGGTTCTCCGTATTCCTCTCATCCCTCGCGGTGATGGCTCTCTGGATCGTATCTGCTTCGCTCATCAGGGAATTCTTCAATGTATCGAGCACGCTCATCGTCATCGCCTTCGCACCTGCGATCGTCCTTGAATCGATAGACTCTCTCAATAAGGGATTCCTTCAGGGCCTCTTCAATTTCAAGATGATAGCAGCGATCGTCCTCATCGAAGTCTTGGCCAAATTCGGCATCGCGGTCGCCATGGTCGGCATCGGCATGCCTCAGCTCGCGGCTCTTGCCATCCCCGGCTCCATCGTGTGCGTCTGGCTCGCTTCCTCATACGGAGCGCGCAAGGCTGTGCGCGTGAATGCAGCGGAGAGGATCGTCCCGTCGAGGAAATCATTCCCGTTCGGCTTCTATTTCGCCTCGCTCCTCTCAGGCCTTTCAATCACGGTCTTCCTCAGCATGGACATCCTGTTCGCCAAGCATTTCCTCAGCATCGATGATGCCGGCAAATACAGCATGCTCTCGCTCGTCGGCAAGATGATCTATTTCTTCGGGTCCCTCTTCAATACCTTCATCGTGACATACGTCAGCCGTGCGGAAGGCAGGGGCAAGAATCCGAACAAGGATTTCATGAATATATTCGGGGCAACGGCCTTCCTCACAATTTCCGCCGCTACGGTCCTCGGCTTCTTCGCTGGATGGCTCGTGCCGTTCCTCCTCGGAGCGCGCGCCGCGGCCATCGTTCCATACGTGCCGCTCTACGCTTTCGCCATCACGCTCTTCACGTTCTCGATGACGATCGTGACGTACCAGCTCGCCCGCAGGAAATATCTTTTCTCAGCGCTGTCTCTTCTCGCATCGCTCGGCATGTGCGCAGCCCTCTATTCCGCCCATGGCTCCATCGGCACATTCGTCGACGTCGTCGTCTGGGCCAACGCAGCGTTCTTCGCGCTCGTGGTCGGCTTGAATGTGTCTCACAAGTACTTCCTCTGGATAGGCCGGAACATCATGGACGTCCTTCGCGTCTTCAAGTCGCTTCCGGAAGCATCCCCGGCCCTTCCTGAATGCAAGCACATCCTCATCTTCAACTGGCGCGATACCGAAAGCGTGTTCGCCGGCGGCGCCGAGACATACATACAGTCCCTCGCCTCGCGCTGGGTCAAGGATGGCCATTCTGTCACGCTCTTCACGAGCAATGACGGCCATCAGCAGCCGAACGGCTGGATCAGCGGAGTCCGCATCATACGCCGCGGCGGTTTCTACGGCGTCTACGCCTGTGCAGCCCTGTATTACATGTTCAAGCTGCGCGGCAAGTTCGACGCCATCATCGACTGCGAGAACGGCATCCCGTTCTTCACTCCTCTCTATGCCAAGGAACCAGTCTTCTGCCTCATACATCACATCCACCAGGATATATTCCGCCAGTACCTCATGTGGCCGCTCGCCAAGCTCGCTTCATTCCTGGAAAAGGATCTGATGCCGCTCGTATACCGACATATGCGCTTCATCACCGTGTCCGAATCGTCCAAGAAGGATATGGAAGCGCTCCATATCACCGACAAGCCGGTGGAGATCGTCTATCCCGGCGTTGATACGAAATTCCTGACGCCTGGAATGAAATCTGCCACGCCGCTCGTCTCATATGTCGGCCGCATCCGCGCCTACAAGTCCGTTGACGTCCTTGCCCGTGCGTTCGTCGAAGTGCGCAAGGCGATTCCTGCAGCGAAGCTCGTCATCGCCGGCGACGGCGACGGCCGCGACAAGCTCGTCGCGCTTTTGAGGAAGCTCGACCTCGGCGACTCCATAACGCTTCTCGGAAAAGTGTCCGAGGAGGAGAAGCGCCGCATACTCCGCGAGTCATGGATTTCCGTGAATCCTTCGAGCATGGAAGGCTGGGGTATCACGAGCATCGAGGCGAACGCCTGCGGCACGCCTGTCATCGCCTCGAACGTGCCGGGCCTCCGCGACTCTGTGCGCCACGGCAAGAACGGATTGCTCGTGCCCCATGGCGATGTAGCGGCTTTTGCTTCGAACATCATCGATCTCCTTTCTGATGCGGAGCTCCGCTCATCGCTCTCACTCGAATCTGTCGCATGGGCCCAGAACTTCACCTGGCAGAAAAGCTCGGAGGAATTCATCCGCATCGTTTCGCGCCCTGTCGCGAATCAGGCCCTGGTCCCTGAAAAGGCTGCTGCCCGCGTCCCTGCGCAAGCAGCCCCAGTGATGCCCGTATCAGCTAAGCCGGCATTCAGCTTCTTCGTGGCTATCCGACGCCTCGTGTATCTTTCGCTCGGCATGATCGGCCGCTTCTCATACAAGGAAGAGAAGGGGGTCATCGTGCTCTGCTACCACAGCGTCGCTTCTGATCCGTGGCGCTTCAGCGTCGATTTCAAGGATCTTCAGGCTCAGGTCGCTCATCTTCTCGAGCATAGGAAGCCTGTCACGGCCAAGCAGCTCGAAATGCATATCAACGGCAGGAAGGCCCTCACCGAGCCCTCATTCCTCATCGCATTCGATGACGGGTATCGCGATCTCCTCACAACCAAGTCATACTTCCGCGAGCTTGGCATCAAGCCCGTCGTATTCGTCCTTGCCAACTCAGATAAGGCTGATCGCCATGAGCTCGACACGAACCGCCCGTTCCTTTCAGTTGCTGAAATAGGGGAGCTCAAGGCCGCAGGCTGGGAGATCGGCTGCCACGGCGCGACCCACCGCGATTTCAAGGCCCTCACTGCCCGCGGCATATACAGCGAGATCATCCAGGCCAAGGCCAAGCTCGAGAAGACTCTCGGCTACGCCGTGAACTACTTCGCATATCCGAAGGGCGTATACACTCCGGACATCCTCGAGACCGTGAAGCGAGCCGGCTATGACATGGCTTTCTCCATGGATAACGGCTATGTCACCGAGAACACCAATCCGATCATCATCCCGCGCATCGGCGTCGACCGCACGCACTCCTTCAAGGAATTCCGCGTTCTCGCCTCTCCGTTCATCGTCGCAGTCAAATTCGTGATTGACAGGGTCGCCGGAATGATCGGCCTCCGCACCAAAGTATATGGATAAGAACGCAGCACAGAACGGCGCACTGCCGGAGGGCGGCCTCAAGGCGCCTTCTGCACTGCAGACAATCCTCGGAGCCCTTCATATGGCTTTTTTCGGGGCGCACCAAGTCACAAAGGCAGAGCTGCCCGAGAAGTTCGGGGCCTACTCGCTCGTGAAGAAGATCAAGAAGGAGGATGACATCCAGAACATCGCTATAGGCATATATGAATCGGCTGGAAAGAAATACATCATCAAGCGCTGGGAGGGCACGACGAAGGACCTGAATTATTATTCTCTGCGCAACGAATGCGCAGTCAATTCCCTCATGTCATCGGTGGGCACAAAGAGCGGCGCACAGGATGGGATCTATTTCCCAGCAGTCGAGGGATATTATGCCGACACGAAGTCGCTGACGGTTGCATTTGAATTCATAGACGGCACCCTGCTTTCAGCTCATCCTCTTGAATTCCAGGCCAAGACTCTGACAGCTGTCATGCAGCATATCTCTAAGCTTTCAACGCTTCTCTCGCATGAACAGAAAGCCATGCTCGGCCGCCGCTCGCTCGGCTTTTATCTGCTCCTTTTGCCCCTCATATCAATATTGCTTTCGGTCCGAAGCCCGAAGAATGCAAAGGTCATCTGGTCCGCGTTCGGCGCCTCGGTCTCCAAGATCTCCAAGCTGGCGACATCGCCGTTGACCCTGGCCCATCGCGATCTCACCCCGAGCAATATCATGGTGACCGACAAAGGCATCTGCGTTCTGGATGCCGAGAATATGCTCCTGACTCTTTCCGGATATGACTACGCGTTCATTTCCGTGACCCCAGGCATGAAGGAGCTCGCCAGCCGCCTGCCCGGGCCTTCTTCGGCCAATGCCGCTTTTCTCAAAAATTATATCGTCCTCCATCACATCCTGGGCTCAGGCGAATTCCTGGTAGTCAATGAGGAATACCTTTCCGTCCTGCGCGACCTCCATCAATAATCTGACTATCATGGCAACACAGACTAAAACCCCGACTGTCTCGATCGGCATTCCGGCATATAACGAAGAAAAGAATATCGGCGCCCTTCTGAGCGCCCTCAAAGAGCAGGTATGCTCGAGCTTCATTCTTGAGCGCATTTTTGTCCTCTCGGATGGCTCGAGCGATAAGACTGCCGAGATCGTGAAGGGCTTTGCCCGCACAGATGCAAAGGTGACGCTGGTGCATGATGCCCGAAGGCTGGGGAAGATCGCCCGCCTCGATGACCTCTTCAAGGATGCGCAGAGCGACCTACTCATCATATTGGACGCTGATATCATTCCGGCGCATGGCCTGGTCCTTTCTGAGCTCGTGAATGCATTCAGGGACCCGCGCGTAGGCTTGGCCGCGGGGTTCGAGATCCCGTATCGCCCGACGACCCTCGCTGAGAAGGGCTTCTATGGCTGGAATCTCGTATGGCTCGATATCCGAAAGAGGTATAATAAGGGCATCTCGGTCCACAACAATCCAGGCAGCGTCTTCGCCATGAGCAAAGCACTCTATAAAAATACGGAGATACCTCCGAAGTCCATCGCCGAAGACGAATTCATATTCTTCAGGGCGCGCCAGCTCAGCCTCGGCTTTGCATGGGTGCCTTCGGCGACCATAAATTATCGCCTTCCCAAAGCGCTTCCCGAATACCTCAAGCAGTCCGCGAGGTACATAAGCACGAAAGAAAAGATGTTCGAGCATTTTGGAAAGGGGATAGAAACTGAATATCGGATACCAGCCGGCCTCAAGATCGGTTCGCTCCTGCGCACGTTCGGCACGCATCCGCTAATGACATCCCTCGGCGTCTCTCTTCAGGCAATCGTCCGCGTGTATACGCTCTTCCGGAAGCATTCGCTGTTCACGAACAATACCTGGGAAGCAGCCCGCAGCACCAAATAATTCCTATCATGAAACCGACCCTTACCATCGGCATAGCCGCATATAACGAAGAGCAGAACATCGGGCGCCTGCTCGAAAGCCTCTTTGACCAGAAGATAACCCATGCGGGCCTCCGCGAGATCGTCGTCGTGTCAGATTCCAGCACGGACAAGACTGATGAGATCGTGAAGAGCATGGCGCCGCGCGGCGTGCGGCTTATTCGCCCTGAGACGAGGGTGGGCGGGGCAGGCGCCCAGAATCTCATATTCAGGCAAGCCCAGACGGATCTCCTTGTCATCCTCGATGCTGATATCCTGCCGTTCGATTCGACATTCATCGACCGCCTCATCGTGCCTATCATCCAGGACCAGGCGATCGGCCTCACGAGCGGGTTCATCCGACCCCTTCCTCCGCAGACATTCGTGGAGAAAGTCCTGGCGCGCAATCATGTGTTCAAGAATGACCTCTGGATGTCCTTCGAGATGAAAGACACGGTATATACATGCTTCGGACCCGCGCGAGCTTTTTCAAAGGCTTTGTATTCCGAGATGGAGTACCCGAAGAACGTCCCTGTCGATGCCTATTCATACATGTACTGCATCGAGCGGGGCATGCGCTTCTTCTTGGCCCGCGATGCGACCGCCCTTTTCCGCTGTCCTGAGAATTTCAATGACCACAAGAAGCAGAGCATGCGCTTCGAATCGGGAAAGGATGCCATCGTCGCGATCTTCGGCAAGAAAGCCGAGGACGCGTATCACCTGCCATTCAAGAAATTGTTTTTGATGAGCCTGAAGGAGCTCCTTCTGCATCCTGTGCTCTTCATCGCCTTCATCCTGATCTCGATCCGCGTCCGCATGGCGAAGCGCAAGGCATTTTCCGGCACATGGGAGATCGCCCATTCGTCCAAGCACCTTATCGCCCAGGCTGCCGCCGTTGCTACTCCAGGCTTAACGAAGCCGAAGGTCATCTTTTCCAATTATGATGACATCAACAATCCATATTATGGCGGCGGCGGAGCCATCGCCATCCATGAAGTTGCAAAGCGCCTCGCATCATCCTTTGATATCACAGTCCTCACCAGCAACTACCCGGGCGCAAAGCCTGAGGTAAGGGATGGCATAGAATACGAACGAATCGGCCCAGCATATGGCGGTCCCTTTGTCGGCCAGATCCTTTTCCATATCTTTGCGGCCATTCATGCCATGAGGGACACATACGACCTCTGGATCGAAAGCTTCACTCCACCGATATCGACATCGTTCCTTCCCGTATTCACGCCGAAGCCAGTCATCGGGCTCGTGCACATGCTGAGCGCCTCCAACATGACGCGAAAATACCATCTGCCTTTCGAGATCGTCGAGAATTTCGGCCTCCAGTCATATTCCAAGATCATCGTCCTCACGGATGAGGATGCGCGCAAGATAAAAAGCAAGAATCCCCGCATCGAGACGGCTGTCATCGGCAACGGAGTTCCGCTCCCGTTGCAGCCGAACGATCCGAAATCCGTCCAGGGAAAGGCTCTGTCATTCATCGGTCGCATAGAGATAGACCAGAAGGGCATAGACCTTCTCCTGGAGGCGTATGCCATCGTGCGGAAGCAGTTCGATATCCCGCTCGTCATCGCCGGAAGCGGCGCGCCTGCGCATCTGGCTAAAATGTCCAAGCTGATCAAGCACTATAAGCTCGAGGATGATGTGAAGCTTCTCGGCTGGGTCGACCAGGACGCGAAGGAGGCATTCTTCAGGAATACCCTCATTGGAGTCACACCGTCGCGCTACGAAACCTTCTCTCTGGCCACACTCGAGATGATGTCGTACGCTATCCCCATCGTCGCTTTCGATATCCCGGGACTTTCATGGACGGGGCATGATACCATGATAAAAGTTCCGTCATTCGATGCGGCCGCTTTGGCTGATGCCATCCTCTCGCTCCTTCGGAATGAAGACGAGAGGGCCAAGCTCGCACTCAACTCCCGCGCGTTCACCAAGGAGAACAGCTGGGATGCATCGGCAGAGAAATACCGGGCATTCATCGCCCAGAGCATGAAATCACTATCATGAAAAAAGACATCTTCGCCCTCACGTTCATAGTGATCTTCGGAGCCGTGCTTTACGGCCTCACCCTGCGCGGCGCTCCCGGCAATCCGCAGGCAGGGGACTTCAAGGAAAAGCTCGATCTGCCGACGGGCGCATTCGAGCTGTCACCTGAGCGCGGCCGCTACGTCCAGACTGCGAGCCTTGCTGAGCGCGGCACCTACTCGCTCGACAAGACGTGGGCCTTGGTCGCATATCCTGACGTCGGAGTCGCCGAGTCCGGCAGCTACTACAGCTTCTTCGCCCCAGGGGTCTCCTACATGGCCCTGCCGTTCTATCTTGTCGGCAGCATGTTCGGATATGCGCAGGTGGGAACATTCTCGGTCGAGGTGCTCTTCACGCTGCTGACGCTCGTTTTCATATATCTCATAGGCCGGAAGATGTTCGGCCTTTCCGTTGGCCTTTCGATATTTGCGGCGCTCATATTCGGCTTCGGGTCCACGGCCTGGTCATATTCAGTGACGCTCTACCAGCATGCGTTCACCACATTCTTCATGGTGAGCTCGGTCTATGCGATCTGGAGGTACAGCACATCGGTGAGCCGCTGGAGCTTCCTCTATCCCGCATATGTATGGGCTGCGTACGGGCTCGCCATATTCGTGGACTATCCGAACGCCATCCTCATGCTTCCCGTCATGGTGTATCTCTTCCTTACGGCGTTCTCGCTCCAGTCCGTGCGCGACACCGTCAAGCTCAATATCCGCATGTCGGCAGTCGTGGCGGCTCTCGCATTCGTGCTCATCACAGGCCTTCACTTCTGGCATAACCAGTATTATTTCGGAAGCTGGAAGCAGCTTTCGGGCGGATTGCCGACATACCAGCTCGAAGCTACTCCGGCCGATACCGCGCTCATCGCTCCGCCTCTCGTTCCGGCGAATGAGATCGCTGCAACGCAAGCTGCAGCCGTGACAGCGACAAGCACTGCGGCTGAGGATGCCACATCGACCAAGAACGTCGTGGCTTTCTTCCATGAGCGCAAGATGCCCCAAGGCTTCGATGTGCTCCTGTTCTCGGGCGAGCGCGGCCTATTCTTCTTCACGCCTCTTTTTATCCTGTCGTTCTTCGGCTTCGGCTTCTTCTGCAGGAAGAATAAAGGCCTGCCGATGCCGTACGCTATCATGGCGGCGCTCGTAGCGACCAACATCTTCCTGTACGCATCTTGGGGGGATCCATGGGGAGGCTGGGCGTTCGGTCCGCGCTACCTCATACCGTCCATGCCATGGCTCGCGCTCTTCGCCGCCTGGTTCGTATCGCAGGGAAGGCATATCGTCATGAAGAAGATCGGAGTCTACGCGCTTTTCCTGTATTCGTCAGCTATCGCGCTTGTCGGAGCCCTCACGAGCAACGCCGTGCCGCCGAAGTCCGAAGCCCTTCTTCTGCCGATCAAGACCTACAACTTCATGAAGAATTTTGGATATCTGCAAGGCGATCAGGCTGGTGATTTCGTCTACAATACATACTAATCTGGCTCGATATCGCTGGTCGGATATTACATAATCATATACGCCACAGTGGCGGTGGCTGCATTCGTCGTTCTATTCCTGCTTCCTTCTATGTCCGCTTCCGAAAACCGCCATGACTAGCATCATAATCAAAAAGGAATATTTTGAAGCGCCTATGCGTTGGGCCCGCCAGTATTCAGCCGAACTATGGATAGGCGTAGCGTCGACTGTCCTCGCCGCGATCGCCACTCTATATTCATTCATGCACCAGTACACCATCTCATACGGCGATGCCGAATCCCACCTCAACATCGCCAAGCGCGTTGTCGACAGTCTGACGCCAGGCTTCGCTCAGCTCGGAGGCATCTGGCTTCCTCTGCCGCACATCCTGCTCATGCCTTTTGTCCTGAATGATTACATGTGGCGCACAGGCCTTGCGGGATCGGTAGTTTCAGGCGCGGCCTTCGTCATTTCGGCGATATACATCTATAAGCTCACGAGAGTCATAACGGGGAACAAGGGAGCCGCGATCTTTTCGTCGGCAGTATTCATCCTCAATCCGAACATCCTTTATCTCCAGACGACGCCGATGACCGAGCTCACGCTCGTGGCTTTCTTCGCTCTCTCGAGCTATTACTTCGTCCGGTTCCTGGAAAGCGAAGGCAACATCCTTATGCTTATCATGGCCGCGGGATTCGGTTTCTACGCATCGCTGTCCCGATATGACGGCTGGGCGCTCGTGCTTATGGAGGCGGGAGTCATCTTCCTCTATTATTTCCCTTGGAAGATCGCCTGGGCTAAATCCAAAGGATCGGTCAGGGCCTTCTTTGCTCCGCGAAGCCCTGAGCCTACCGTGGGCCGCTTCGCCCGGCTCGAAGCTCGCCTCATCCTCTTCTGCTCTCCTGCATTCCTCGGCATAGTGATGTGGCTCCTCTGGGGCTATCTCATTCTCGGCGATCCGCTGTACTTCACGCACAGCCAATTCTCGGCCAATTCCCAACAGCAGAGCTGGCATGCCCGCGGCGAATTGCCGGCATATCACAATCCGTGGGTCTCATTCCTGTATTACTTCGTGACGACGATGTCGAACGGGGGAGTCGTCGTGTTCCTCATCGGCCTTGCGGGCCTCATCGCGTTCTCTCTCGACAAGAAGCAGAGGCATCGTTTCTTCGTCATTCTCGTGCTTCTGGTGCCGTTTTTCTTCAATGTGCTCACGCTCTTCCTCGGCCAGTCCGTCATATTCATCCCGGGACTGACCCCGCTCTCATTCGAGTGGACGCTTTTCAATGTGCGCTATGGAACGATGATGGTGCCAGCTATCGCCCTTTTCGCCGGCTATCTTTTCTATAAGGGCAGGACCCCAACAAAGGTCCTTCTCTGCTTCCTCGTGGCGTTCCAGTGCGTGCTCTTCACGATCGGCTTCTCGCCTATCCTGGCCCTTGAGGACGGGGTATCCGGCCTTTCTTCTGCAACGGCAAAGATCCCCGATGCCCAGAACTGGCTGGCCACCCACTATGACTACGGGCTCATCCTCACTGACGACTTCGCCCGCACCATCAGCATCATCCGCACGCCGATCCCTATGAAGAACGTCATATATATCGGCAACAAGCCGTACTGGGAGGAATCGCTGGTCGCTCCCGAGAAATATGCGCGCTGGATCGTCATTCAGCGCAATGACGTGCTGTGGCAGAACATCCTCGCTGATGAGAACACTCAGGGACGCCTCTATAAATACTTCAATCGAGTGTATACTGCAGAGGAGATCCAGATCTTCAGGAGGATAGATTCGACGCCCGGCACCCAGACCACTCCTGAGCAGGCAACCACGACCGCTACTACGACTGGCGCGACGGCGGCCACATCCTCTCCTTCTTCGGCACCGGCATCCGCTTCGGTTGTGCCCCAATAATGCATATGAAAAAAATCGCTTTGATCCTGGGTTGTCTCTTCGCGGCCACCATTCTGGTCGTTGCCGTTCTGGTTGCTGTTCTCGTGCCCGCGCGATATAGCACGGCACATGTTCCGACTCGGACCCGGGGCTTCGACATACAGTCGGTCGATGTCATGAAATACTCCCGCGACACTGCGCGCGAGAAGCTGGGGGACTCGAGCTTCGACAGCGTGATCGACGAGCAGGTGAAGAGCATAGCTGAGCTCGGCGCCACGCACGTGGCTATAGGCACGCCGTATGACCCTGAATTCCTGCCATTCCTCAAGCGATGGGTCGCCGCCGCGAGAAAATACAATCTCTCAGTTTGGTTCCGCGGCAACTTTTCCGGCTGGGAAGGGTGGTTCGAGTATCCGCGGCTCACGAGGGCGCAGCACGTAGTGCTTGTCGGAAAGTTCATCCGCAGCAACCCCGATCTTTTCCAGGACGGCGATATCTTCAGCCCATGCCCTGAATGCGAGAACGGCGGCTCGGGCGATCCGCGCAAGACTGGAGACGTGGACGCATACAGGCAATTCCTGACTGATGAGTTCGACGTATCGAACGACGCTTTCCTCGATATCGGCAAAAAAGTGGAGTCCGGTTACTTCTCGATGAATAGCGATGTGGCGCACCTCATCATGGATAAGGGCACTATCGCGCGCCTCGGCGGGATAGTATCCATAGACCATTATGTAAAAGATGTTTCGAGCATGAATGACGCCATCGCGTATTTTTCCGGGCTCGGCGCCCAGGTTGTGGTCAGCGAATTCGGCGCTCCCATTCCGGACCTGAATGGCAACATGTCGCAGGACGACCAGGCGAAGTTCGTCGCCAGCCTGTTCTCGGTCTTTTATAGGAACAACCAGGTAGTGCGCGGCGTGAATTATTGGGTGGTCCAGGGCGGTTCCACGGCGATCCTGAACGATAACGGCACCAAGCGCCTGGCCTTCGATACGGTCAAGGAATATTATAAGGCGCCTCTTCTCATGGGCACTGTCGTGGACGCGGCAGGCATGCCTCTCCAGGGCGCTCAGGTCTCCCTACAGGAGGCGGGATACTCCGGAACGACAGATCGCTGGGGAAACTATGAGGTCTTCGCTCCGTTCATTCCTGACACACTCGTCATCTCGCGCGAGGGCTTCGCGAGCACCACTATGGAGGTCCAGAGAGCTGCTCTTTCGATCAACAGCACGACGACATTGGCTGCCTTGCACCCTACGATGGCCTATAGGATCCAGAGCTTCCTCTTCGGGATCAGAGAACGATTTGGCTGGTAATAGCTTCTGCGTTCGCTCCTTCGATCCAGCGGATCCGAGTGTCTTTCTTGAACCACGTCTTCTGGCGCTTGGCGTATTGGCCGATCTTTATATACAAAGTGTCGATGAGGACTTCGAAGCTCATCGTGTTCTGGAGGTACATGGCGAGGAAACGGTATTCGAGGCCGAGCTCGTCCATGCGTTCGTATGATATGCCCATTCCTTCGGGCGGAGCGGCATGAAGGCGCTTTGCCTCCTCGATCATTCCTGCTTCAAAGCGCTGCATGAGGCGGGCGCGGATCCGCTTCTTGAGTTCTGTTGATGAAAGGGAGATGCCGACCATGATCGGTTCGTATGCGGACTCGGTGCGGGCGAGCACTGGCACCTTGCCGAGCTCCCGCGTGATGAGGATAGCGCGGGAAAGGCGCCGCTTGTTCTTGAGGTCGATGGTCGCGGCGCGCTCCGGATCGAGCTTCTTCAGTTCCTCGAAAAGCTCTTCGGCGGGCTTGGCTTCGAGGGCCTTCTGCTCTTCAGTGTCCGCTTCGACGTCAGGGAAGCCGAGATCGTCCACAAGGGCCGAGATATAGAAGCCGGTGCCGCCGCAGACGATGGGGAGCTTGCCCCTGGAGGCGATATCCTTTACTGCCGCTTCAGCGGCTTTTTTCCAGTGCATGGCCGTGAACCGATCGTGCGGGTCGGCGATGTCCAGGCAATGATGGGGAACGCCGCGCATCTCTTCGGCTGTGATCTTGCCCGTGCCGATGTCGAGTTCCTTATAGACCTGGCGCGAGTCGGCAGAAACGACCTCGCCGTTGTACTTGAGGGCGAGATTGACCGCGAGCTCGCTCTTGCCGGAGGCCGTGGGGCCCACGATAACGAGAATTTTTGTCTTAGCTGTCGTTGCATTCATGTGAGCACAGTAGCAGACCCCGGCTCTATTCTCAACTAATCATATGCGTGGTATCGTTATTGAGGTTTTAGTTCTGTAAAAAATCAATCCCGCATCCCATCCTCAATGCAAGGCCCCAATGCCACAAGACTGCTCTCCCGATCCGCTATCTTCGAATGAAATGATTACGCGTGTACAATTCATGGCCCAAGAAATCAGGAATGAATTTAAATCTAAAAATTTTAGGACCCCGTACGACATCATCGATGCGCTGCGACGTGCTCAAGTCAAAGTCAGCAATGAATTCGATCTTGAGTCGATACAGCAAGCCGTAGACTGATACTCTCGGCCTTCACTCAGCCCGTGGAATTTTCCATGGGCTTTTTTATTCCGCCTGGGCGGGGTGGATGCTGTGCCGGGAGGGAGAATCGAACTCCCATGGATTACTCCGCACGATTTTGAGTCGTGTGCGTCTACCAATTCCGCCATCCCGGCAATCCTGATTTGAGCTGGGCTCAATGCGGACAGTCTACAATATTTTGTGTTAAAATACATCATTATGGCAAATGTATCAGCTTCCTACGTCAACGACGCAGTCTTCTGGGTCGAGGTCGAAAAGATCAGCCCGAACCCATATCAGCCGCGCCGCGAATTCGATCAGGCCAAGCTCAAGGACCTTTCCGAGTCCATCCGCATGTACGGCATCCTTCAGCCTCTGGTGGTGACGCGCAAGGAAGTGTACCGGGAAGATGGCGGCATGAATGTCGAATACGAGCTCATCTCTGGCGAGCGCCGCCTCCGCGCCTCCAAGCTTGCGGGCCTCGCGCAGGTGCCCGTCCTCATCCGCGGCGGGGAAGAGAATCCCCAGCTCAAGCTCGAGATGGCCATCATCGAGAACCTTCAACGTGAAGACATCAACGCCGTGGAGCGCGCCCGTGCATTCGAGCGCCTGGCCAAGGAATTCAACCTCAAGCAGGCCCAGATTGCCGATAAGGTGGGCAAGAGCCGCGAATACGTCTCGAATACCATGCGCATCCTGTCCTTGCCGGACGAGATCATTACCGCCCTCGACGAAGGCAAGATCTCCGAAGGCCATACCCGCCCGCTCCTCATGCTCGTCGACAGGCCCGAAGAGCAGATGGTCCTCTTCAAGGAGATCATGACCAAGAAGCTCACGGTCCGCGAAGCCGAATCCCTCTCCCGCCGTGTGGCAACGGAGCGCATCAGGAACAAGGCAAAGTATCTCGATCCCACGATCATCGAGCTCGAAAAATCATTTACAGAATCCCTCGGCACCCGCGTGCGCATCGCCAAGAGCAAGGAGGGCGGCACGGTCACCATCGACTTCTTTTCACCTGACGACCTCCGTGTCCTTCTCGAGAAGCTCAACAACCAGGCTGCAGGGATCACAATGGTGCAGGAGCCACCTGTCGTCGCTGATGCCGCTGGCGCAACGGGTGCGGCAGCCTCTGCCGATAGTAAACCCGTTGATGATCGCGCTCCCGTCGATGTCGTTGCCGCCGAAGAAAGCGCCGATCTCTATTCCCTTAAGAATTTTTCGTTGTAGGCACCTTCAGAAAAACGGGCAATGGGCAATAAGGGGCAATAAAAAAGCGCATTCGAGGGGAATGCGCTTGAGACAGGCAGAAATCTACATAAACATTGGAATATATACAGGGCTAGGTGGCACCGAAGGCAAAGGTAAGACATCGCTAAATGCATCGTGCAGCTCCTTCCAGTTGATCGGATTTTTGCAGATGAGCTTCTGTCCGAAAGGCTGGAGGCTCTCGTGGCTCGGCCGATTCTGTGGAGCATACGCCCGGATAATCTTTGTCGGAACGCCATTACCGTTAGTTATCCTGCTGAGCTTCATCCGCCAGATAAGGTGGGCGGTGAAGGGTGTATTGCTTGCAACGATAAGGCTATGTATCCAGGGTCGGCTTTTGATGAATTCCAAGGCCGGATACAGGTTAAAAATCGGTTCGATAGCAATCGACGGTCGTTCTACGCAAACCCGTTCGAGAAATTGAAGGAGGTGATATATTTCGTAAACTGTCTCATCTTCGCCTGCAATAAGTATCGCAGTCATGATATTTTAATCGGTTGGATCAAACGTTGAATTGTGAACAATGCTGGCTGGCAGTATCTTCCCAAACTGGCGGGTGGACGTCAAGGAGCAAATTGCAACAAAAAAGCCGCCTTAGGAATGAAACCTGGGCGGCTCGTCGAGCGAATGATGCACGTTATGATTTCTCCGCTTGTTGGGCGTGCCATTGAGCGGTGTAT
>JAQBQT010000001.1 GCA_028286835.1 Candidatus Parcubacteria bacterium
CCGCGAGAAGGGCGCTCTCTCGAAAGAAGAGCTCTGCGCGCTTATGAACAAGCATATGGGTGCGTATCTTGGTGACGCAGTAAAGCTAAAGCCGATCGACGGCAACATCTTTGTTTCCTGGCACCACATCCGCAGCTTCTTCTACGTCTACTCATACGCCTTCGGCCAGCTCATCTCCAAGGCCCTCTACGCCGAATACAAGAAGGACAAAGCCTTCATCAAGAAGATAAACCAATTCCTTTCAACGGGCGGCAGCGACACTCCGGAGAATATCTTTAAATCCATTGGCATCGATGTGACCAAGCCTGATTTCTGGGAGAAGGGGTTGAGGTCCATTGAGAAAGATGTCGAGAGATTAGAGAAGTTGACAAAGAAGTAAATCATGGTAATTTAATCTCAAACTCATTTCCAACATTCAACAAGAGGTGATCTTTGAATCCATTTATTGTCGACGATGTCCTCATGGCTCGAGCCCAGCGGCTATCTGATTGGCTACAGGATTGGACGGGCAAGACATGCCTTTGGTTCGCAGCGGTCTTTCTTTTTGGAGGCAGCATTGCGGGCCTCTACAGCGCGATCATAGACGAAAAAATTAGCGGCGGAAAACTGATATTCCGACTATTAATAGTGATCGGTATTTCTTTTTACTATCTAAGCATAATAGAGAGTATCAAAAGAAGGATATCTGCGAATAGGAGCTTCATGAATCCGTTGCGGCAGAATTTCATTCCATTGAGAATGCTATGTCTTCTGTTCATCATTTGGACGGCGTGGAATCTAGCATGGAGTTTGGGGAAATATTTTCCAAGCACTTTCGTGAGAGATGTCTTTGATCTGTTCATGGTCTATTTCATTTCCTGCACTCCGCGGCCGTGGGGCAAGAATCTTGCGGGCAAATGGATCGATTTCCTGGCGAGCGCGATCTTTGGAAAGTTCATGCCGCAAGCGACCTGACCCTCCCTAAGCTCCTTTCATCCGAAGGGAGTTTTTTTATGCCAAAAATCGTGCTAAATTGGCTATTACTATGACATCCGCAGAAGTACGCCGCCGATTCCTGGCCTTCTTTGAGGCAAGGGGCCACGCCATCATCCCTTCGGCCTCGCTCGTGCCGGAGAACGATCCGACGGTGCTTTTCAATACCGCGGGAATGCAGCCCTTGGTCCCGTATCTCCTGGGAGAGAAGCATCCGAACGGAACGCGCTTGGCGAACTTCCAGAAATGCGTCCGCACGAACGACATCGACGAGGTGGGTGACAACACGCACCTGACGTTCTTCGAGATGATGGGCAACTGGTCGCTCGGCGATTATTTCAAGGCCGAGATGATCCCGTGGAGCTATGACCTCCTCACGAACAAGGAATATGGATTCGGCCTCGATCCTCAGCGCTTGTACGTGACGTGCTTCGAAGGCGACGAGAATGCTCCGCGCGACGTGGAGTCTGCCGCTCTCTGGAAGGGCATCTTCGACAAGAACGGAGTGACCGGCGAGCGCATCTATTTCATGCCCGCTGCGAAAAATTGGTGGCAGCCGGGACCGAATGGTCCTTGTGGCCCTGATACCGAGATGTTCTATGACCTCACGGGCTCGTTGACCAAGGGAATGAGCAAGGCTGAATACCTCAAGGCCGATGATGAACAGAAAGTCGTCGAGATTTGGAACGATGTATTCATGGAATTCATCAAGAAAGACGACAAGGTCGTAGGGAAGCTTGCCAAGAGGAATGTGGATACGGGTTCGGGCTTTGAACGCGTCTGTGCCGTGCTCCAGGGCAAGTCGAATGTATTCGAAACCGATCTTTTCGAACCGGTCCTGAGCATGATCAAGGCTGACGCCAAAAATTACCACGAGCGCTCTGCTCGAATCGTGGCGGATCATATCCGCACGGCGACATTCCTCATCGCTGACGGCGTCTTGCCTTCGAACAAGGACCAGGGCTACATCCTCCGCAGGCTCGCTCGCCGCGCGATCTTCAAGCTGGGCTCGCTCGCGACCGCTCCGGGCATCGGCGCAAAGATCATCGAGTGGTATATCGATAGGTATTCTGCCTTTTATAAAATGGACAAGGTCCAGATCGGAAAGGCTTTCAAGGAAGAGGAGGAAAAGTTCTTCAAGACCCTCGAGGAAGGCAAGAAGGATTTTGAAAAGGGCATCGACCCGTTCATCCTTTGGACGACGTACGGCTTTCCGATCGAATTGACCGTCGAGCTCGCCCGCGAGAAAGGCCAGACTGTGGACCTCGAGGCCTTCAACAAGAAGATGAAGGAGCATCAGGACCTCTCCCGCGCTGGCGCGGAGGGCAAGTTCAAGGGCGGCCTCGGAGACACCTCTGAGATGTCGGTGAAATATCACACGGCTACCCACTTGCTCCATAAAGCGCTCCATCAGGTCCTCGGAGACAAGGTTTCCCAGAAGGGCTCGAACATTACGCCCGAGCGATTGCGATTCGACTTTACCCATGGTGCAAAGATGACCGACGAGGAAAAGAAAAAAGTAGAGGATCTGGTGAATGGCTGGATCAAGGCAGCGCTGCCAGTCCATCGCATCGAGCTTCCAAAGGAGGAAGCTCTCAAGACCGATGCTTTCCATTTCTTTGGAGACAAGTACGGCGACATCGTGTCCGTCTATTATGTCGGCGGCACAGACAGCTCCATGGAGGGCGCAATCTCCAAGGAATTCTGCGGCGGACCGCACGTCGAGAACACGTCCGTTTTGGGCAATTTCAAGATACAGAAAGAGGAGGCTGTGAGCGCGGGAGTGAGGAGGATCAAAGCAGTATTGACATAGACATTATTTTATGTTAGTAAAGATGTAGAAAAGCACCTAATTCCTAGGTGTTTTTTCATGTAAACCTCAATTTCCTTTAAACATGAAAATCGTTCCTCGAAAATACCAAGAACTGGCCATACAGGCTGCTCTTGTTGGATTGATCGGGCCGCTTAAGAGGGCTCTGGTAGTTATGGCGACTGGGTTGGGTAAAACCTTCACGGCCGCATTCATCACCAAGGCATTTCGTCCCAAAAAGACGCTCTTCCTTGTTCACAACAACCACATCCTTCATCACGCGATGTTGGAGTTCAAGATGGTATTCGGCGAGAATACCACGATAGCTGTTTACAACGGCCTATCAAAGAACGGCGCTGCAGAAGCGGACATCGTCTTCGCCACCTGGCAGACGATGGGAGTAAACCTCAAAAAGTGGAAGAAGAATCATTTCGACCTGATCATCGTCGATGAAGCGCATCATGCGGAAGCCGATACCTATCGACCGACGCTGAGATACTTCACCGGCGCAAAGCTCGGGATCACGGCGACTCCAAACCGTGCAAACGAAGATGAGGATATCCGCAATGCCTTTGGCGATGAAGTGATTCATATCAGTCGCGAGGAGGCTATTGCTCGAGGATGGTTGCCTCCCATCGAGTATCACGTCGTTACTGACGAGAGCCTCGATGAGCATGCATTGCAGATCATCGCTGCTGAGATCAAGGAAGGCAAGGAGCGCTTCACAATGGCAGAGGTCAATCGTTGTATCTTCATCAAGAAGCGCGACGAAGAGATCGCCAAAATCATCAATGGGTACAGCGAGAAAGCTCTCGTGTTCTGCGCATCGATCGGTCATTCCGAGCGGTTGGCAAAATCACTTGAGCTTGGCGCCACATTCCATTCGATGACCGGCAAGAGTCAGAGCGATACCTGGGATAAAAACCAGGCGACGCTTACAGCTCTCAAAAATGGATTAGTCCGAAGGGTTTGCGCAGTCAACGCTTTCAATGAAGGCGTGAACGTGCCATCTATCGGATTAGTCGCTTTTTGCCGCACCACGGATACTCAGAATGTCTTCGATCAACAGCTGGGCCGAGGGCTCCGTCCCGGAAAGGACAAGCTCATCGTGCTCGACTTTGTCGGAAATCTCGAGAGGGTTCAGTTAGTACTCGAGATGATGAACAAGATTGCTGACCTTCATGAACAGTACACTCCGCGAGGAGAGCTGGAACGGGAAGGCTACAACCGGCAGGCGTTCGAAGTGTCCGGGAAAGGATTCGAGTTCACGTTCTCTGACCGGATCGTAGATTTGATGAATATCCTAAAGCATTGTGAACGAGAATTTTACCCGACATGGCAAGAGGCGAGCGCAAAGACTCAAACTCTTGGAGTTCATTCGATCAGGCAGTATCATAAAAAGTATCGAATTGATTCCAAATTGCCGAGCAATCCCAATGTTGCGTATCCGGACTATCCTGGGGACACCGTTTTCCTGGGTCGCAGCAAAAAGGATCGCTACGGGACATGCGAGGAAGCCTCGACTGCTGCCAAGGCACTGAACGCCAAAAGCGTTGAGGACTACAAGCGGCTTTGCGAGAAGGACTCTAAGCTTCCCAAGTGCCCTGACATTGTCTACGAGGACTTTCCAGGATGGAATAAGTTCTTGGGCACAGATAAGTATCCGACTTGGCAAGAGGCTAGTGCTTCAGCGAAAAAACTGAAGATTACATCGCATGTTGAGTATGCACGGCGCTATAAAGAGGATGTTCGGCTTCATTCATCACCGTGGACGCACTATAAGGACTGGCCGGGCTTGGCAGTTTTCTTGGGCGTTGAAAAGTACGCGACATGGCAAGAGGCCAGCGCTGTTATTCAGAAGTTGGGTGTCCAGTCTGGAAAGTCAGGTGCTTCTTACAGAAAGTTCAGAAAAGAGGATAAAAAATTACCCTCGGATCCTCAGAATGTCTACAAAGACTTTCCGGGATGGGGTATTTTTCTGGGCACTGGAAGGGAGCATCGAGAGCATACCTACAAGAGGTGGCAGACCGCTGCTACCTCGGCAAGAAAACTGGGTATTCGTTCGAAAGAAGAATACGCAGAGAAGTATAAGTCAGACAAAAAGTTGCCGTCGAGTCCATCGAGTAGATATGCTGATTTCCCTGGTTGGCCTAAGTTTCTTAGAAAAGAATAGTCACGAGACCGGTTTGTGCGAAAGTACATCCGGTCTTTTTTATGTGAATTCCCTCGTCCCTCAATCTGCTACAATTACCCCATGTCGCTTTTTTCGCCAAAGACTGAGCTCGGGCTGGTCTTTCATATAGGCACTGCCTCTGTGGGCGCTGGGATCGCGAGCTTCGAGCAGGGCAAGGTGCCGCTCGTCTTGCGCTCCTTGCGCGAGCATATGCCGTATCGCGAGGTCGTGGACGCGGAAAAGTTCCAGTCCGATATGATCGATGCTCTGAAGGCCTTGAACGCCCGCCTGGCCAAGGAGGGCATCGCCCATATCAAGCACGTCTACTATATATTCTCGTCGCCGTGGGCCATGGCCGAGACCAAGATCGTCTCCCTCAAGGAAGCCGCGCCTTTTACCTTGACCCGCTCTCAGGTGGACAAGATCGTAGCGACCCACGAGAAGATGTTCGAGTCCGAGATGGCAGGCGCCGGTTCGCCTACGAGCCTCAAGGCCATCGAGCGCCGGGTCA
>JAQBQT010000016.1 GCA_028286835.1 Candidatus Parcubacteria bacterium
AAGATCATCCCTGTCGACTCGAAGTTCTCGCTCGAGAATTACAACAAGCTGTCCGAAGAAAAGGATCCTGTGGAGCGCGAGAAGCTGGAGAAGACATTCGTGAACGATCTCAAGATGCGCATCCAGGAGACGGCCAAATACGTCCGCCCAGCCGAAGGCACCATGGATTTCGCATTCATGTTCATCCCGCACGAGGCCATCTACTATGACTTGCTCGTGAACAAGATCGGTGCCATCGCCGAGGAAACGGACAACCTAATCCAGCGCGCTGCCTCGAAGTATAAGGTGATCATCGTGTCGCCGACGTCATTCCTGGCATATCTGCAGACGGTCTTGCAGGGCCTGAAAGCCATGCAGATCGAGGAGACCGCCAAGGACATCGTGAAGCACGTCGGCCAGCTCGGTGTTCACATGAAGAAGTACGAGGAATTCCATGGCAAGCTCGGCACCTCCCTCGCGACGGTGGTCAATCATTTCAATAATTCAGGCAAGGAGCTTAAGAAGGTTGATAAGGACGTTCTGCGCATAACAGGGGAGACGCCGGGCATAGAGGTGGCCATGATAGAAAGGCCGGAAGAGGAGTAGGCCAGGGTTTATAGGGCAGATGGGTACCTTGACAAAAGGTGTTATTTCGTGTATGTTGTAGCCTGCAAAAGCACCTTGAATTCCTCAGGGTACCGCGCCGGCGATCTCCGGCAATACGTTAGTTGTTACCCCTCCATTAATCAATGAGAATGGAACACAAGCCATGGATACCAAATCCATGCCAGTATTATGAATCTACGGACGAGGAGAAATCTCCTCTTGACGCAGTATTGAAACACCTTGATTTTCCGAGAAGCAATCCGCAGCTCGTTAAAGATTATAAGCGGATGATGCTTCAGGAATTTAGATTCTCAGATGAGCCGCTCAGTAAAAAATGGCAGACTCGACTTTCGATGGTCGGGCTCGACAGCATCATCGGACAATACTTCGGCCCCCTGTCAGACTGGAAAATAACGCCAATCGATCGATTCCTCAACCTCCCTGAGTCTCTGGAGACCAAAGGAAATAGGATTCAAATCAAATGTCCGGAAGCAAGGTTCGCACTTGAGGAGTTAGTGGGACCACAAGGCGTAAGAGTCCGGATGCTTACAGTCAGGCATGAAAGAACCTTTGAAAAATTCCACTTCCATGAAGATCCCCGCATCACTTTCGAGTGATGTGCCCTGATTCACAAGCGCCGCCTCAAAAACGGCGCTTTTTTGTTGCCGAATAGGGCATAAAGAAGCCTTTGGACGGCCGGATATTGCGTTTTAAAGGGCTTTCAGGTATAGT
This sequence comes from Candidatus Parcubacteria bacterium, assembly GCA_028286835.1. GTDB lineage: Bacteria > Patescibacteriota > Minisyncoccia > Phycocordibacterales > PALSA-1337 > C7867-002. The sequence continues at coordinate 1,318 of JAQBQT010000016.1, forward strand.
ATTTGCCTATGGAATTCGCAGTAATACAGACAGGCGGCAAGCAATATACGGTCTCGAAAGGCGACACTATCACCATCGAGAAGCTTCAGGGCGACCACAAGGAAGGCGACAAAGTCACCTTTGACAAGGTCCTCTTGGTTGATGACGGTTCCAATACCACCATCGGTACGCCGTTCATCAATAAGGCCGCTGTCACAGGCACGATCTCTAAGATCGGCCGCGCTGCTACCGTCCTCGTCGTAAAGTACAGGCAGAAGAACCGCTCAGGCTGGAAGCGCAATGGCCATCGCCAGCCGTTCTTCAAGGTCACGATCGACGCTCTCAAATAAAGCACTAAGAAGCATTCACTTCTCGATAACAAAAAGATCCCTGCGGGGATCTTTTTTCGGCTTCGGTGATCCTGTGCTCAGGATCACCTGCAGATGTATCTCGAAATGAACGCTCCTTAGTGTCTATTCTGGAGCGCATTCCGGATAGTATCGGAATCGACATATTCAAGCTCTGCGCCGGTCGAGAGCCCGCGGCCGAGCACGGTTATCTTCTCGACGCTTCCATTCAGGGCCTCTTTGACTATATCAGCGGTGTTCTCGCCATCTGGAGTGGTATTGAGGGACAAGATGATTTCCTTGAGGGTCGTATTCTCCGCGGCGACCCGTTCGGTCAGCTGGAATAGGCGAATCCTCCGCTCGGGTTCCTTGTCGAGTATGGGGACGGTGCCGCCTAGAATGAAATACAGGCCGCGGTAGGCGCCGCTCTTCTCTATGGACTCGAAGTCGGAATCCCGGGCTACCACCATGAGGGATGCCTGATCCCGGCTCTTATCGGCGCATATGGAGCATATAGCGGCGGAGACGCCATTCTTGAACATGAAGAAGCGATGGCAGCGCTGGCATTCGTTGGAGGCGGCGCGCACTTCCTCGACGAGCTGCGTGAGCTCGCGGGCGAATGAGGGCGACTTGCTCAGGATATAATATACAAAACGCTTGGCCTGGCGCGGGCCGATTCCGGGAAAATGGGCGAATAGCTCTTCGAGGCGTCGGAGGGGATCCATGGATTCAAGTATATATCCTTGGTGGCTTTTTGCATATAAAAAACCGATAGAAAGTCTATCGGTTAATTACTTTGGAACATTTTAGTAACAAGAGACTAAGAGATTTAATCTTCGTAGTTTTGTAAAACTGGGCTGATCGGAATCCTTCTTGCTGCGATTCGCCCTGTTTGGCTCACATGTAACCATAGATCAAACTCGCTTTTATCCCACATGTACCATCTTCGGTTCTTCCAAAGGCTGTATTCGATGTGGGCTTCGCGGAATTTCTCTGCTGGGATGCTCCATCTGCGCGAGAAGTGCAGGTAAAGGAACCATATGATGGGCGCTACCAGCACTGTCGACACGAGCACAAAAGGAAATAAAACGGCCTGTGCCGCTATTCCAAGGACATATTTTATTGTTTTCATTAGTTGCCTCCGGGGAAAACCATACTCCCATGTGCAGAAGCTGTCAATCCTAGAACTCGCCGCCCTTATCAAATCCGCCGAAGTCGGCCTTGTCCATGGACATGAATGTGGTCTTCTTGGTGTCGAAGAAGAGCTTTGCGATGCCTGTCGGGCCATTGCGGTGCTTCTCGATGAGGATCTCGGCTTCTTCCTTGCGGCCGCCCTGTTCCTGGTTGGATTCGCGGTGA
>JAQBQT010000013.1 GCA_028286835.1 Candidatus Parcubacteria bacterium
GGCATTGATGAAGAAGAGCGTCCACGACTTCCCTTCCCAGCCGGTCAAGTTGAGATATACCGGCATCATGAATCCGAGCCAGATCGCGAACGCGAACGAGAGTGCGGCCCCATAGCCCATGATTCCGAAGAACGCATTATGGAACGTGAGGACGGCCGAGAACATATAGCTCATCAATCCTGAAGCGATGAAGGACATGATGATCGGCTTGATCATAGTCGACATTCCCGGCTTCACGTCAGGCATGACTATTCCCGAGAGAGCCATCCACTTCTTGCCGAAGAGAGGGCCGTACCATACGAAACCGATAACGACTGAAAGGACCATCGAAGCGACAACTGCCCATATATTGATGTCTGGCATGATATTTTTGATTACCTGTTATTTATCCTGTAAGTCTACCACTTCTACGTAATAATCGCTGCTGCCATAGATGCTGTAATCTCCCTCGGGAGTGGTCGTGGCGTACACGTTGGCGTGCTGGCCTATCTTCTGCTCAAGGTCTCCGATCGAGTCGACGCCGAGGAGCCTGCCGACGGTCGTAGTCGGCGAGAGTCCCCTTCCTCCTTTGACCAGAATGACTTTTTTGGTATCGACCATGACGCTGCAGATGCCATCAGAGAAGCACGATGTATCCACTGCGGAAATGGTGCCCGAGAATGTTTCGGCATCGGAGCCCGTGACAAGCTTTCCATGCGGGCCCGAAACGGATCCCGGCGTTGCATTCATCGCTACGCATACTCCCACGACGAGAATGACAGCTAACCCAAGGACGACATATATGTTTTTCTTCATTGAATAAGTGTAGCATGTATTCATATGGCGATATACGCAGCCTTCATCCGCGGCATCATGCCGACGAATCCGAACCATGCCAACGCGAAACTGCGCGCGGTTTTCGAAGGGCTCGGCTTCACGAATGTGCGCACGGTCATAACGAGCGGCAATATCCTTTTTGAATCGGACTCGAAAAGCGTTGCGGCCCTTGAATCAAAGATAGAGAAGGCGCTCTCTGCTGAGCTCGGCATTACTGGCGCCGCGCACGTGCGGAGCAAGCAGGATCTGGAAGCGCTCATCAAAAAGGACCCGTTCAAGGGAAAGTCGCACAGCCGCGAGACCTACCTCATCGTGACGTTCATGAAAGAAAAGCCTCGCCAGACATTCAATACCATCAAAGTCACTGAGGGCGAGCCGCCAAAATTCATGAATGATCTGGAGAAAAAGTACGGCAAGACCATAACCACGCGAACCTGGAAGACTATCGGGAGGATCGTAGATAAGATGCCGTAGGCACCGGTTGTCATTGCCGCAAAAATCAGTAGTATTCCCTGCAGAACAATCAACCACATACAGATCCTATGAAAACAGGCATCGACTACCCAGGCATTACTCTCGCTTTTTACTGCCACAATGGCGCCGGAAAATTTCTCATGAATCTGCGCGGAAGGAATTCCCGGGATGAGCATGGGCGCTGGGATATCGGCGCAGGCGGCTTAGAATTCGGCTATGGCGTCGAGCACACTCTTCGTACGGAAGTTAAAGAGGAATACGGCACAGACGTTCTGGATTATTCTTTTCTCGGATTCCGCGAGCTTCACCGCCAGCATGAAGGCCAACCCACCCATTGGATTGCGCTCGACTTCAAGGTCAGGGTCGACCCTTCGAAGGTCAAGAATGGCGAGCCTCATAAGTTCGATAAGGTCAGCTGGTTCACGCTCGAGAGCATCCCAAAGCCCGTACATTCCCAGTTTTACAACTTTCTGGAAAAGTACAGGGCATTACTCACCGATGACAGGGAAAAACGTGTAGAGCTTGCGGAGATACTAGGTAAGGCTATCCACGAGAGGCTCGTCGGAACAGAGCTTCTAAAGGGCTCGGGTGAGACGACTCACGAATTCAACGATGAGAACTTGCGTCATTCCGATGTGAATTTCGCGAAGATGAGCGCCTACGATATCCTCGATATGCTCAGGCGAGATGGATACGAGATCATTAAGAGGCCGTAACACAGATATGCCGTTCTACAAGCCGCCCGCGTCCAAGTTGGCGGTTTTTTATTTATTTAATTGCATAAAGGCGCTACTATACAGATATGAAAAACCCAATTACCGTAGAAACGATCATCCAGGCCCCCATCGAAAAGATCTGGGACGCATGGACTGAACCGGAGCACATAAAAGCGTGGAGCCATGCATCCGATGACTGGCATACGCCGGCAGCGACCAATGACCTGAGGACCGGTGGCCGATTCAGCTACACTATGGCGGCCAAGGATGGCGCCGAGAGCTTCGATCTTCAGGGCACATATATCGAAGTCGAGAAATATGCGAGGATCGAATACGTCATGGATGGGAGCGATGCCCGCCGCGTGATCGTCGAATTCGCGCCTGTCGAGGGCGGATACAAGGTGACCGAGACATTCGATCCGGAGGATATCAATCCGATCGAGATGCAGCGCGGGGGCTGGCAAGCGATCTTGGACAACTTCAAGAAGCACGTACTAAAATAATCATAAGAATAAACCCATGCATAAGATCACACCATTCCTCTGGTTCGACACGCAGGCTGAAGAAGCAGCTAACTTCTACGTTTCTCTATTCAAGAATTCCAAGATCACGAATGTGAGCCGCTACAGCAAAGAGAACACGGAAGTTTCCGGAATGCCTGAAGGCACCGCAATGGTCGTCGCATTCGAGCTCGAAGGACAGGCGTTCTCTGCCCTGAATGGCGGACCGCTCTTCAAATTCACCGAAGCAATTTCATTCTCAGTCAGCTGCAAGGACCAGGCTGAAGTCGACCATTTCTGGAACGCCCTCATCGCCAATGGCGGCGAAGAAAGCCAGTGCGGATGGCTCAAGGACAGATTCGGCCTTTCATGGCAGATCGTCCCAGAAGCTCTGGGCGAGCTCATGAGCGATCCTGACCCGGTCAAAGCCGGCCGCACCATGGAAGCCATGCTCACGATGAAAAAGCTCGATGTAGCGAAGCTGCAGGCTGCTCACGACGGGAAATAGGTTGAATAATTCGGATCTTAATGTAGACTGGATGCGGAATCATGAAAATCATACTCTCTACACGAAATCCGTCTAAGGCTCTTCAGATCAAAACGCTCTTCAAGGGATCTAATATTGAAATACTCACTCTCGACCAGGCTGGCATTGAAGGAGAAGTTATCGAAGATGGTGCGACTTTGAACGAAAACGCTCTTAAAAAGGCTCGATTTGCTTACGAACAGGCAGGTGGAAATGTCTGGACCATGGCAGATGACACGGGACTATTCATCAACGCCCTAGGTGGACAACCGGGTATCAAAGCCGCAAGGTGGGCAGGTGAAACCGCTACAACCGAAGAGATTACCTTGCATACCCTGAAGTCACTTCAAGGAAAATCTGACAGATCGGCAACCTTTGGGACAGTCGTAGCGATCATATCGCCTGAGGGAAAGGAATATGTCTTTGGCGGTGAATGTTCGGGAATGCTTCTGGATACTCCTCGTGTAGCACCCCAACCGAAAATGCCTTATAGCCCGCTCTTTGTTCCGGATGGTTCCCATAAGGTCTGGGGAGAGATGTCTGTGGAAGAAGAAAATTCTATCTCTCACCGAGGAAAAGCATTTGGTCTTGCACGTAATTTCCTCGAGACTCAAGCTGCTTTGTAAGCAAGATTATCACACCCCCACAGCATCTGCTGCGGGGATTTTTATTTTCAGATTTCTTCCATTCCTCTATTGAGGCAGCTGATTCTGAAGGTTCGCTATCTGCGCCTTGAGCGCTTCTATCTGCGCGCGGATGGCTGCCACGCGGGCGGCTTCAGTCGTGCTCGCCTGTGAAGGTTGAGGCGCAGGTGCTGGTGCCGGCATTAGAGCTGGCGATGGAACGGGAACCGGAACGCTTCCGCCAGCGGAACCGCTTGCGAGGGCGAGGAGCGCTTGCCTCGTGCGAGGACCGACGACTCCATATGACGTCGTATATTCATCGCCGCCGCAGATTATATTCTTCGCGCACTGGAACTGTCTCACCGCTGCGCGGGTAAGGGCGCCGAAGCTTGTGGTCTCGTTCCCGAGCGAGCCCGGACCTGAAGCCGCGATCTGGAATCCGTGCGTGTTGAGTATCCTCTGGACCGTCTGCACTTCCGGATGGGACATGCCAAAGGTGAGCGATACGCTCAAAGTCATTCCCGGCGCAGGAGGAAGTACGCTTCCCTCTTCGACTGGCTTTGAATTCCAGCACTGGATCGAGTCCATCCAAGGATTCGTACGGTCGCGCGTATAGAGATAGCGTGCGTAGCGCATATTGCCATCGATCGTATCTATGTCCATGCCGAGAGAAAGCGCGGTAGCACGGTGGATCGTACTGTATATCTGGAATATGCCGATCATCTGGCTATTCGTGCCGCCATGAAAGACATTGCCGCTGTCGGCGAACTGCCTGAATTTCGATTCGCAGCGCGCGATATCGATCATGATCGGAATGTCAGCGAAATACGCGCGCACCTGCCTTTCGACATCCGCTGCATTGTGGACATTGCGCACGGGCGCGATAGGAGGGATGGTCGCAGTCGTCGTGGCAACCGTAACCACCGTGATCGTGCTGGTGCTCAGCGCCGACACGGTAGTTGATGCGAGCGTAGACGTGGCGAGAGCCGTGCCCAGGGTCGTCGTGCCCGAAGTCTGGGCGGAGATCCGGCTCGCGCCAAGAATGAGGAACGGGCATATCATGCCCACCCCGAGGAGGAATGCGAACGTGCTATTCTTCATCTCTCCAGTATACCAGACTAGTTACCCTGTTCGTCCAGTTTGACTGCGGCTTCCGGCGTCGATACGTCCTTGCTCATGAGGAAGAGCTTGATGATGCCGAATGCGATGACCCAATACACGAACATAGCGAGGATGGTGGTCCATTCGAATATCTTGCCTGAGACCTGGCTGATGCGGAATACGTTCAGGAACGGCGCGGCGAATATATGCGTAAGGCCGTAGATGAAGCGGGTGAATCCGGCGGCTGGATTCGCCCCGAGGAGCTTCAAGACGAAACGGAACGCGAGAGCTATCTCTATAAAGCCCAAAATATACCAGACAACCTGGGTTCCCCTGTAAAGCGGCTTGGTGCGCGGTGAGATAGATGAGTCCATATATGTATGTTTAATGTTGGATAATGACGATGATAACTCTATCATATATGACGATTCGAGCGGTATTTCCTTGCGGCACTTTCGCGGCATTTTCTTTTTTGCCATCCCGTGCCTATAATGACTCTATATGAAAAAATACGCCTTTTTAACCATAGTCGGCTTAGTCATCATTGGAGCGGTGCTCTATGCCTTTCTTCACGCTACCAAAAGCTCAGTTCAGAGCCCGCTTGCCGCAGAGGAGCAGTCGAACGGCCAGGCAACAGCAAGCACGACCAAGATCTATAAGAACGGCACATACGGCTTCACGCTCGCTTATCCTGCAGCCCTTCAGGAAAAAGCTTACGGCCAGAGCGACGTCGTCTTCGGAAACATCACTGGCGAGAATGTTCAAGGCGTCGCCGAAGCGCAGGTCATGATCGTCCAAGGAAATGCCGGCGAGACGTTCGGCCAGGCGGCTGCGCGAGAGCTCAAGAATCTCTGTGATGCCGACGGACCGACAACCACATTCTCCTGCACTGCAGTTGAAAAGATCCAGCCATTCCCGTCAACATCGGGCACGCTCGGCCTGGAATTCTATCTCCGCGGCGAGCTCAAGGCTCTCAAGACCGGCAAGATAACAGTGATCGAAAAAGGTCCGTACTATGCATTCTCGATACAGACAGGCGCCACAGGCTCGAGCGTCCTCGTCGTCCATCCGCCGCTCAATCAGAGTGCAGCCGAAGCGGCTTCCTCAACCATCGAAGCCATAGCCAAGAGCGTCCAGTTCGACGCGTCGCAGAAAGGCGATGTCCTTCTGCAGGCATATATCAGCCAGCATCTCTCCGAGCTCTCATCAGTCAAAGAAACGGTGGGCGGCAAGTTCTATGTGACAAAGATAGAAGCCAAAGACGGCAAAGGCACAGTGAATTACGAAGACGGACATAATGCCTACGTCGCCGACTTCCTCTATTCCACAAATTCCTCGGGCACGATGACGGTGACCTCATTCAAGGTAAGGAAATAAAAGCGGATAATTGACTTTAGAACAAACGTTCTAATATACTTCCTGCATGAAGGAAGCGTACAAGAACAGCATTCTGAAATTCTATCGGACGCGGAAGCGCATGCCCGCCATCTCGGAGATCATGTCTCTCTGTTCCCTGCGCTCGCGCGGAGCGGCGGCATATGTGGCGAATCAGCTTGTCCGCGAAGGCATCGCTGAGAAGGACTCGACCGGACGCCTCATCCCTTCCGGCAAGCTTCATGAGCTGCGCCTTCTGGGCAATATCAAGGCGGGCTTCGCGGCGCCCGCGGAGGAAGAGCTGGCCGATACTATCACTGTCGGCGAATACCTCATCGGCAACAAGGACGCGAGCTACATGCTCCAGGTCGACGGTGATTCCATGCAGGATGCAGGCATCCGGACCGGCGACATGGTCATATTCGAACGCTCGCAGGACTACAAGCCGGGCGACATCGTCGTGGCCCTCACCGAGGACGGATACACGCTGAAGTACCTGCGCAAGAAGGCCGGAAAATACTATCTCGAGGCCGCCAACGATTCGTATCCCGACATCCATCCCAAGGAAGGCCAGATCATCGGCATCGTCACGTCCACATTCAGGAAATATAAATGACCATGCGACCGCCTTCCGATAATCCATTTCCCCGCGCCATCGTGCATTTCGATGGAGACTCGTTCTTCGCATCCGTCGAGCAGACCATGAATCAGGCATTGCGCGGCAAGGTGGTCATAACGGGCGGCGAGCGCGGCGCGCCCACATCGGTGAGCCTCGAGGGCAAGAAGCTCGGCCTCGGCCGGGGCATGAGCATGCAGCAGATACGGGAACGATGCCCCGAAGCCGTCATCGTGCCATCGGACTACACCGCATATTCCATATACGCACACCGCATGTATCGCATCGCACGGAGGTTCACGCCCAAGGTCGAGGAATATTCGATCGACGAATGCTTTGCCGACATCACGGGACTCGAAGAGCACTATCATGCGAGCTACGCCGAGATAGCGATGATGATCAAGCGAGCCCTCGAGACCGAGCTCGGCCTCACCTTCGGCGTCGGGCTTGCCCCAAACAAAGTCACGGCCAAGGCCGCCTCGAAGCACCGGAAGCCTGCCGGCTTCACCGTCATATCGGTGCAGGAGCTTCCGGCATTCCTGCGCGACCTTCCCATCGGCAAGATCTGGGGCATCGGCACCGCTTCGAGCATAGAGCTCTCCAAGCTCGGCATCCGGACCGCGCTCGATCTGGCCTTGAAGGATGACGCTTGGCTCGCCGCGCACTCGGTCGCCAAGCCATATCGTGAGATCTGCTATGAGCTGCAGGGCCATTTCATTCGCGAGCTCAATCTGGAACCCGATTGCGAGATCGGCTCCATCATCAAGTCGCGCACCTTCTCCCCTCCCTCGAGCCGCCGCGAATTCATCTTTTCCCAGCTGTCAAAGAACATCGAGAACGCCTGCATCAAAGCGCGCAGGCACGGCGTCCATGCGCGCGAGGTCAGCTTCTACCTGAAGACCCAGCAATTCACGTACCACGGATTGGCCGTGCCGCTTTCATTCCCCACAGCATCCCCGAGCGACCTTATCAGGCTGGCTTCCGATATGTTCGATAAGATGTATAGGCCGAATGTGCTCTACCGCGCCACCGGTGTTTCTCTGCGCGCCCTCATTCCTGTCGATGAGTCCCCACTCGACCTGTTCGGCCAGAGCGCAGTGAATGAGAGGTCCTCGCAGGTACTAGAAGCGGTCGACGCCCTCGATCACCGCTACGGCGCCAATACGGTTTTTCTGGCGTCGAGCATGAAGGCGTTCGCATTCAAGGAAAGAAAGCGCCGCGACCATACGGTTCGCGGCAGACTTTCCCTTCCCAGCGATATCTCTAAAAAGACTATCGATATCCCTTTTCTGGGTTTGGCGCACTGAGCTATACAGGCCTCCTTCCCTGAATGATCCGAATCAGGAACATGACGATGGCGAGCACAAGGAGGATATGAATGAACCAGCCAATGCTATAGACCCCCACAAGACCCAAAGCCCACAAGATGAGGAACAGAACCGCGATTGTTATAAGCATAGTAGTTTAAAAATTAGTACTTTATTAATCACCACCACCGGCACTCTTGGCGTCGACTGGAAGATCGTCCTCTTCCATATCCATACCCATTGCGCGCTCGTCGATCACGCTATCGGCAAGGCCGGCGAGCTTGTCAGCCGCGCCTTCTTCTTCCTGTAAAGTTTCATCAAGAAGGTCAGCAACCTGGGTATAGTCGAGCATGCGAGCCCACTTACTCGCGGAAGTGTAGCCCGCCATCTCATAATGCTCGACGTAAGAGGCGGAAGCGATGAGCATGGAATCAAGCACTTCCTTGCCCGGCTTCTCCTGAACGATCCACTCTGTGTCGGCCACAAGGCCGCGGATGGCTTCGACTTTGACCTTTGCAGGCTTCAGATCGAGAAGCTCGAAGCATTCCTCGATCCTCTCTACATGGACTTCGGTCTCTTTGAGGTGTTCCTCGAAGGCCGCTTTGAGGTCTTCGTCTGTGGCTTTTTTCGCCATTTTCGGAAGAGCTTTTGTAAGTTCTTTCTCAATGTCATACAGTGCTTTTAGCTTAATGATAAGGGCATCGTTAAGATTTTGTATTTTGGTTTTCATATCAGTGCTGACGGACAGATTCTGGAATTATTACAGGGGCGATTCCACCGTCGCTTTTCTGTTATAATGACGGCGCTACGGCTTTCCTAAGGCCAAGGCTCATATTTGCCTGGGTGGCGAAACTGGTTATACGCGCAAGACTTAAAATCTTGTTTCCGTTTATTCGGAAGTGTGAGTTCGACTCTCACCCCAGGCACAATTACAGCAGTTTTGTCAGAAAGCTTCGGCGATGATCCGCAATAAGCCCATGCTTCTTTATGGCGGCATAATGAGCCTTAGTCCCATACCCTTTATGTACATCGAACCCGTACTGCGGGAACAGACGCGCCAATTTCTTCATACGCCTATCACGTAGGACTTTCGCACATATGGACGCCAGCGCGATGATCGGCTCCTTTGCGTCACCATCAATTATAGTAGTTTGGTCCACGTAACGAGCTGATGCATACAAAGACCCATCAAGTAGGATAGTGGCGTCAAAACATCGTATACCCTGTGCCTCAAGCCTGGAGAGCGTGCGATTCAGGGCCGAATATATGGCATGCGTCAATCCTCGTCCGTCTATAGTCTCTGACCGCGCGAACGCGACCGCATATGCGACTTCGCCCTTTTTGGCCATAGCCTGAATGAGTGCGAACCATTCTTCGCGCTGTTTTTCGGATAACTGCTTGGAGTCTTTGACGCCGCGGAATTTGCGCAAGGTCTGGCGCGACTTCACGGCGAAGGCACCCACTGAAACAGGTCCGGCCAGTGGGCCTCGGCCGGCTTCATCAATGCCGATAAGGCATGCATTCTTCATAATGAGAATATAACATTTCCGGGTATGAGTTGCCTTTTTGAGTCCGTATGGAATACTTGGTCGATATGAATACAGACAAAAGACGCTGGGTTGCCCTTATCATCCTGTGCTTGGGAGTCCTCATGATAGTCCTCGACACAACCATCGTTAATGTGGCGCTTCCTTCACTCCGCGTGGACCTCGGATTCACCCAGACCTCTCTAGCTTGGGTCATAAACGCATACATCCTAACGTTTGGCGGCTTTCTCTTGCTGGGCGGACGCCTCGGGGACATATTCGGCAACCGAAAGCTGTTCCTCATCGGCCTCGCTTTTTTTACGGCAGCATCGGTCGCGTGCGGGATCTCTGGCAGCCAGACCATGCTCATCGTTTCCCGAGCTATTCAAGGGCTTGGAGGAGCTATCGTCTCTGCCGTAGCGCTCTCGCTTATTATGAATCTGTTCACCATCCCAGCAGAGCGAGCCAAAGCAATGGGCGTATACAGCTTCGTAGCGTCCGCGGGAGGGTCGATCGGCGTGCTCCTTGGAGGCTTCCTCACCGACAACCTCAATTGGCACTATATATTCCTCGTGAATCTGCCGCTCGGGATTCTCGTATTCCTGCTCTGCTTCTTCATGCTACCGAAAGACGCAGAAGGATCGTCTGACAAGCATGTCGATACGTGGGGCGCGGTCACCATAACAGCTTCGCTCCTCCTCGCCGTATACGCCATCATCAACGGGAACGAAAGGGGCTGGATATCGATCGCGACCATCGGCTTGCTTGCCATCGCGCTCCTTCTGCTTTTCATATTCATTCGCATCGAGAGTCGAGTCGGCTCGCCTCTTATGCCGCTGCACCTATTCCGCAAGCGTGCCGTCCTCATCGCGAATGTGGTGGGTATATTATGGTCAGCCGGGATGTTCGCGTGGTTCTTCCTGTCGGCGCTCTATCTTCAGCTCATTCTGGGTTATAGCGCCAGCCAGGTCGGGCTCTCATTCCTGCCATCCAACCTGATCATGGCAGCATTCTCGCTTGGACTATCCGCCAAGATCGTCATGCGCTTCGGTATCCGAAAATCCCTGACATTCGGCCTGTCGCTCGTTACAATCGGCCTTCTGCTCCTGGCACGAGCGCCTGTCGGTGGCAGCTTCCTCATGGATATCTTGCCAAGCATGCTTCTTCTCGGCCTCGGCGCCGGAATATCGTTCAATCCGATGCTGCTCGCAGCCATGAGCGACGTCGAGCCCTCGGAATCAGGCATCGCCTCAGGCATCGTCAATACGGCATTCATGATGGGCGGATCGCTCGGCCTCGCCATACTTGCAAGTGTGGCGGCATCCCGGACGGCCAGCCTTACCCGCTCAGGCGTCGAAGCTATCGCCTCATTGAACAGTGGCTACCATGCTGCCTTCCTTGTGGGCACCGTCTTTGTGGCTTTGGCTGCCATTATCGCCGGAACATTCCTCCGATCGGACCAGGCTATTCAGAGCACAGAAGCACATTAGAAAAACCAGGGTTTGGTATACTATCCTCACTTCCATGCCCTCCCGCTTCGTCCATCTCCATACCCACTCCCACTACTCCCTCCTTTCCGCGTTGCCCCGCATAGACGAGCTGGTCGGCCAGGCAAAATCTCTCGGAATGGACGCCCTCGCCCTCACCGACAACGGCAACATGTACGGCGCCATCGAGTTCTATAAAGCCTGCAAGAAAAAAGGCGTGAAGCCCATCATAGGCGTCGATTTCTATGTCGCGGCCCGCACCCGCACCGACATGCAGCCAGGCATCGACAGCCGCCGCTACCGCCTCGTCCTTCTGGCCCAGAATGAGATCGGCTACAAGAATCTCATCCAACTCGTCACCCGCTCGCACATGGAAGGCTTCTACTATAAGCCGCGTATCGACCGCGAGCTCATGGAACAGCACACGGAAGGCCTGGTCGCCATCATCCCTTCATTCAGCGGCGAGATCCCAGTCCAGCTCAAAGGCCGCGGCCAGGAAAAAGCCGCCGAAGCCGCGGAATTCTACAAAAAAACATTCGGGCCGACTGAAGGCAAACCGAATCGCCTCTACCTTGAGATCACTCATCACCCAGAAATAGACGGCCATGAAGCCGCCATGAAGACCCTCATCGATTTTGGCCGCGCGCATGACATTCCCCTCGTCGCCGCCCACGATGTCTATTATATAAAGCCTGAAGACCGCTTCGCCCGCGAGACCCTCATGCGCGTCAATTCCCATACCGATGCGAGCGACCGCATCTCCGACAGCGACGAAGACGACTTTTCATTCATCTCGCCCGAAAAGGCCGAAGACCTATTCAGGGATACTCCTGACGCGCTCGATAACACCCGCGTCATCGCTGATTCCTGCAACCTCGAACTTGCCCTCGGTTCATGGGTCTTCCCCAACTATATAGTAGAGAGCGGCCGCAGCTACGACGATGAACTCCAGCATCTCGTCGAAGAAGGATACGCCAGGCGCAGCATCGAAAAAACACCGGAAGTTGTGAAGCGCGCAGAATACGAGCTCGACGTCATCAAGAAGAAGGGCTATGCGCCGTACTTCCTCGTGGTATCTGACCTCCTGCGATTCGCGCATGAGAACAAGATCCTCACGACCATCAGAGGTTCCGTCGCCGGCTCCCTCGTCACCTACCTTTCCGGCATCACCAACGTGAACCCGATCGAATACAAGCTTCCCTTCGAGCGCTTCCTCAACCCCGAGCGCCCTTCCGCTCCCGATATCGATATGGACTACGCCGATAACCGCCGCGACGAGATGATCGCCTACGCCCGCAAGAAATACGGCGCCGACAAGGTGGCGCAGATCGGCACCTTCGGAACCATGATGGCCCGCGGAGCCGTGAAGGACGTGTCGCGCGCCATGGGATTCGGCTACGACATAGGCGACAGGATATCCAAGCTCATCCCGATGGGCGCCCAAGGCTTCCCCATGACCATCACCCGCGCCCTCGAGATGGTGCCCGAACTCAAGACGATGTACGAGAATGAGCCCGACATCCGACGCATCATCGATATGGCTCTCAAGATCGAAGGCTGCGCCCGACACATCTCCGTCCATGCCGCCGGCGTCGTCATAGCGCCGCGCCCGCTCACCGACTTCACCCCGCTCCAGCCTGACCCGAAAGGCGAAGGCAAGATCATCACCCAGTTCGATATGCATGCCGTCGAGGACGCAGGCCTCCTCAAGTTCGACTTCCTCGGCATCAGGAACCTCGCCATTCTCGCGGATGCAGTCGAGCGCGTGAACAAGATCGAGAACCTGAATATCGACATCGAGAACATACCCATCGATGACCCCAAGACCTACGAGATGCTCGCCCGCGGCGAGACCATCGGCCTCTTCCAGCTGAACGGAACCGGCATGACCCGATTCCTGGTTGAGCTGAAGCCGTCGACTATCCATGACATCAACGCCATGGTGGCCCTCTATCGCCCTGGCCCGATGGAATCCATCCCGCAATATATCGAGCGCAAGCACGACGCAGCGAAGGTCAAATATCTCGACCCGCGCATGAAGGACATCCTCGACCAGTCGTACGGCGTCATCACCTACCAGGACGACGTCATGATGATCGCCATCAAGCTCGCCGGCTACAGCTGGCTCGACGCCGACAAGCTCCGTAAAGCTATGGGTAAGAAGATTCCCGCAGAGATGGCCGAGCAGAAAGGCAAGCTCCTCGAGGGCTTCGTCAAGAATGGACTTGCAGAAAAGAAGGCCGACCAGCTCTGGAAGCTCATCGAGCCGTTTGCGGCCTACGGTTTCAACAAGGCCCATGCTGCCTCATACGGCAAGGTCGCCTACCAGACTGCGTACATGAAGGCCAACTTCCCCGAGATATATATGTCTGCTGTCCTCACCGCCGAATCAGGCGACATCGAGATGATCGGCGAGATCGTCACTGAATGCCGCCGCATGGATGTGCCCGTCTTGCCGCCGGACGTGAATGAAAGCTTCAGCCAATTCACGGTGGTCAAGATACCGTCAGAAGAAGGCGTGCCGAACAAGTACCGCATCCGCTTCGGGCTCGTCACCATCAAGAACTTCGGCCAGGGCATATCGACCGCCATCATCGACGAGCGCAAGCACGGCGGTCCATTCAAGTCGCTTGCGGATTTCCTCGACCGCGTCAAAGACCGCAACCTCAATAAGAAGTCGCTCGAGGCCCTGATCAAGTCCGGCGCCATGGATTGCTTCGGCGAAGACCGCGGCACCCTGCTCGCCAACATGGATCTTCTCCTCGAATACAATAAGGAGAAGGGCGCCCAGCACAGCGACCAGGATTCCCTCTTCGGCCTCATGGGCGACTCGTCGAGCGTGCCCACCCTCAAGCTCGCCGAAGTCCCTCCCGCAGACATGGGCGACAAGCTGGCCTGGGAGAAGGAGCTTCTCGGCCTCTACATCTCCGGCCATCCACTCGAGCGCTACCGCGAGGCCATCGCCAAGAAGGATATGAATATAAAAAAGGCCAAGGAGTCGGGCGCGGAAGGCTCGGCCGTCGTTCTTGCCGTCATCATAACCGCTATCCGTCCAGTCCAGACGAAGAAGAACGAGACCATGCTCTTCATCACCATCTCTGACTTCACTGGCTCAGCCGATGCCGTCGTCTTCCCTCGCACCTATCAGGAATTCCGCAGCATCCTCGTACCCGACGCCTGCATCGCAGTCAAAGCGAATATAAATACCCGAAACGGCGAGAAAGGATTCGTCATCGAGCGCGCTAAGAAGCTATAAGATCCGCACCGTTATCTGTAATAAGCCCGAGGCTCATTCGTCACTCTTTACAGAGCACACAAAATCTCCGCGACTTTTCATTCATAGGGGCTGTTGATTATCATCTAAATATTCATATACCATGACCATCGACCGAGCCCAGATTTTTGCTTTGCAGGTATTCACAATCGCCCTCGTCAGCTTCATCGTCATCCTTTCTAATGTGACCAGGACCGTACTGGCGATGTATTAGAGCGCCCCTTCTTTTTTAAGAATTTTTATCTTGTTCGACATTCCGCGATTGTAGCCTCCCATTCCGCCATCGGAACGGATGACGCGATGGCATGGCACCTGAGGATCCCAATTTTTCGATAATGCAGTGCCTACCGCGCGTGCGGCTCCGGGCTTCCCGAGCGCCTTAGCCACCTCTCCATATGTCATGGTCTTTCCGGCAGAGATGCCGCGCACGAAATCATGCACGGCTTCTGTGAACGTCTTTGGGTTTTTGAGGATGAGTTTCTTCATGCGTTTATTCGGCGTCTGGTGCAATAAGTATACATCCGGCATCCTTCGCCCGCGACTTGAACAATCCTCATTTTAGATGTATTCTAATGGGCAGAAATCATGCCCCAATCACATATCTCACCTCCCCCATCCGCCCGGGTAACCCGTAGCGTTCCCCCACCTTCTGTTCCTTTTGCTGAGATGCCTTGGACAAAAAGACGTATGAAGGATCCTCACAAGAAATCCACTGAAAAGCCCTCGGACGAACTTGTCAGTGTATGCGAGTACAAGGTCGAATCCATCAAGGTAATACATCCTCCAGGTACCATGCTTCAAGCCCTCTCTGACAAAGAAAATTACCGGGTCATATAAGATCCGTTCAGCATCCTCTGCAGCGCCCCCTC
This sequence comes from Candidatus Parcubacteria bacterium, assembly GCA_028286835.1. GTDB lineage: Bacteria > Patescibacteriota > Minisyncoccia > Phycocordibacterales > PALSA-1337 > C7867-002. The sequence continues at coordinate 15,210 of JAQBQT010000013.1, forward strand.
TCACCTAGGCGGCGCTTTTTTATTTATCCCGATATGCTACTATACCTCTATCGGAAATTGCTGCGGTCACCACCCGCAGGCGGCATGAATGAAAGGCCGAGGCACAGCCCTAATCCGCAGAATGAGAGTCCGGCGTCCGGTGCGAAAGCGCCCGATATCCAGCCGGAAAGTCAGGTGGAACCACGGTCCGGCATCAGCCGAAAGATCGCCCTGACAAAGTCACGAATTTTTTCGCGATTTTGTCAGGGTTATTTTATTACCAGAATCAATGCATTTATCAGCGCTTCGGCGCCACACCCCATGTCCACATCACTCGAACATATCCGCCACACCCTCGCCCATCTTCTGGCCGCCGCAGTCCTGGAACTCTATCCTGATGCTAAGCCGACCATCGGTCCGGCCATAGACAACGGCTTCTATTACGACTTCGAGTTCCCCCTCGGTGCAGACGGAAAATCAACGAGCCCTGTCCAGACCGACCTGAAAGACATCGAGAAGCGCATGAGGAAACTCCTGCCTTCGTGGAAAGAGATGGCCGGACAAGAAGTGACGCCGGATCAGGCCCGCGACGCATTCAAGGGCAATCCGTACAAGACCGAGCTCATCGAAGAGATCCACGGCAAGGGCGAGAACATCACTCTCTACACCGCCGGACACTTCACCGACCTCTGCCGCGGAGGCCATGCCGAGAACCCTGCCAAGGAGATTCCGGCCGACTCATTCAAGCTCTCCCGCATCGCCGGCGCATACTGGCGCGGAGACGAGAAGAACGCCATGCTCACCCGCATATACGGCCTCGCCTTCGAGTCCAGGGAGGCGCTCGACGCCTACCTGACACAGCTCGCAGAAGCCGAGAAGCGCGACCACAAGAAGCTCGGCAAGGAGCTCGGGCTTTTCCTCTTCTCGGACCTCGTCGGTTCCGGCCTTCCCCTCTGGACTCCGAAGGGCACCATCATCCGCGAGCTCCTCAACGACTATGTCTGGGAGATGCGCCGTGCCAAGGGCTACCAGAAAGTCACCATTCCCCACATCACCAAGAAGGATCTCTATGAGACATCTGGCCACTGGGCGAAATTCAAGGACGAGCTCTTCAAGATAGAGACGCGCGAGAAGCATGTCTTCGCCATGAAGCCCATGAATTGCCCGCACCACACGCAGATCTATGCGAACGAGCTGCGCAGCTACCGCGACATGCCTCAGCGCTACGCCGAGACCACCATGGTGTACCGCGACGAGCAGTCGGGCGAGCTCTCCGGCCTCTCCCGAGTCCGCGCTATCACACAAGACGACGCGCATGTCTTCTGCCGCAAGAGCCAGATCAAGAATGAGATCTTCGCCATCTGGGATATCATCGACTCCTTCTACAAGACCTTCGGCTTCAAGGATCTGCGCATCCGCATCTCCCGCCACGATCCGGCCAAGTTCGAGAACTACATAGGCACGCCGGAAGTATGGAAGACCGCCGAGGACCAGCTTGTCTCGCTCGTGAAGGAGCGTGGCATTTCCGACGTCATCGATGGCCTGGGCGAAGCGGCCATGTACGGCCCGAAGATCGACTTTATCGCCAAGGACTCCATAGGACGCACGCTCCAGGTCGCGACCATCCAACTCGACTTCAATATGCCGGAACGCTTCGACCTTGCCTGTATGAATGAGAAGGGCGAGAAGGAGCGCATCGTCATGATCCACTGCGCCATCATGGGCTCCATTGAGCGATTCATGGCCACTCTCATCGAACACACCGGCGGCTTGTTCCCATTCTGGCTCTCCCCAGTCCAGGTCCAAGTCATACCTGTCGCCGAGGCATATGCCGACGCCGCCCAGAAAGTCCATGAATCATTGCGTGCAGCCAACATCCGTTCAGAGATAGACCTCTCGAATGACAGCTTCGGCAAGAAGATCCGCGGAGCCAAGACGGCGCACACGCCATACTTCATCATTCTCGGCGAGAAGGATGTCGCCGCCGGCAAAGTGACCCTCGAATCGCGCGACCAGGGCCAGATCGGCCAGGTTTCCATCGAGGGCGTCCTCAAAAAGTTCCAGGAAGAGGTGAAGGAGAGGAAATAAAAAGTAGGTAAAAGAAAAACCCCGTGCTTAAAGCATCGGGGTTGGTGTTGAGGGTTTACCGTCAGTCTTCAGATTCGTTCTGGAAGTCTAGCGGCGGTTGTGATTGCGGAATTTCTACTCTCTCTCCAGTAATTCCATTGAGCCTGATCACCTTCTTGAAGAAAGGACCGGCAACAGATTGCGCTGTGAGGTAGATATCCTGTTTAGCTGCGCCCGTAAGGACGAGCTCTTGACGATCGTCAGCAGGCATCTGGGAGACAATCTCCAGGATGTTCCTAGCGATGACCGCGACGGCGATACGAATCGGTGTTACGAGGTTATAACGATCTTGTGAGACCCTTACCACCTCGCAGCCTTCATATACTGCGCGATTTGATGGAGTAAGATCCAAGATCATAATAGTTTCCTCACTTGTTACTGGATTTTCCATAGAGCAAATGAAAGGGCTTCCAGAGAAGCCCTTTCGAAGACTTGTCAGTTGGATTGGAATTCCTGAACGATGTTGCGAACGCGGTCGATGATTTCAGTCAGCTTGGGGACATATTGACTGTCCTCCTTGCGTTTCCTTACGTCTTCGACGATGTTTGAAACCGGTTCAATCGTTCCATCTGGCAATATGTATCCGGACATGACACTGTCTCCTAATACCCCCAAGTTTCTACTGGGTGGGGCGCCAAGTGACTACCGGGCAGTCTTCCAGCTCGCTGTTGTGTGGGTCGCGAGTACCTATTTGTAAAGAACTAACCTTGACATATACTATTATAGCATATTTAATATTAATGTCAAGCATACAAAAAGCCCCATTTCTGGGGCCTTTTGGCACTCAATTTTAAGCCTTGGCGAGGCTAGACGTTTATTTGGAGCCGCACCCGTCGCACATTCGGACCGCTTCGATTCCCGTCGATTCCCTGCCGGTTAGATCTTCGTCTTGTTGAACGTGAGATACATGACCGCGGCGAAGAGGACGAGGATCACGAGGACCGCGACCCATCCCCACGGGACATTGTTGAGGGAGAAGATCGAGTTGGCGCCGAGATCGGTCTGGACCGGAGTAGGCTGAGGAGCCTGGACAACCGGCTTTGTCGGCTTCGGAGCGACATAGCCGCTGCGTACCGAGACCGTGTTGGAGCATGCCCATGTCGTGCTCCTGCCGTCGGCAGAAGTGACCGAGACAATGGCGCTCTTCGTGCCTGCGGACTGGTAGTACTTGATGGCCGTGGCGTTCGAGCCCGTGAGGCCGTCAGAACCGGTCCATGAATACGTGTACGGTGCCATGCCGCCCGTGACTTCGACATTCCATGTGACAGGCTGGTTTATGGAAGCCGTCGCAGGATCTGAATAGCATCCAACCTGGAGGCCGCTCGCATTCGAGGAGACGACCGTCGGATATGTGTATGTATTCTGCTGGTAGTAGTAGCCATTGTTATAGCTGTCGTAGACGTTCACTGATCCAGAGCATGAGACGGTGACTGTCTGTCCGCCTGAATAGACGGAGACTGTGGCTGTCTTGTAGCCCGGATTGTAATACGTCATATAGGCTGTCGATCCTGAGCCATAGAGGCCGTCGGTGCCGGACCAGCTATACGAATAAGAGCCTGTGCCGCCCGATGCGTATGCATTCCACTGGACAGACTGGCCTGTCGAGACAGATGAGTTTGCTGCATAGCATGAGACGCCGAGGTTCTGGTACTGAGGCTGCGGCTGCGGATATGGATACGGCTGCGGAGGCGGAACCGTGTTGGTTGCCGGCGTACCGCAGTAGTAATATCCGTTCGGATACGTATACGGATGCGGACACGGATAGCTGTTGCCGTTTCCGCCGTACGCGACGTAGGCGTGGGCCTGAGCCGGGAAAGCAGCCACAACAAAGCTGAGGGCCAGCACCGTAAGGGCTGTTCCGATCGCTGCATACATTTTGATTACAGTGTTTTTCATATATTTGATGTGCCTGTTTTCCTCTCAAGCCCCGAAAGCCGTAATATGGCTTAACTGGGGCGCAGAACAAAACGAGCTGTTATTAATTGGGTAACAGGCAGTACTATATACTATAATTAAGAAAAAGTCAAGTGAGGGTGCCGAGGACCAGGATCGAACTGGTGACCCTTCCCTCTTCAGGGGAATGCTCTACCAACTGAGCTACCTCGGCTTATTTGAAGAATGACGGGACTGAAGCGCCGGAAACCGAGCCGTATATGCCGACAAGCTGATTGATATACGGCTGGATGAAATAATATGCTCCGACGCTGACCCCGAGGATGACGACCCAGTAGAGGATCCTCGCGAGAAGGGCCAGGCGGCCGGTGCGACGGATGCTCTTCAGCATGCCGTTATTCTCTTCCGCGATCGCATAGGTGCGTTCAAGCAAAGATTTCTCTTCAGGGGTCATCGCGAAAAGTCTAGCAGAAAATGTGCTATATTCCTAGTGCGCGCAGCCATGGCGCGAGACAAGCCCTCGTAGTTCAATGGATAGAACAACTCCGTCCTAAGGAGTGGATGTAGGTTCGATTCCTGCCGGGGGCACAGAATATGAGGATTGAATAATGGGTGCATATATTGTAAGATATATCCGCACTCGTTCTTTTCAACCCTCAGTTAGGAGATTTCGTATGAAATACAAGCTTCTCGAGCCGTTCGTAGTCATCGGCTCGCTATTGTATGGCGTGCTGCAGATTTCGATCTACTTCTGCCATTGCGGCGGAGTTTTGGCTGATATCAGTTCATGGTCAGGTTCCCTTTTGATCGTCGGCATCTGCTGCGGCGTATGGTGCGAGAAATACAGATTTCATCGCAATGTTCCTCTGGAGGGGCTCTGCCCGCTTTCCTTATTTGGAACGCTAACAGCGATCCTGGCAGTCATCGTGATCGTAGGCATATATGTCCAAGAGATCGGGCCGATCGCCCGTTTTCTTCACGTCGCATACGGCATAGGTCTCGTCGCAATAGCTTTGGCATACTTTCTAGCTCCCCATTATTTCAAAAAGGAGGAGCCTGAATGATTTACATAGCAAGCCCCGCACATAGGTAGCGGGGCTTTTTTATCGCAGGGAATGCTGTGCGGCCATTTTCAGCCAATAAAAAAGCGCGATCCGTATCGCGCTTTGACTGATAGTAGATCCGTCGTAGGACTACTGAGGAATCAGGTCTGCCTTCCGCATAGCATATTTGGTTTTCTCAACTTCGACATACATATTCTTATGTTTAGCGATATTCAGAGCCATCTGGAAGTGGCCATTCACTTCGCTAGGTAATCCCCCTTGGATCTTATGAAAAATCCCCAGGGATCGCTGATACCTCACATGTATGCGGGAAGAGACGCCGAGCATACATAACCTGCGCGCCTCTTCATACAAAGCCTCCGCTTTTAATTCTTCCCCCTCATCGAGGTCCAGCAATGCTTCCGCTTGGCAGATAAGCAGCAGTGCGCGAGTATCGCGAGAAATATCTTCGGGCAATCCATGCGGAAATGTGCCCTCGATAAATTCCAGTGCTTCATCGCCGCCATATACCAAAAGCAGAAACTCCATCCGTCTTACGATGTCTTCCGGAGCAAACGGGGCCAATCCATATTTTCTGGTGACCTCGCACATCAGGCGTTCTGCCTGGATGGCTTTGCTCTGCATTACCATCCACCAGAGTGGTTTAAGCCAGAAGGATTTTACCATTTCCAGCGAGGCCATATCTGCACTTGCCATAAAGGAGTAGGAGGACTCCAGCAATTCGCGCGCTGCAACCGCTCTTTCCACTGAGCAATTTTCATTCGACTTCATATAGAGTTGTATAGAACTGACGTTTTTGTGTTGTATGTGATTCGTGAACTGATGCTAGATTGTATATAACATCATTATTCCTTATTCGTCAAGGTCTGTAGCGGTCGATGCAGTTTTACCGCTCTTCTCGAATTCATGGAGCGCGTCTATGATGGGGCCCACCTTCCCTGCCAGAATGGCCGGAATGTTGTGCCAGGATTCCTTGATGCGGTGATCGGTGATGCGATCCTGAGGAAAATTGTATGTGCGGATCTTCTCGGAGCGGTCGCCTGTGCCGATCTGTCCGGAACGGAGGTCGGCAAACTTCTTCATCTCTTCTTCGGCCTTGATGACTTCGAGCTTGGCAAGAATAATGGCGAGGGCGCGCTCCTTGTTGGCGCTTTGCGAGCGCTCTGCGGTGGCGCGGACCATGATACCGGACGGCTTGTGGAGCATGCGCACGGCAGTCTCAACTTTGTTCACGTTCTGGCCGCCCTTGCCGCCGGAGCGCGAGGTCTCGATCTCGAGATCTGCGGGATTAATGACGATCTTGGACTTCTTGCGGATGGGCATGATGGCGACGGAGGCCGTGGAGGTATGGATGCGGCCGGACTTCTCGGTCTCGGGCACCCGCTGTACGCGATGAACACCGGTCTCCCAGCGGAGATCGTTATATACGCCGATGCCTTTTATTTCCATCGACGCTTCCTTGTATCCACCGAGGTCATTCTTGGACTCGTCTATGATCTTTGTCTGCCATCCCTTTGTCTCGGCATATCGCTGATACATCGTGAGGAGCTCGAAGGCAAAGAGAGCCGCCTCGTCTCCCCCGGCGCCTGCGCGGACTTCGAGGATGATCTCGTTTGGCTTCTCGTCCTCAACTTCTTCGGCCGCAACGATCTCCTTCATCTGGTTCTCGAGGCCGCTTTTCTGCTCAAGAATGGAGACGAGCTCATGCTCTGCCATTTCCTTCATGGCAGGATCGCTCGCAGAAAGAGCCCGCGTCTCGGCCTCATCGGCAGAGAGCTTTTCATACATGCCGGCGAGGAATGCAGTTTTGGGATTGTTCTTGTAGAGTTCGAGGTCCATATAGCAGAGGCTGTCAGATAGAAGTATAGCAAAAGCGCCCCAGAGAGGGCGCTTGGGCAGCTATTTCTTTGCGGGCGCCTTGGACTTCGATTGGCGGGTCTTGAATTTCTCGACGCGGCCTGCGGTGTCGATGGTCTTCTCCTGGTTCGTGTAGAACGGATGGGAAGCGCTGGAGATTTCGACTGAGAACATCGGATATTCCTTGCCGTCGGTCCACTTTCCGGTTTCCTTGGTCTCGATGGCCGAAGGAATGAGGAATTTGGCTCCGCTTGAGTTGTCGGAGAAGATGACCTGGCGGTAGTTCTCCGGATGGATTTCTTTCTTCATAGTTATGACACGTTAGCATGAATTATGAAGGCGCGCAAGTAATTTAAACTTGTCCAAAAGATCATGTTTTGCCTTTATTGACACACTTGGAATATTATTATAATATCCAAAATAGTTTATGCACTTTAACATTCACATTTCTCAACCTACAACCCCAGGAGCAACATATGTCCAGAATGCAATGGAGCAAACAGATCGTGGTTCGCCACATCAAAATGCGACATCGGAATGGGCAAAGGCTTAATTCCAATTACATGCAGACAAATTGTCGGCCGCTTTATTTAGCTGGCTGCAAATATTATGGAAGCTGGCGGAAAAGCATCACGGCTGCAGGTCTTTCCTATGATCAAGTACGTGTTCTTAAACGCACATGTCTAGTATGGAGTGAAGAAAAAATTCTAGCCTCAATTAATCTCAGAAATAACCTCAAGCAGCCTCTTAACTCAAATCATCTCCAAAAAAAGGAAACGCGCCTCTATATGGCGGCGATTAAATATTTTGGTGGGTGGGCACAAGCAATTGCAGCAGCTGGATTAAATTATTCCAAACTTCGCAAGAAGGAGCCAATGAGACGTTGGTCAAAAACCACAATTGTAAAGGAAATACTTCGGAGATACCGATGTGGCTTATCAGTCAGAGGCTTCGATGTCTCTCAGCAAGACAGAGGACTTTATCAAGCGGCTCGACGGCATTTTGGTGAAGGAGGCTGGGCACAAGCTCGAATATGTGCTGGTTTTGATCCGACAGATCCTCTTCCCTGGAAAATCTGGGACAAAAAAACTGTTTGTATGGAAATTCAGCGCCTTCAGAAAATTGAAATACCACTCAGTACAGGCTCTTTGAGAGACAGTTCATACGCCTACATTCTCAGTGCGGCTTCAAAAGTATTTGGCAGCTGGGCAAAAGCAATACGTGAGAGTGGCTTGGACTATTCAAAAATCAGAAAAGGACGCCAACCGGGATGGTGGACAAAACCACGCATTCTTATGCGTATAAGGTATCTCGAGAAGTTAGGCATGCGCCTGAGTCACAGATCCATACAAGATAGTCATTGTGATTTGCTTGGAAGTGCTATAGCTCATTTCGGATGCTGGAGCCAGGCCGTTGAATCTGCGGGTATACCCTATCAGGCACATTGTCGAGTATGGTCAACCAAAGCCTGGCTACGCAGAATGCAAGATGACGAATATCTTCTAATGCTCAAAAAAGCAAAAAAACACGCAAGAAAAAGGAGTAACAAATGAAACGTCAGCCGGTACTACTGAGTTCAGTAACAGATCAGATATGTCAGATTCCTATTGATAAGATCAGGGAATCTCTCGTGACTCTTCGTACAGAATATGACGAGGAAGGACTCAAGGAATTGGGTGAGTCTCTCGTCGACCAAGGCCAACTTCAGACAATTGTTGTTCAACCAGATGACAATGGTTATTATGACCTTGTCATCGGATCACGTCGGCTTCGAGCAGCAAAGCTCAAGAAAAAGAAGGAGATTGCGGGATTCATCATAGAAGCAAGACGTCCCGTCGAACTTCTACTGATCGCTCTCGCTGAGAATCTGCACCGTGCGGACCTCAACCCCTTCGAAGAAGCTCAAGGGTTTCTCAGACTCATGAAAGAATTTGAGTTATCTTTGGGTGAAATCGCCGAAGGTGTAAACAAGCCGGAAAGTTACATTCGTTCTCGCCTCCAATTACTTAGCATGCCAGAGGAAGTGATGAAAATGGTTTCAGAGAAAAATCTTCCCATCAACAGCGTACGAATACTCGCACGACTGTCCAGTGGAAAAGACCAGGTACGTCATGCGCGTATGGCGGTGAAGCACCATCTCTCTCAACAAGAGTTGTCTGCTCAGGTACAACAGGAACTCGAAGAGCCTGCAAGGAAGGAACGTGAGTCATATGAGCTCACTTCAGTAAAACTAATTGCCCGAGTGCGTCAATTCACTCAATTCATGGAAAAAGTACCTCGACGGATGAAGATGCACCACCTGAATGCTACAGAAAGACGCTTTGCGACAGAGGCTCTCAAAAAACTGGAAGACAAAGCAAAATTACTGCTGGAAATAATCAGCAATAACTCAGCAATGTCCATCCCCAGATCAGGAGACGCAGAACCTGAAGCTTCTAATCAAGGGCAAGAATGGACCGTAAAAGAGATTCGTCGAATATCCTCCGGTACTCGACCTTCGGACGAAATACTTTCTGCAGAACTGGGCCGTACAGTACAGGCCATTAGATCGATGCGAGCAAAGATTTCTGAGAAAGTAGGGTGAAAAATGTGACTGGAGATAACCGCTTAACGTAAGTTAGGCGGTTTTTTATTTTGCCTGAATCGTCAGCAGAAGGAGGGCATATGGTTCTGAAGGACATTTCGGAGCTGACGCACACCGTCAGACAAATACCATCCTTCTATGCGTCAGCGAGAACTAGATGCGCCCAAAAGGCGACATCGTGTCCAGAAGAACCATATGCCCTCCTTCTGCTGTGCCATCTGCTATAATTACGCCAACATGAGCCCTCGACAACGCCAAGCGCCGCGGAGCCACGTCATCTATACGATCGCCATCATCGGCTTCATCTATACGCTGCATCTGGTCATCCCGATGTATTCAAATTCGAGCTTCCTCTCGCTCTTCGCGGACGAGAAGACGGTAGGCCTCATCTATATGATGGGCGCGGCGCTCACAGTCCTAGGCTTTCTGGTTGCGCCCGCAATTATCCGCAGAATCGGCAACTATCGCACCTCGATGTGGTTCGTGGCTCTCCAGGCAGTGCTTTTCTACGGGCTCATGACCGCATCGTCCCCATATATCATCGCCCTGCTCTTTGCGGTAGAAATGGCTTCTGCTTCCATTCTCGGCCTCTGCCTCGACATATTCCTCGAGGTCTATACCGAAGGGACAAAAGTCGGCTCGGTGCGAGGCCTCTACAACTCCGTCCTGAATGCATCCTGGACCATAGGTCCGCTCATCGGCACCATGCTTATCAGCGGAACAGGCAATTACCGCAGCACCTATATCGCCGGCTTCGCCATGCTCCTTCCGCTCGCGTATCTCATGCATAAGAATTTCCCTCGATTCAGGGATCCGAATTATATGCACCTGTCGCCGCTCCAGCTCGTGAAGCACGTATCGCATAACAGGGATTGGGTAGGGCTTTTCTTTGCCAACTTCATCCTTCAGACATTCTATGCCTGGATGGTGGTCTATAGCCCGATCTACCTCCACAACGTGATGAATTTCAGCTGGGAGTCTATCGGGCTCATCCTGACCATCATGCTCCTGCCGTTCCCTCTTCTCCAATATCCCCTGGGCGCGCTGGCGGACAGAAGGGGCGAGAAAGGCATGATGGCCCTCGGTATCGGAATCATGTCGGTCTTCACCATCCTCCTCTCATTCATGACCTGGAACAGCGTGCCGGTCTGGGCGCTCGGGCTCTTCCTCACCCGCGTCGGCGCCGCAATAACCGAAGTGATGATGGAGACATATTTCTTCAAGACGGTATCCCCCCGCGATTCTGCCGCGCTCGGGCTATTCCGCGTGACGAGGCCGCTGGCATATTTCTTCGCTCCGCTCATAACCGTCGTCGGTCTCATGTATACGACAGACGCATATCTTTTTGCAGTCGTCGGCGCCATATCGCTCGTCGCGCTTATTCCGATACTTTCTATCAAGGACGCCAAATAGGGCGGCTGGCCACGTGAACTGCCCATTGCCAGCTTTCTTGAAGCACGATATGTTTATCTGCAGCGCACATTAATTTTCAACACACGATCAAAATTCAATTCACAGGAGGAATCCTCATGCTCCATCAAGCTACCCGCAAAAATAGATCCTTGTCCCGCACAGAAGAAATTCTGAGAAATCTGTACAACAAATCCCGCGATGAATACTATGAGTATTTTTCGCAATTACCAAAAGTCGCCGGCTCAGAACAGGTAATCGGGATATTCGATAGCGATATAGGGATAAACGCCTATGGCGAATTCCTCAAATTGAAACGGGCACATGACTCCCTTCTTGGAAGCTCAGCCAAGGGCAAAACTGATATTTCTTTTCTTCCGGGACTGGCAGTACCTATGGAAATGGTTCATTGTCTTGAATGCATGGCCGTACACATAATCAAGGATACATATCCCGAGACCCGATCGCTCGAATGGGAAAAAGAAATGGGCCTGCGTACGGGATTGCAGGTCGTGACGATCCGAAAGTGATCGCTTTAGTTACCCCGGACCGCCCATGCGGTCCTTTTTATTGCTTCGATCATGAGGAACATCGGGATCTCCTTTCGGATGCGGTCCTCTTCGACAGAGCGGGGACCTTTCTGGCTTTCCTTGTGGGATATCCATTCCTCGAGGCGGGTGACGGCGAGGCCGGATTTGATCAGCGCTTTGAAATATGTCTGGAGCGGGCGGTGGAAAGTCGCTGTGAACTTCTTCTTGGCGGCCACTGGTTCGCCCGGCGTCATGTCGATCTTGGACTGGATGTCGGACATATACGCATCGATGCGGCGATACTGGAGAGCCTTCTCTTCATCCCAGTGCCAGCTTGATCGGCCAGGAATGCGGAATGCTGGATGATTGAGCACGAATACGAGGCGGCCTCCAGGCTTGAGGATGCGCCCGCATTCGGCCACGGTGCCTGCCAGATTCTCGATGTTCTGAAGGGCGAGGACTATCGTGACGGCATCCGCTGATGCATCGGCCATGAATGGCATCGAGTCGGCAGGGGCTGCATGGAATTGGAGCTCCTTCGGCGAGCGTTCGGCCGCAAAAGCGATGAGCTCAGGAGAGATGTCCGCGCCGATGACCTTCGCGCCCTTCTCAGCGAACGCGCGGGAGAAATATCCCTGGCCGCAGGCGGCATCGAGGACGGTCATGCCGGAAAGACCCGCGCGCATCTTAGGCTCCAGGATGCGGAGGATGTTCGGCAGGATGACTTTGGCCTGGAATGAGTCCGGGGATGTCTCAAGGAGATCATCGTACCAGCCCGCTACCCCGCCCCACGAAGTATCATTTTTCATGAAAGCACTATACCACCTTGCGGCGCCGAACGGGAGCCTCTATAATGCCTGAACTTCATTAATAATTTTTACCGAAATTTCACCCCATGCCCAAAATAAAAATGCTGCGCGCCCGCGAAATTCTGGATTCCCGCGGAAATCCCACCATCGAAGTCGATCTTACCCTTACTGACGGCTCATTCGGCCGCGCCATGGTCCCTTCGGGCGCATCGACCGGAAGCCACGAAGCCATCGAGCTCCGCGACGGCGGCAAGCGCTACGGAGGCAAGGGCGTCAAGAAAGCAGCCGAGAACGTGAACACGAAGATCCTCAAGGCTGTCAAAGGCAAGGAGCTGGACCAGCGCAAGCTCGACCTCGCCATGATCAAGCTCGACGGCACGACCAACAAGGGCAAGCTCGGAGCCAACGCCATCCTCGGCGTATCGCTCGCATTCGCCCAGGCTGCAGCCAAGAGCGCGAAGAAGCCCCTCTACGCATACTTCGGCTCGCTTATGCCGAAAAAGTCAGTTCCTATCCTTCCTGTACCTATGATGAATGTCATAAACGGCGGCAAGCACGCTGAGAATTCCGCAGACATCCAGGAATTCATGATCGTTCCGCACGGCTTCAAGACATTCTCCGACGCACTCCGCGCCGGCACCGATGTCTTCCATGCCCTGAAGAAGATCCTTCATGACCGCAAGCTCTCGACCACCGTCGGCGACGAAGGCGGCTTCGCTCCTTCCCTTCCGTCCAACGAAGCTCCTCTCCAAGTCCTCATGGAAGCCATCGCGGCCGCAGGCTACAAGCCGGGCAGACAGATCTCCATCGCCCTCGACTGCGCAGCGACCGAGCTCTATAAGGACGGTATGTATCATCTCGCGCGCGAGAACAAGACCCTGAGCACATCCGAGCTCATCGCCTGGTACGAAGCCATGGCCGCGAAGTATCCGATCATCTCAATCGAAGACGGCTTGTCCGAAGATGACTGGGAAGGCTGGATCGAACTCACCAAGAAGCTCGGCAAAAAGCTCCAGCTCGTCGGCGACGATCTCTTCGTGACCAACATCGCCCGCCTCGGCATGGGCATCGAGAAGAGCGCGGGCAATTCCATCCTCATCAAGCTCAACCAGATCGGCAGCGTTTCGGAGACCATAGATTCCATCGTATTGGCGCAGAAGGCAGGGTATACGTCCATCATCTCTCACCGCTCGGGCGAGACTGAAGATACGACCATCGCTGACTTCGCAGTTGGTACCGGTGTCGGGCAGATCAAGACCGGGTCTCTCTCCCGCACGGACCGCGTGGCCAAGTACAACCAGCTTCTTCGCATAGAGGAAGCCCTGGGAGCAAAGGCCAAATACTCGCTCAAATAGAGCTGTTCACAGGTTGTCCACTGCTTTTCCCCAGTTTGCGCTTGACCGCCTCAGCACGCCCTCTAAAATACATATTAGGCACCTATCTATTCACGGAGTTATTCCTTAAAAAAGATTTCCAGGGTCCCGAACATCGCGCCTTATGGCCGAATAGAGGACACCGCCTTATGATCTTCGGAAATTTCTCCTGATGTAGGTCAGCCTACCCTATGGCAACAAAGCCCGCTCCTGCGGGCTTTGTTGCATATGGGTTTTACAGCCATGCTTTTTTATAGTACTCTAGCGCGCAGACTCTCGACTCAACACATTCCCTGTTCTTTACCTAGTTCTATGAAAAATAAACTGCTCAAGTTGTCCCCCTTCTTGCTCGTCGCTTCTGTATTTATAGGATACGGATTCTATCGAATGGTGGAGCCTCTGGAATGGAAAGACCGTATTGTCGAAGCTAACTTCGGCTTAATTACTTCTTACATTCTGGTAAATAAGCTACCTGATGGATCGTACTTCTTTCCTGAAGCTCTCTCGTTACGAGGGACCACCATAGCTGTTCCTCTGGATAAATTCAAGGCTCTGGCCGCTCAAGGAGAAAAAACCACTATCCTCATACTAAACAAGCCGATCATACAGATTTACTATCTGACAAGTATAAATGGGTTGACCTACCACGCGCATGCAGCCTTTCCCAGTTGGGAAGATAACCTCTCGCTCAATAGCGCCAAGACCACGATCAAGAATAATGACACTATCTCCTATTACTATTCTGTGTCTGGCTGGGATTCAATGCTCCATGCCCTTGGCGGCCTGGCAGTTGTTTCAATAGGAATTATAATAGTGACAATCGGAGTCATGGTTACAAGCAGTCGAGTCCATAAGAAAGTGAAAGCTTTTTTGGAAGTTCAAGCAGTATCTTAAATTCGTTCATACCCAATTCCAGACCAGCCTCACCGCTGGTCTTTTTTATTCCCGGAATACTGGAATAGTGCGGATCGAGCAAAAGAAAACTCCCCGAAGGGAGTCTTCCCGCTCCTGCCTCCGCCCTTACTTATGCATTCTGCGGAGGAGTCTGCGGTGCCGGCTGCTGTGGAGCTGGCTTTGGCTGTTTGGCCATTGTTATAAGGGCGGGTGGGTTAGCTCCCGCACGGGAAAATAATACACCCGGCGCAAGCTTGCTCATGCGTCCGTCATTCAGTTGACGCGCTGTCAAAACTGCATATGCAATAATGGCCTGAATGCGAACTCTCCTGCCATGGTGTAATTTTGGCAAAAATTACGAAACATATGATATGCTTTCGCAATGAATACAAGGAATTCCGCCCAAAAACCCGTGATGCTCATCATCCTCGACGGCTGGGGCCAGCGCGAAGATACCAAAGACAACGCCGTCGCTGCCGCCAAAAAGCCTTTCTTCGATATGCTCTGGAATGAATACCCTCATTCCCTCCTGAAGGCATCTGGTGACGCCGTCGGTCTTCCTGAAGGCCAGATGGGCAACAGTGAAGTCGGTCATATGACGATCGGCGCGGGCACGCCCATCGATACCGATCTTGTGCGCATCGACAAATCCATCCGCACAGGCGAATTCGACGAGAATCCGCACATTCTCGCCCTCTTCGATCATGTGAAGAAGCACGGATCCACCCTTCACGTTCAAGGCCTCCTTTCTGACGGCGGGGTGCACAGCCACCAGAACCATCTTTTTGCATTCCTGCGCCTGGCAAAAAAGCAGAATGTGCCGAAAGTGGCCATTCACGTCTTCACCGACGGACGCGATACGCCGCCCCAGAGCGCGTCGGCATTCCTGAAAGAGCTCGAGGCCGTGCTCGAGGAGCTGAACTCGGAGGAGCCGAAAGCCGGCGACCCTTCCAAGCCCCAATTCTTCATCGCCACGCTTTCAGGCCGCTACTACGCCATGGATCGCGACAACAATTGGGACCGCCTGGCCAAAGTCGAGCAGGCCCTCTTCGAATGCAAAGGCGCTGTCTGCGAGATCAAGCCTTCCCTTTATATGGAAGAGCGCTACAAGACCGGCGCAAAAGACGAGCTCATCGAACCTATCGTCATGACGACTCCGCATGGCGTCGGCGCACGGATCGGCACGAACGACGGCGTCTTCTTCTTCAATTTCCGCGCCGACAGGGCTCGTATGATCTCAGAGAAGCTCATCGCCGCAGCCAAGAAAGACAATATCCATTTCCTTACCCTCACCGAATACAGCTCGGATTTCGACTGCCCTACGGCATTCACACCAAAGACCGTGGAAGCGACGCTCGGCGAAGAGCTGGCCAAGGCTGGCATGAAGCAGAGCCGCATCGCAGAGACAGAGAAATTCCCCCACGCTACATACTTCCTGAACGGCGGCCGCGATCTGCCCCACGAGGGCCAGACGAATATCATGCTCGCCTCAAGGAAGGACGTGAAGACGCACGACGAGGCGCCCGAGATGCGCGCCGAAGCCATCGCCGACAAAGCCATAGAGGAGATCCGCCGGGGCGACGTCGACTTCATCTTCATGAACTTCGCCAATCCCGACATGGTCGGCCACACCGCCAACGTCCCCGCTATCATCACCGCCATCGAGACCGTGGACGCCCAGCTCAAGCGCGTCATAGAAGCTCTGAATGAGGCGGGCGGCGTCGCTATAGTCACCGCAGACCACGGCAACGCCGAGATCAATGTGGACCAGGAGACCGGCGAAAAGCACACGGCGCATACGCTGTCTTTGGTGCCTTGCATCATCACTTCGAAAAAATATGCGCTACGCGACGGCGGCCTCGCCGATCTCGCACCGACCGTCCTCGAGCTTCTCGGGCTCAAAAAGCATGCTTCGATGGAAGGATCGTCTCTGTTGGTGAAATAAAAAGCCCACATGTCCAAATTCTCCGGCCTGCTTGGAAGCAAAAAGATAAACAGCCGCCACTCAACCATGACCGAGGACGCCAAGCTCCTCATTTCCATTGCGGATGCAGAGGAATCAGTCACGAAGATAGTCCTGGGCGTGGTGAAGAACGTGAGCGGAGGCAAACCCCACCTCAAATTCAACGCCATCCCTGCCGGATTCAGCGTGAAGGTGCGCGGCCTCGGCGACGTCCAGGAAGTCTTCATCTATACAAAAAATCCGAACGTACCAGCTAGCCTTCAGGAAGCGTTCGATCGGAAAAAATAAGAGCGGATCGCGCAGCTAAGCGGTCTTCTGGGGCGACACCGGAGCTTCAGCGGCAGGTTTGAGTGCGCTCGCGGTCGCCGCTGCAGCAACTGCCGTAGCAGCCCTTATGTCTACCCTTTCCGTCACCAAAGCCGCGGCATATCTCACCACGAGTATGGACGAGGTCGCGCAGAAGATGCCCAAGGCCCAGCCAGCGAGGACATCGGAGGCCCAGTGCACATTCAGGATGATGCGGGACAGGCCCACGGCGATCGTAGACACTGCGCAGAAGACGAACAGGAGCTCGCGCCTGACCCACGAGCGCATATATGGGGCGAGGCAATATGCCAAAAGGAAGAAGAACGCTGCGGCGAAGACAGAATGTCCGGACGGGAAGCTCGGATCCGCGGCCAGCCATGCCTGATCGAACATGAATTGAAGTCGCGGCGGGAACGTGAGCAGTATGATGTCATGGGGCCTCACGCGAACGAAGATCTCCTTCATCCAGCCGACGGCGATGGCGCACGAGCCGAGCGACAGGAGCACGATGGCGGACTTCCTCCACTTCTTCTGGTGCGCCAGTATGATGCTGCCGACCACGCCGTATGCCGTGACCGCGACGATGCCCCCGAGGGAGCTCACGACCGTCGCCGCTGCCACGACGAGCACGCCATGCGGGCCTGCCGCAAGCGTCTTTGCCCACAGACTGACCTGCACGTCGAATGGCGCCATGAATGATCGCACCGCAAGCGTGTCCTGGATCATGCGTGCAAGGATGCCGAGCGACACCAGGTTGAAGCCGAGCGTGAAGAGCTCGTAGCGGCGGAACACATGGAAGCGCATGTTCACGAATCGGTAGCCCCACACGATGAGCATGCCTGCGAGAACGGCGACCAGGATGATCTTGCCGAAGGCGTCGGCGGCGACATGGAATCCGAGGCCCAGGACATATCCGAGCGCGACGGATGTTACCACCCAGGCGATGCCGCCCAGCGAATTATATATCCAGAAATTGCGCGACGGCACATGGCTTGCCCCCACAAGGAATGGAAATATGCCGCGGGTCACCGGATTGAAGCGTCCGATCATGAGGGCCTTGCCTGTGTGGACCTCAAGGAGGCGCTTGGCCTTCTCGAGATGCGTATCCTTCACGAAAAAGTACTTGCGCAGGCGGTCGATGAACGGCCAGCCGTACTTCCTGCCGAGCGCGAAGCTGAGATAGTCGCCGCAGATCGCCCCGATGACGGTTACGATCGCTACGGTATAGACATTGAGCACGCCCACGCTTGAGAGGAAGCCTGCGGCGATGATGGCGACATGGCCTGGAATGAAGATGCCCAGGAGCGGAATGCCTTCCAAGAGTGTGGCGAGGAAAAGAGTGACGTAGCCGCCGCTCACGGCGACCGAAGCGAGGGTATGCGACAGGGCTGAAAAGAAGTCCAGATATGCCATGGATTTCTCTCATTATAGCACGGCCGATCCGGCCTCATCATCCGCTTGCACGCCGGCGAAGCGGCATGATAGACTGAAAATCCGAACGGTTGATCTATTATTTTTAATACTAACGCCAACAATCATATGAAAGAGATAGTCATATATTCGACGCCGACGTGCGTGTACTGCAATATGGCCAAGACGTTCTTCAAGAGCAACGGAGTTGCCTACAAGGACTTCAACGTGGCGGCAGACCTCGACAAGCGCAAGGAGATGATCGACAAGACAGGCCAGATGGGTGTTCCCGTCATCGACATGGGTGGAGAGATCGTCGTAGGCTTCGACGAATCCAAGATCCGCGAAGTCCTCAACATCAAATAGGCCTTCCTAAATGATCCTTTCAAGAAATTCGGCCTCTGTGCCGATTTTTTTGTGCGAGATGCGGGAATCGAACCCGCGCCCGATGCTTGGGAAGCACCAGTTCTACCACTAAACTAATCTCGCGGGCGGCCTGAACGGCTCAATAGTATGTCAGAGCCCGAAAGCGTGCAAGACGTTGCGCCACCAGGAGGAACCCTGCGCACCGGTCGTGCTTGCCGCGTTGATCGCGGCGGCGGTACCCGAGGCCGAAGGCAGGCTGTCGACGATGACAGCAACCTGCTCGCCTGGCTCGACGGCGTGATAGCGCTCGCGTATCTGGAAACGAATGCCGGCGGGGGTCGAGAGCTGGTCCACGCGTGCTCCGAGCTCGGCTTGACTGCTCTGAAGCCTAGCCAGTTCGGCTGTAGCGACCTCGAGCCTCAGGGAGCTTTCGCGAGCCTTCTCGTGGATGCTCCATGCGGCGCGCGCGAGCACAATAAAGACGATAACTGCCGCAATGAGGGTGAACGGCGATGATAAAATGGAGTACAGGCTGGAGCGGTTGCGGCGCTTCATGCTACACAGTATACTACACGCACTATGTTATTCCATAAGAACACCAAGAAATTCGCCAACGTAGGCATAATCATCATCAGCATTCTCGTCGTTATCAGCATGCTGCTGCTCTACTTCCCTGCGGTGAGCGGAAGATAGCCTCTTCGCCTCATTCGCCGCTTCTCAGCATCTTCACGAACACGTCCTGCGGGATGGTCACGGACCCATGCTCCTTGAGGCGCTTCCTGCCCTCTTTCTGCTTCTCGCGCAGCTTCATCTTGCGGGTAATATCGCCTCCGGACAATGTGCCGGCGGCGTCCTTCTTCTTGCCCGAAATGGTTTCAGAGGAGATGATGCGGCCGAATGCCTTGGCCTGCACTTTATACGTGAAGAGCTCGCGCGGAAGGATCTCGTAGAGCTTTTTTACCATGGAGATGGCCTCTTCCTCGGCGCGGCGGCGCGATACGACGCGGGTGAAGGCCACGACCGGCTCGTCGGCGATGAGGACATCCATGCGCACCACGTCGGCTTTGCGGTTGTCGGTGATGTCATACGAGATCGATGCATATCCCGAAGAGATGCTTTTCACTTCATCGAAGAAATTGCGCATAAGCTCGCGGAGCGGCATGACCATGGTGATCATGGTGCGGTTATCGCCGAAATTCTCGGTGGCGGTGACCTCCGCTTCATGATCATAGAGCGCCTTCATGAGGCCTGACAGGTATGCCGGCGGCGTGATGATCTTCATGGTGACGATTGGTTCGGACACCGACGCGATGTCGTTGTCGTCCGGGAAGAGGGCCGGAGAATATACAGTGATCGTCTTCCCTTCCTTGAGCTCAATACTGTAGATGATGGACGGCTGGGTGATGACAAGCTCGAGATTGAATTCGCGGCGAAGGCGCTCCGTGACGATCTCCATGTGGAGCATGCCGAGG
Organism: Candidatus Parcubacteria bacterium; assembly: GCA_028286835.1. GTDB lineage: Bacteria > Patescibacteriota > Minisyncoccia > Phycocordibacterales > PALSA-1337 > C7867-002. Next base: position 35,247 of record JAQBQT010000013.1, read on the forward strand.
AAACCGCAGCGATATCCTTTGCCGAGCGTGCCCGAGGCTTCTTCCTCGTACGTGAATGAAGAATCTGAAAGACGGAGGCGGCCGAGGGCCTGGCGAAGGAGTGACAGATCGTCCTGCGATTCCGGGTAGAGAGAGGCCCACACGACCGGACGCGGGCTCATATATCCTGGCAGCGCTGGCAACGTATCTTTGACCGAAGCGACCGTGTCACCGACCGATGCGACTCCAGGCTCCTTGATGCCGGTCACGATGTAGCCGATCTCGCCCATGCCGAGAGACTCGACGGGAGTGTTGTCAGGCTTGAAGATGCCGACCTCGATCGCTTCGAACTCCTTATTGGCAATCTTGAAGGCGAGCTTCTCATGGCGCTTCACGGAACCATTCACCACGCGGACGTAGACGATGACGCCGGTGTGGTTGGAATATTGAAAATCGAAGATGAGGGAGCGGAAGCGGTCGGTCTCATTCGAGGCCTGTGGCGGCGGCACGCGGCGGATGATCTCAGCGAGGAGGTGCTCGACGCCTTCGCCTGTCTTGCCGGAAACCTTAAGGACGTCCTCAGGCGGGCATCCGAGGAGCTGGCTCACTTCGGCGATCACTTCTTCGGTGCGTGCGAGCGGCGAGTCGATCTTGGATACGGTCGGAATGATGGTGAGGCCTGCCTCGCGAGCCATGTTGAGCGTGGTGAGGGTCTGGGCCTGGACACCCTGCGTGGCATCGACGAGCAGGATTGAACCTTCCACGGCCTTGAGAGCGCGTGACACTTCGTATGAGAAATCGATATGGCCAGGGGTGTCGATGAGGTTCAGCGTATATTCCTGGCCGGCCGGAATGTCTCCGACGGCGATGGGAGCCTTGTGCTTCATGCGCACCGGCTGCATCTTGATAGTAATGCCGCGCTCGCGCTCGAGCTCCATGGAGTCGAGTACTTGGTCGCGCATTTTGCGCGCTTCGATGGTGCCTGTGACTTCAAGCATACGATCGGCAAGAGTTGATTTGCCGTGGTCGATATGGGCAATAATGCTGAAATTGCGGATGTTTTTCTGATCCATAAGTGGGCAAACTATACCACGAAAGGCTATTTTTGAAAAAAGAAAACACCCTTACTTTAAAATAAGAGTGTTAACTAATTTTAAATAAAAATTAGCAAAAAATTTCATTTTCCACATAATCGACTTCTTCCATATCACTTTTGTTTATATATTCCCCTGGAGCTGTCCCCTCATTCATACCTTTAAATGACCCACCTTCATGTACCTCATATAACATGTCATTAAAGTGTTTAATCCCTGGATAATTTTCTGTGCCCTCATAATCATTTATACTTCGTGAACAACATGCACATGCTCCGGGATCTTTACGTTTTGTTTCTGCCAATATTTCAAATTTGTTCGCAGGTATTGCTTTCTCTTTGGCTAAAGGAATAAGGATAACATCTCCGACTTTCGTAGGAATGTGCTGAATACCTGTAAAACCAGGACCACCACCACCAACACATTTAAGGATAGAATCTACTTTTGTTTTTATAATTAAACATTTAGTTTGCATATATTTAGTTTTAATTGGTTACCAGAAATCCTGTTTGTTATTGAATCTCTAGTCACCAATCAAAACTTTTTTGAAAGAACTTATTACATAATAGCACGATTATATACAAAAGTCAAGCAAATGTACCATTATTTCTAAAGGTTTTTCTGCTATCTACTGCTTATAAATTACTATCTGATTAAAGATCCGGCTGCTGAGCGACAAGTGGTTTTTGCTTCCAAAACTTGGATTTGAGGGTTGCGACAAAGAGCGAGATATCTTCGTTTTTGAGTGCACCAAGGATGATACCGTAGAGCGCCATACCGATCACACCGGAGATAAGTCCTTGGAAAAGAATCCCCCAGAACGTCCCTTGGTCGACACCGCTCGAGACAAAGAGAAGCATGCCATATATTGCGACAGAT
>JAQBQT010000015.1 GCA_028286835.1 Candidatus Parcubacteria bacterium
CTTCTTCTCGGTCAGGGTAAGGGTCTGGATGGCGGATGTGAGCGTCGATTCCTGGCCGTTCAGCGTGGCGATCTGGCTCTGGTAGTCTTTGATCTCCTTTTCCAATGATTGGATGTCGGTGTTGCGCTGGTTTATCTTCGCCTGCAGATCCGAGGCTTCATCTGCTGATGCGGCAACAGGCAGGAATGCGAAGGCGAGCGTAAGGGCGAAAAATATAAAAGAAGACGTGCGGGTGAGTATGCGTCGGGTCTGCTTCATGAGGCTGAAAGCTTTGTGAGGGCGAGGTCGATCCTGCGGAGAGATTCTTGCTGGCCGAGGATGGCAGCTGACATGAATGGATCGGGGGACTTGTCCTGGCCAGTGAGGGCGACTCGGAGCGGCCAGAGAACGTCTCCCCTGCCGTTCGCTTCGGCGTAAGGGAAGACTGCGGCTTTGATCTTGTCTGCTGCTTCTGTAGGGTTGCCGTCGAATTCCCCTGCCGGCATTCCCGCAAGCAGTTTCCGCGCTTCAGTGAGATGCTTCCCTGCTGTTTCCCTGCTCGGATTTTTTTTCCAGAGAAGCCGGTCTGCAGGATAGTCTGGCGATGTCGTAACGAAGTGAAGCTCCCCTTCCGGATGGAATAGGGCTGATATCTCATTGAATAGGGTTATCTTGTCCCTCATGACCGGAAGAAGTCGGCTGAATATGGCGCTGGTCGTGGAGATGGAGTCTGGCAGGAATGTGGCCGCATGCTCCGCGAAGGATTCATCGGAGAGGCGCAGGAGGTGCTGGCGGTTGAACCAGGCGAGTTTCTCTTCGTTGTAGGCGCCGCCGGCCTTATGGATCTTCTCGATCTCGAATCGGTTGATGAGCTCCTTCATGGTGAAGACCTCTTCTTCTGTGCCGGGATTCCAGCCGATGAATGCGAGGAAGTTCGCCATAGCTTCTGGAAGGTATCCCTCGATACGGTACTCGAGGACGTCTTTGGCGCCGTCACGCTTGCCGAGCTTCTTTGTGCGGTCGTCGCGGAGGATGGGAGGCAGGGTCACGAATATGGGAGGCGTGAACCCGAGCGCCTGATAGAGGCTCAGGAATCGTGGAGTGCTCGAGATGAACTCATCGCCGCGCATGACATGTGTCACGCCCATGAGGTGGTCGTCGATGATGTGGGCAAAATTATATGTCGGGTAGCCGTCGGCCTTCATGAGGACGAAGTCGTCGAGGGCTTCTTCCCCGGCTTCGAGGTCGCCGCGCACGGCGTCATGCCATTTGAAGCGCTTGATCTCCGGTACCTTGAGGCGCAGGGTCTGCTTGCCGTCCCAGGCGCCGAATGTAGCAGGGCGGAAGTCACGGAACAGGAATGGCTTCTTGGCCGCTTCGGACTGCTTGCGGAAGGCGTCGACTTCGGCAGGCGTGTACGGGTCCGGATATGCATGACCTGCGGCCGCAAGCTTCTCGGCGAATTCCTTATAGATGGCGAGGCGTTCAGACTGGATGCATGAGCCGAAGGGGCCGGGCTTCTTGGGGCCGAAATCCCATTCGATGCCAAGCCAGGCGAGGGCTTGCTGAATATGATCGATGGAGCCTGCGACTTCCCTTTCCTTGTCTGTATCCTCGATGCGAAGGATGAATGTGCCCGAGTTCTTGCGCGCCCAGAGATATGCGAAAAGCGCAGTCCTGACACCGCCTATATGCATGAAGCCCGTCGGAGACGGAGCGAATCGGGTTACGACCTTCTCAGTGCTCATGTCTGGCATTATAGCGCATTTGAGCGATTTGTCAGGAATAAAAAAGACCCCCTTGCGGAGGTCGGATGCTCTTAAATAGTGCCAAAGAGTTTTTCAGCACGTGTTTTTAATATATCGAGCCTAGTTCTTTCAATGGCGCACTTATTCCACTGATCGTTAAGGGGAGACAATGATACATCATTAGAGCGTATGGGAATATGGCAGTCAGGATCTTTCTTTACGATTTCAAGTTGCCTTTTAGATTCCTGCCAGTCTTTTTCAAATTCTGACAGTCCTCTTTGGACAAGCTCTTTGAGGGTGGAATGTTCTCCGAGTCGGTATATCATTTCCTCCATCAGCTTTCTTTGCATTATCAGCGTAAGAAGCGAACAGAGAAGAACTAAAATCACGACCGCTTCGAATAGATCTGTATAATTTGCTAGGTTATTCATTTGTTAATCCTTTTGTTTCCTGTGCAACTATACTCTTCTGTTTTATCAAAAGTCAAAGATGGTTACATGTCAGAAAACAAAAACCGCCCCATTGAGAGGCGGCTTTTATTCATGGGTTAGACTAGCCCTTGACGTTATTGCCTGCCGTAACCGATCCGTGGAAGACGCGCATGATGATGTTGCCGCTTGCGTCCTTGAGAGGAAGGTCGACTGTGGCGTCGAACTTTTGGTCGCCGTTATCCGAATGAAGCATCGCGTAATAGGTGCCGCCGTCGATGACCGGTTCCGTGAGGGTGATCTTGACCGGGTTTATTCCAGACTGGACGAATGCCGAGCCTATATAGGCGCCTGGCTGGCCGGCGTTGTCTTTGTGGATCTCGACCCATCCCGCCTTTTGGAGCTGGACTGAAGAGAGATATACGACGTTGCCCGGGTACTGATCGGACATGACGATCGAGTTCGAGCCCTGACCTGTCGTGTCTGTCACAGGAGCCGAAGTGTCGACTGGGGCCTTGGCGCCCTTGTTGCCGAAGACCATTACGCCGATGACGATCAAAACGATAATAACGATGATAGTGACCACCCACTGCCACGTCTTGATGCCTGTGTCTGGATTCATATGTATAGAGACGAAGTTAGCGTTATTAAATTACAACGATATTGAGTCCAAATTTTATCATTTCTCATGCTCTAGGGCAATGTCGAGAATGGCGTTCGCGATTGTCTTCGCGCTGTCCAAGCGGGCAAAGGCAAGAGCTTTCTGCTTCATGGTTTCCTTGATAGCGGGAGTCATGTAGATGCGGTCGACTTCCTCGGCGAGGATGTGGGCGTGAAGGTTATTCTCCTCGATGATGGCTCCAGCGCCCGTGCGCGTATATGCGAAAGCGTTCGCAGTCTGGTCGTGCGAGATGGACTCCGGCAAGGGGATGATGATGGATGGCACTCCCCATGCGGCGATCTCGAATATCGTCGAACCTGCGCGCGAGATGATGATGTCGGCCACGCCTGCAGCCATGCGGAGCGCCAGCTCGTTCAAGTAGTCGAACGGATGGTATCGATATTTATACGGATGATCCTTGAGGATGATCCCTGACGTCGATTTCATCTCAGGAAGGTTAGCTTTGCCGGTCTGGTGGAGGATCTGGTAGCGGTTGAGAAGCTCGGGCAATGCTTCTATGACGACATCGTTGATGCGGGCCGCTCCCTGCGAGCCGCCGAGGATGAGGATGACGGGGACCTTCTGTTCCAGTTCCAGGAATTCATGGGCGCCGTTCAAAAGCGGCTTGGTGATCTCGGGGCGGATCGGATTTCCCGTGTATGCGATCTTGCTCTGATTCTTGGGACCGAATAAGGGCGCAGCCGACTGATATGAGAGCGCAATGCGACGGGCAAAATTGGCAGACCATCGGTTGACCCTGCCTGGCCGTGAATCGGACTCGTGGATGACTACGGGGATGCGGAGGATGCGCGCCGCGACCAGGACCGGGAAGCTCGCGTATCCGCCCTTGCTGAATATGACATCAGGATAGATGGAATAGAGCTTGAGGAGGGCCATGAAGCAGCCGAGCGCGGTCTTGAACGCATCGGTGAAATTGAGAAGCGAAAAATAGCGCCTCACCTTCCCAGCCGGGATGCTCACATACTGGATGTCGTTGTCGAAAAGTGCCCGCGGATTATATGCGGACGGCGCCATGTAGTAGAGCTGGGGCGGAAGGATCCTGCGTTCGCGCACTGCTTCCCTGAGGGCTTCGGTGACGGCGATGATGGGATAGAAATGGCCGCCTGTGCCGCCGCCGATAAAGAGGATTTTCATAGGGAGTATTTTAGCATATCTCTGAACGCGCACTACGCGGCACTAGGCTGTTCTGCCTCCCTGCTGCTTCGAGATGTTCGCCACGATCCCTGCCGCCATGAGCGTGATGATAAGCGCGGTTCCCCCATGGGACACGAAGAGGAGCGGCACGCCGGAAATAGGTATGAGGCCGAGCATGGCTGCTATGTTGAGGAATGATTCGGCGACGACGAGCATGGCGATGCCGGTCGCGACCATGGCGCCGAAGAGATCCGTGCCTCGCGTCGCCACACGGAAGCACGCCGCGGCAAAAAGACAATATAAGCCGAGAAGGACGCTCATCCCGGTAAAGCCGAATTCCTCAGCGGCGACGGCGAAGATGGAGTCGTCGGTCGGCTGCGGCAGGTACCCGAACTTCTGGATGCTCTGGCCGAAGCCTCGCCCGAACATGCCGCCAGAGCCGATAGCGATGAGAGACTGGTTGATCTGGTAGCCCGCTCCCTGCGTATTCGTGGCCGGGTGAAGGAACACCATGAATCGCTGCCGCGCATACGGGCGGAATGTGATCACGGACGCCACGACGACCCCCATGAGAAGGCCTGCAAGGAGCACGTGGCGCACGGGAAGGCCCGCGATGAGAAGCATCACGATGCCGGTGGTCGCGATGATGACGAGCGTATCCGTATCGGATTGGATGAGAAGGAGCGTGCCGAGGATGCCCATCAGGATGACATACGGGATGAGGCCGAGCTTCATCTGTTTGATGCGGTCCTTTGCCATGTATATCCATGCCGCGAGGTATATGATAAAGGCGATCTTGAGGAATTCAGATGGCTGGAATGAGAGCGGGCCCACATTGATCCAGCGCGATGCGCCGTTATAGTGGAGTGTGAGCTGTGGGATGAAGAGAAGCAGGTTGATGCCGATCGCTCCCGCCAATATGATCCACGCGAACTTGCGCCATATCGTGTAATTGATGCGCGAAAAAAGATAGAAGGCCGCGCCGCCCATGAGAAGCGCCGCCGCCTGCTTCAGGGCGACTGTGCCGAATACCGCATTTGTTCCCGCAAGAAGGCCGAGCGAAGCCGAAAGGAATATGACAAAACCGGCAAGCGCCAGGGCCGCCGTCGAGAACAGAAAGAGCCGGTCGATATGGGGTCGTCGGGCTGACATTACTCTCCTATTGTAGCATTTGTTTCCGGCGAGCTCTGAGTGGATTGGGATTCAGCTTGCGTGTCTGAGCGCTTGAATGCCTCGATGTCGCGCTTCACCTGTTCGTATTCTGGCAGATCGGCCAACGTGCCGAGCCCGAGGTGGGCAAGTGTATCCAAAGTGGCCTTATACAGGAAGCTGCGGGCATCGCCGGGATTATCTACACGCTCGACAAGGCCCCTCACAAGAAGCGCACGCAGGATGAACTGCGAATTCACTCCGCGGATGTAGTCGATATCGGCGCGGGATATGGGGCCTTGATAGAGGACGATCGAGAGCGTCTCGAAGCCTGCTTTGCCGAGGTCTCGCGCCAGCTCGTCCTTCGTGAGCTGCTCTATGAGCGGAGCAGCTTCTTTGGCGGTACCTAGCATGACCTCATCCTCGGTGCGGACAAGCGATAGTCCCCTGCCCCGAAGTGCCGCATCCAATTCTGCGATGGCTGTTTTGACGTCGGCGAGATCAGCGCCAAGAAGCGAGGCAAGCTTCTTCAAGGCGACCGGTTCGGCCTTCCAGAAAAGCAGGGCTTCAATTTTTTGGGAGAGATTCATGGATGGAGTATATCAATATCTAGGGACGCCAACATCTTTCGTCTCCATATCGATGTCGGAGAATGCGCTCTCCTGGGACACGTGGAGGACACCCTGCTTCACCAGCTCGAGCATGGCGAGAAAGCTTATGATGATGCCCACTCTCTCCCCCTTATGCTCTGACGTGAATTGGCGGAAGCTCATCTTGAGCTGGCTCGTGATGCGATTCGTCAGGGTGCCGATCATCTCTTCCAGGCTCATCACTTTCTGGACCATGACCTTTGGCAAGGATTCCTGCTTCGGAAGGCGGTTGATGAGATCCTTCAGGGCGTAGAGGGCTTTTTCGAGCGTGAATGCAGGATCAGGCACGAAGACGGCCTGTACCGGCCGCGCATGTGACTGAGAATATATCGGGCTGGCGCCAAAAAGCTTCTGGACATGCGCGCTAGCCTCTTTGATGCGCTTGTAGATCTTGAGCCTCGTCTCGAGGTCCTCGATGTTGCCCTGCTCTTCTTCGGTGAGCGAGAGCTCCGGGAGGAGCGACTTTGACTTGATGAGAAGCAGCGTCGAGGCGACCAGTATGAAATGCGCGGACTCCCCCATCGGCAGATTTTCGAATTGCCGTACGTGGGAAATGAAGTCGTCGGTGACTTTGGCGAGCGAGATGTCGCTCACAAAAAGCTTGCGCTTCTCGATGAGGTCGAGAAGGAGATCGAGCGGGCCTTCGAACGATTGGGTTTTAACGGTGAAAGCCATGGTAACGGAGCTCATCTCGGACTATGTCCCGAACCTCATCCCTGCTGGGCTTATCTTTGAGCATTTCAATGACAAGAGAAAATTCGTGTCTCCAAAAATCTTGGAGGAGACCGATCTCATGCTGCATGGCAGTTTGGAATCTGATCGCAGCTTTATCGATGCTGTTGTCTACGTAGTTCTTTGTGTGAGGCTCAATTGTCTTCATGTGTACATATTGTAACCCTGATAATACATGCAGTCTATCGGGACAGGGTTAAAATCCGTATCAAAAAAGATTCAATTATTCATGAAGTCCGATCTGAAGGTCATAAAGCCTTTTATACTCGCCGGATTCCTTGGCGAGAAGCTCCGTATGGGTGCCTGATTCAACGATCCTGCCTTCCTTGAAGACAAGGATGGTATCCGCCCGGCGCACTGTCGAAAGGCGATGGGCTACAACGAAAGTCGTCTTGCCCCGCATAAGTTCGTCCAGTGAATCGGTGATGATCTTCTCTGAGCTCGCATCGAGGGCTGATGTGGGCTCGTCGAGTATCAGGATCTTCGGGTCTTTGAGTATGGCTCGTGCGATGGCGACACGCTGTTTCTGGCCGACTGAGAGCTTCATCCCGCGCTCGCCCACTATCTGGTCCCATTTCTCAGGGAATCTCTCAATGAAATCGAAACAGTGGGCTTTTCTGGCGGCGGCCATTATTTCCTCTCTCGTCTTATCAAAATTGCCATAACGGAGGTTATTGGTGATCGTGTCGTTAAAGAGCGTCACTTCTTGGGTGACCGTTGCGATATTCCCTCTCAGCATCGCCAGAGGGATCTTGCGTATGTCTTGGCCATCGATAAGAATCTCGCCTTCGAGCGGAAAATGATAGCCGACGATGAGATCGATGAGGCTGCTTTTGCCGACCCCTGACTCACCTACAAGGGCGATGATATCTCCCGGCTTGGCATTGAAAGATATGGCATGAAGGATGGGGTGATTCTTGTCGTAGCCAAAACTCACATTATCGAAAGCCACTCCCCCTTTGAGGCCGTCCATCGCGATCGGTCCTGCGGGTACGTAGGATTCAGTGGGCATGTCGAGGACTTCCTGAACGTCTTCAATGGCTATGATCCCGTTCTGTATGTTGCGCCAATTATTCGATAAGTCTCGGATGGGAGAGAATATCAATGACATATACCCGTTTGCGATCACCAGATCGCCGATAGTCCAGGCGCCGCTTTTTACAAAGAATATGGAAGCGACGAACACGATGAAGCGCGACCCGATGATTATGCACTGCTGTATGAATGTCTGCTGGCGCCTCAGGCTCATCAGCTTGAACCATATGGGCATGGCTTCCTGCTGGTATTTAGCTCGTATCGCCTCAGTCTGATATGCCTCGGCAGTGAAGTCTTTTACAATGCGTATATTCGTTGCGGCATCCGAGGCGATACCGCGAGCCTTTGCGTATATTTTCTGGCTCTTGCGCTGAAGCGAAGCCAGAGGGCGGGCGGTCGTGAAAGTCACATATAGAAAGAGGACAAGCACTCCTATGACGAACAGGAACAGATATGCATTCAGGCTGCATATGAAGCCAAGCGCTATCACTATGCTGAGCATGGCCGGACAGACGCTGGTGAGGTCATCTGAAAGAAGGCTTTGCATCGAGCCCGCTGCAGAGCTCAACCTTTCCTGAACCTCGCCCTGCTTCACTGTCTTATGGAAAGAGATCGGCAGGCGGAATATGTGGCCCATCACGTCGGAAATATAGGAGGTTCGTACTAATTCGCTTAGCTTGAGCCCATACAACACCCTATATCGGTGGATAGAGACTTCTATCAGTTGGAAGATGAGCCATAGGCATATGAGGCCGATGAAGGAAGGAATGACGTATCCTCCGATGACAAACGTCTTATCATGACTCAGCGCATCTATGAATCGCCCGAAGAAAAAAGTGTCGAGCGGGTCGATGATCGAGTATAGGACGGAGAGCGAGAGTACTGGGATGAAGAGATTCTTATATGCCCCGGCACGCTGGAACAATATCCGAAGGCCTCGGCTTAGATTTTTCGTGGAAAAATTCTTTTCTTCCATAAGGGCTATATGACCCCGATCGCCTTCTTGACCTCGATGAGCTTTGTAGAGGCTTTTGCATTTGCCTTCTCAGCGCCTTCGGCCAGGATATCGATGACCGCCTGTTCGTCTTTGGCTAATTCGGCACGGCGTTCGCGGAGCGGTTTG
>JAQBQT010000011.1 GCA_028286835.1 Candidatus Parcubacteria bacterium
ATCTCCTTCTGCAAGTCAGCCGCACCTATCTTCCGCTCGCCTATCTTTTCGATGGAATATATCTCGACTTCCTTTACGGGCATCTCTTCTGGGAGATTGCCTGCCCTGGCCAATTCATGGAGCTGAATGCCATCGACGGTCTTAGAAGAATACGCGGGATATTCCTGCGCGATCTTGCCAACGTATTTCGCCACATCGATCTGCGCCGATCCTTGATCGCCCAATGTCGCAAGCCCAAGCGCATCATATGTATCAGTTGTCATGCCAAAAAGCACCTCTATCTCATATTCCTTGTCCAAAGCGAGGTATTTGTCCTTGTTCTTGCATTCGTCGCCCCCAAGCACGAGGAGCGTGCCTGAAGCCATGGGATCGAGCCTGCCGGCATAGGTCATGGGAGTAGTCGCGACAAGGTCGGGGCGGGTGGCACGATAGCGGGCGAGCGCCTCGAGCGGCGTCTCCCCCAACTGCTTATTCACGAAAACGGCTTTTTCTTGCTTGCGGGCCATATAGTGGCTACAATGTATCCCATGAGCGACAGCAAAGCAAAGAAGCTCTCAACCGACGCCTACAAGGGCGTCCGTGATTTTTTCCCTGAAGAGATGGCCATTGAGAAGAAGATCTTCTCAATATGGCGCACGGCGGCCGAGAAGTATGGCTACGAAGAGTACGGCGCTTCCGTTTTGGAACCGGCCGACCTTTATCGCGCCAAGAGCGGCGAGGAGATCGTGAATGAGCAGACATACACCTTCACCGACCGCGGCGATCGCGAAGTCACCCTCCGTCCCGAGATGACGCCGACGGTCGCACGCATGGTGGCAGCCAAGCGCCGCGAGCTTACCCTTCCGTTGCGCTGGTATTCCATCCCGAACCTCTTCAGATACGAGCAGCCTCAGCGCGGCCGCGTCCGCGAGCACTGGCAGCTCAACGTCGACATCTTCGGCGTCGAATCGATCGCAGCCGAGATCGAGGTCATCAACATGGCCTACGACATCACCCGAGCATATGGCCTCAACGACACCGATTTCGAGATCCGCGTGAACAGCCGCAAGGTGGTTAACTACATCACGCGCGACGTATTCGGCCTGAATGAGGAGGCTGCGCAGAAGCTCGCCAAGCTCGTCGACCGCAAAGACAAGATGAAAGCGCCCGACTTCGAGCTCGCCATCCGCGAAGCGTTCAATATGGGCGAAGCGTCGGACGTATTCATGACCATCCTCAATTCCAAGAATTTCGAGGAGTTCGTATCGCACCTGCCGCAGACAGCCGAGGAGCATCAGGGCGTCCGCGAGATCCGCGAGGTGCTGGCCGGCCTGGAACGCCTCGGCATCACAAATGCTCGCTTCGACCAGACTCTCATGCGCGGCTTTGACTACTACACTGGCATCGTCTTCGAAGTGTTCGATCTCAACCCAGCCAATCGCCGCTCTGTTTTCGGAGGCGGCCGCTATGACGACCTGCTTTCCCTTTTCGGTAATGATAAAGTCACTGCGGTCGGCTTCGGCGCGGGCGACGTGGTGGCAAAGGATCTCATGGAGACATATGGCACACTGCCCAAGAATGATGCACCAGCCGACATAGCCCTCGTTGTGGTCGGCGTCCAGAACACTTCCTACGCACTCGATCTCGCCCAATCCCTCCGCACCAAAGGCATACGCGTTGCCGTCGACCTTTCCGGCAAGAAGCTCGGCGATCAGATATCCAATGCGGACAAGCGAAGGATCCCGCGCGTCATTCCCATAGGCGACGAAGAAGCCAAGAACGGCAAGCTTCGCATGAAGACTCTATCCACTGGAGAAGAAGTGCTCACATCAAGCGACGAGATCTCTATAAAATAGGCTGCTCCAAAATAGGTGATGCAATGCCGTAAGCCAGATAACAAAAATCCCCGACATGATCGGGGATTCTGATTTTGCCAATGATTTTCTGCTGGGTTAATCAGCCTCGTCATAGTTTTTTACTGTAACGCTTTCGGTCTTTTCGTGAGCCTTTTCCCATTCTTTGAAGAAATGATACTTTATCGAGATCGGCACTATAGAGAGCAGTGCCGCGTACAAGCCAGCATAAAACCATGTTTTATACATAAGGTTATATGGAGACGCCCTACATGCTTCCTGAACATCATCAACAGTCATTGGTTATAATGCCCGGCCTTACTGGGGCCATATGGACTCCTTTCTGCATGCAGGCTACATACGTATTAGCCGCGTGTCAAATTTGCTCGCGCGCTCCCATTCTCGTACAATGTCTCCATGCGCCGCATAACTTTTGACCTTGAAACCAAGAATTTTTTCGACGACGTCGGTTCGAACGACCCTCGCGACCTCGATATCTCTGTCGTATGCATTCATGACTCGCTCGATGACAGCTATCAGAGCTTTTTCGAGCAGGATTTCAAAAAGCTCTGGCCTATCCTGGAGCAGGCCGACGCCTTAGTCACATGGAATGGCGATCATTTCGATATTCCCCTTCTCGATAAATACTACCCGGGAGATCTCACGAAGATCCGCAGCATCGATCTCATGAAGGAAGTCCAGGGAGTCCTCGGACGGCGCCTCAAGCTCGACAGCGTGGCCGGAGCGACGCTGGGCGTGAGCAAGTCAGGCCATGGATCGGAAGCCATAGACTGGTGGAAGAGCGGCAATCTTGAAAAGCTCGTCTCGTATTGTACGGACGACGTCCGCCTCACCAAGGAACTCTATGAATTCGCCAAGAATAAGGGCCACCTCAAGTATCGCGATGCCGGTGAGATCCGGGAATTGCGCCTCAACACCGCAGGCTGGGAGCAGGCGCCTTCGAATGCGATGACCTTCACTCTTCCCTTTTAATATTCAATTAAACACCACTTACACATTATGGAAACACGCAAAAATTCCGGCTCAGCGATAGGGGTTCCCGGAGCCATCATAATCGCCGCGACCATTCTTGCGATCGCATACATGTGGACGCAGCGTCCGGCTCATTCAGGCGCGAATACGCAGCTATCTTCGGGCCAAAACGCCCTGCCGAATGCAGGCGCAGCTGCAGCCATGGAGCCCGTCTCTGCGAGCGATCATATCCTTGGCAATCCGAATGCCGATATAAAGCTCGTCGAATATTCCGACCCATCATGCCCATACTGCAAGCTTTTCAATCCAACAATGCAACAGATCATGACCGAGTACGGTCCTGGCGGCAAAGTCGCCTGGGTATATCGCCAGTTCCCGCTCGACAAGGCTGACGCTTCAGGCAACGTCCTTCATCCGAACGCCGGACGCGAAGCCCAGGCCCTCGAGTGCGCAGCCTCTCTGGGAGGCAATACAGCCTTCTGGGCCTACGAAAAGAAGTGGTTCGAGGTATTTCCCGAGGACGGCGCAGATCGCAGCGTAGAGACAGATAATGCCCAGATCGCCTCCGTGGCACAGAGCGTCGGACTCGACCCGGTCTCATTCAATGACTGCATAGCGAGCGGACGATTCAAGGCCAAGCTCGACAAGTCATTCACTGACGGAATAAATGCAGGCATTAGCGGCACTCCATATACGGTCCTCATAACGCCGTCTGGCACTAAGATCCCCCTTGTAGGCGCCCAGACATACCAGACTCTCAAGTCATCCATCGACGCGCTCATCAAGAGCTAGGGCACGAAGCTGCCCTACTAGCGGAGAGATTTCGAAAGCGCGCAGTAGGCGCAGCTTTTCTCTGCGCATGAAGAGTTCCAGAATGAGAGCCCGTGGATCTCGCTCGCGACTCTAGCGATGGTGCTCGAGACTTCAGCGATATCCTCATCGGTTATCTCAAAACGTTCCTTCTTGTATGCGCCGCTATCCGTTGGTTCGATGAAATCGAGCTCGCCCGAGACCATGCGATAGCGCTTTTTGTCATCGAGATCCAGGAGCAGGCGATAGAATACGAGTTGGCGCTTGTAGTTGCCGTCGATGCCTGGCTTTTCCAGCATCTTCTTGGACTTCGGCTTGCCGGTCTTGTAATCGACCACATTCACATCGCGGTCATTCAGGAACTCGACTTTATCCAGTTTGCCGTTAAGAGCTATCGCCGTGACGGCATCGGCGCCCTGGCCCAAAGCGACCGGGAAATGCACGCCCCTGACCTTGTATTCAGCGATGAGCCCGCGCGGCCAGAGCCCAGCATATGTGCTGTGCCAGCCTGAGATAGCCGAATGCCCTTTTGCCAGCGTATCAGCGAAATCTTCGGGGGCAAGCGACATGCGTCCGAGATTGTGCTCGAAGAGCTTGAGCAGTTCGGCCGAATCCATGTCTTCCCCGTCGCGGTATTTGCCGAAATGCGTCTCGAGAGACTGATGGACCGCGCTGCCGTAGAGCTGGTGCTTGGATTTCGATTCGGGGATACGGACAAGATTGACGAAAAAGTACTTCCACGGACATTCAAGATAGTTGTTGAGATCCGTCACCGACAGACCGCGTTCGAGAAAGAGCTTTTTGAGATATTCCTTGCCGCGCGCGTCCGGAAGCAAGCCGTCTGCAAGCGCGGAAGGAGCCGCGCGGAATACCGGAGGCCTGACTTTGCCCTCTACCTTATCCTCCTGCTTGAGCTCGGCATCTATCTCGCTTATGAACTGGCACGGGAGCTGATCGCGGCCGTCGGAACCGAGGGCTGCAAAGGTAATATAGACCGCAGTGCGCGCTCTCGTGAGCGCAACATAGAAAAGACGACGTTCGTCGGCGACCGCATCAGATGCTTCGTCGGATATGCCGGGGATATGGAAGCTCACGCGGCGCGTGCGATTGCTCCAATGCCCGTCGCATGCTCCGACGATATAGACCGTATCGAATTCCAGTCCTTTGGACCTATGTGCAGTGAGAAGCCGCACGCCTTTCTTCGATATCCCTGCCCCTGCTTTTGTGAGGATGCCGTGCTCGCGCAGCCTTTTCAGATGGCGGACGAAGTCGGCAAGGAAATATTCCTTGCGCGCTCCCGATATCGTCCGTATCTCCTCCCAAAATGCGCCGAGCGTTGCCATGCGGTTGAGGGTCGCCTCGCCTGTCAGTGCCTGCTCAAGGAATCCTGACTCATGGATGACCTTCTCGAAAAATACGAGGAATGGCTTGTTGTGTCCGGCCGTAGCCCACGCAGCAAGCTTGGTTGAGAATTCAGGGAACGCTTCCTGCAGGGCTCGCCGCAACGGCCGCCTGTCCCTTCGGGCTGATTCGATGAGCTCATATACGCTCAGGATATCGAGCCCGAGGAAATCGACGAACAGGAGCTTGCTCAGCGCGGCGTCGTCGGAAAGATCATTGACCGCCTCGAATATGATGAGGAGCTTCCTGATATGCTCGTCCTTGAGAAGGTCGTCGTCTGATTCTATGCGGAACGGTATGCCTTCTTTGGCTAGAGCTTCCGCAACGGGAAATGCATCTTTGTTGTCATGATAGAGAACGGCGATCTCTTCGGGGTCGGCGCCGGCCGCTATCCGGGCCCTGATGTCTTCGGCCACGAATGCCCGTTCGCTATCGGCAGAGGCGAATTCGCGAACCTGGATGAGCTGCGAGCCTTTCGCTGCACCTGCGCGGAGCTTCGCCCGGGTTATGCCCTCGGGCAGAGCGTTGCGCGTAATGAGGCTATGTGAAGCGTCGAGGATGGCCTGGGTGGAGCGATAGTTGTCTTCGAGGTCTATGAGGACAGCATCGGGATACAAAGTTTTGAAGTGAAGGAAGTTCTGCAATGAGGCTCCTTGAAATCGAAAAATTGCCTGCTTCTCGTCGCCGACGATGAATAGATTTGGCTGGTCATGAAAATTCGACAGAAGCTCGAGCACTGCGTTCTGGGCATTATTAGCGTCCTGATGCTCGTCAGCAAGGATATATTGATACATCTCCTGGAGGATGAGCAGAAGATCCTCATCGGTGCGCATCGCCTTCACGGCTTCGACGATCATATCCTCGAAGTCATAGAATGATTGCTCGGTGAGCGCGGCTTCGTAGGCGCGATAGAGCTGCAAGAGCTCGGTGTTCTTTTTGATGCGCTCCTGGACCTTTATGAAATCGCCCTTCATCTTGCCGGCGTGTGCCCCTTTGGCATGGACCTTGTCAGGCTCGTCATCGAAGGCCTTCTGCTGCTGGGCGATGATCTTTTCGAAATCATCAGGGCTTATGGTTTCGCGCTTCATGCTCCGGATGGCATCGAGAGCAGGCCGGACATAATAGAACCGATCGCCATATGGCCTGAGGAATTCGAGCTTGGAATCTTCGATGATCTTCTCCATGATGGCGACCCTGTCTATATCCGCGATGGCCGTCGAACCTATGATGCGCGGAAATCGCTCCGGATACTGGGCGATTACGTCATTGCAAAAGCCATGGAACGTATGGATCGCGACTTTGTAGCCTGCGGTGCCGATGGTCTCCACCAGTTTGCGACGCATAGTGCGGGCGCCGGATTCCGTGAATGTGAGGGCCAGAATGTTCTCAGGCGCGGTATCTGTGCGCTTGAGGATATTGGCGATGCGCAGGGTGAGAATGGTCGTCTTGCCAGTTCCTGGACCGGCAATGACCATGACGGGGCCTTCGATGGTATCGACGGCCTTCTTCTGGGCTTTATTGAGTCTTTTATACTGCTCGTCGAACATGATGGCTTCATTATAGGATGCTATACTAGCTAACACCATGCCTACGCAATCAAAAAAGAAAAATATCGTCATCGCGCTCGTTGTCCTCTTTATCATTGCCGCAATCGGCGTTCTCTATACCCGTCATGCAGATGATGCTACTGCTTCCTGGAAGCCATACACGAACGATGAGTTCGGCATAACAGTGAAGGCTCCTCCGGGATGGCATCTCATAGACAGTCTCAGCCCCATCACCCCCTGCTGCCTTTTCCTCCTGAATTATGAGGAATCAGCCACGACCACCTATAAGAACCCGGGAAACATGAAGATCCAGATCGGCTACTACATCATTCCCGGATTCGATCCGTTCAAGCTCGGAAGCACAACAAAGAAGACTCTTGGCAAGAATGTGGTCTACACCGGAACCGCAGCAAGCACGCCGTTCTATATCCTTCCCCGCACAGAGAAGGAAGGCTTCGGTCTTTCGGTTATCTCCCTTCCGGATAGCAGCGCAAAAGCCTCACAGATAGCTGAGAAGATCCTTGAAACAGCTGTGGTCAAGTCATTCGACTCCATGGTCGGCACCACAACCGCAACATCGACAGCGACGACATCCGCAACAACGACAACCCGCTAGCATTCGCGATCAATATGGAGATAAAAAAGCCGCTTGAAGCGGCTTTTTTAATTAATAGTTCTTGAGGCGATTCGCCTGATCATGCTGGCGGATCTTCTCATGGGCCTTTGCTTCGATCTGGCGGATGCGCTCGCGGGTGACGCCGAATTCGCGGCCCACCTCTTCGAGGGTATGAGTGATGCCGTCATTCAGACCGTGGCGCATCTCGAGGATCTTACGCTCTTTTTCTGAAAGGTCGTTCAAAATGACATTGACCTGATCGCGGAGGATGCGGCGGGATGCCTCGTCTGCTGGGGAAAGGATCTTGTCGTCCGGAATGAAATCCTGGAGCGTGGATTTGCTGTCGTCTGATGAATCATCGCCGACCGGGCTCTCGAGGGACACGACATCCTGCTCGATCTTCTCGATCTGGTAGATCTTGTCGACGTCCATACCCATTTCTGTGGCGATCTCATCTGGCAGCGGCTCACGACCGAGGTCCTGCATGAGGCGGCGGACGACCTGTTTGTATTTGGCGATGGTCTCGACCATATGGACCGGCACGCGGATGGTGCGTGACTGATCGGCGAGGGCGCGAGTGATAGCCTGGCGGATCCACCAAGTTGCGTATGTGGAAAACTTATAGCCCTTTGTCCAGTCGAACTTGTCGACGGCGCGGAAAAGGCCGAGATTGCCTTCCTGAATGAGGTCGAGAAGGGTCAAGTCCGGCGAGCGGCCCACGTACTTCTTGGCAATAGAAACGACGAGGCGGAGGTTGGCCTTTGCCAGAAGGTTCTTGGCTTCGAGATCGCCTGCCTGGATGCGCTTGGCGAGCTCCTTCTCCATGCTCGCGTTGATGAGCGGGTACTGGCCGATCTCCTTCAGGTACATCTGAATGGAATCGTACGCGCTGTCGGAACCGCTTCGGGAATAGTGAGGAGCCTTCTTCTCCTTTTCCTTGAGGTCCTCCACCTCCAAAAGACCGCCGCCTTCGAGGACGTCGACGTTGGCAGAGGAGAGCTTGCTATAAAGATCGTCGAGGAATGTGATGTCATTCTCGATCTGCGGGAACTCTTTGAGGATCTCGTCGTAGGTGACGAAACCGCGGTTGCGCCCCTTCACAATGAGGGCCTGGGCCTTGGCCTCGAAGCTTTTGGCGGAATTCGCGCCCTTCGCGCCTCCTTTGGCCGAGGACCCGACGATGTTACGGGTGACAGAACGCTTCTTCGCGGCTGTGACACTGCGGGGCGACCGGCTGGAACGTCCGGCAGAACGGGCTGCTTTTTTTGGTTTGCTCATGGAGTAAGAGGTTAACGTACGGGCTATTGTACGCCAGAAATAGATTGGAGGCAAGTATTTCCCTGCATATAGCCTATTAGGGTAGACGTTACTTCCCCTTTCCTATTTCAGCTTTTCGCATCGACAGTTCCTGGCACTTCTTGGCCAATTCCGAAACAGTGGCGTTATCTCCGGCGCGTTCGGCGGCGCGGAGCTTGGCCATGGTGTCCAGAAGCTCGGCATTGAGCATATCGCGCTCAAAGTTGACGATGAGATCATCCATATGGAGATCCCAGCGCGAGATATCCTTTCCGAAAAGGGTGTCGACCTCGAAGAGCACGTCGCTCATGAGCGGCCTGATGCGTTCGACTCGCGCGGCGTACGTATCCCCGGCGATCTTCTCGATGCGGGTACGATAGCCTGGGGCGTTGGCGGATTGGGATTTCTCCATGAGCTCCAAGAGGCCGAACATGCGCCGTTCCACCAGATCGATGCGTGTAGCAGCAGTCGATACCGAAGGAGCGGCAGCGGAAGCCTTTGGAGCCGGCTGTCGGATAGACGCTGAAGAAGCGCTCCCATCAGCCTTAAGCTTGGCTTCGGCGGCATGCACATCATCCCAGAGCGCCTGTTCGGGCAGATTGGCCTTGTCCGCTATGAGCCTTACCGCATATGCCTTGTCCGTGGCGCTTTCGAGATTGACCACGAATGGCAGGACGCGGTCACGAATGGCCTTTGGCACCTTGCGGGGATCCGCAGTTTCTCTCATGACATTGCCGAGCTCGAACTCCACGACAGGCTTGGCAGCACGGAGGGCGTTCTTCCAGTCTTCAGGATTGCCGCGCACGAGATCCGCAGGATCCTTGCCTCCCTGTATGTCGCAGACTTTTACGTCCATTCCTAGCGAGAGCGCGATGCCTGAAGCGCGCATGGCTGCCTTGCGGCCAGCCGAATCAGAATCGAATGCGATGATGACGTTGCTTGAGAGGCGCCGCAGAAGACCGAGATTGTTGACTACGCCTTCCCTGTTCGATTCAGCTTCGGCGAGAGCCGTGCCAGAAGCGGCGACTGCATTCTTGACCCCGGCCTGATGGGACATGATGAGATCCATCTGCCCTTCGACTAGAATGGAATAGTCGAGCCTGCGTATGAAGCTCTTCGCTTTGTCGAGCCCATAGAGAACGGAAGATTTGTCGAACAAAGGCGTATCGGGGCTGTTAAGATACTTCGCCGACTTGCCGTCGTCCTTGAGGATGCGGCCAGAGAATGCGATCACGCGGCCGCTCGAATCGCTTATGGGAAACATGACACGGCCACGGAAGCGGTCATAGTATGTGCCCTTTTTATCTTCAGCTTCTTTGGCAAGACCGGCCTTGACGATGAGCTCTACAGGCCACTTCTTGGCCCGAAGAAAATCATGGAGATTGCGCCAGCCTTCGGGCGCCCAGCCGATCCTGAATTCCTGTCGGGTCTGATCAGTCGCCCCGCGGCTTTTGACATATTCTTTTGCGTCTGAGGACTTGATGAATTCTGCCTCGAAATACTTTGCGGCCTCTTCCATGATCTGGAACAGCCTGTCGCGTTCGCTGTCGGCCTTGCTGTCGAAGGTGAGAGTAACGCCCGCTCTGTCAGCGAGCACCTTAAGAGCGCCCTTGAAATCGAGCCCCTCGAACTGCTCTACGAAGGAGAAGATGTCTCCCTTAGCGCTGCAGCCGAAACAATAGTAGCCACCACGGTCCGGAGATATGAAAAAGGAAGCTGTCTTCTCATGATGGAAGGGGCATTTGGCCTTGTACGATTTGCCGGATTTCTCAACCTTGATGTATGAGCCTATGACTTCTTCGATGGGCAAACGGGCCTTGATTTCCTCGACATTCGTGCGGTTCATGGGGGTAGTATAGCGGCTAGCGAGGACTTGTGGAAGCTTGCTTACACAAAGTCCGAGCGAAGACGATATATGAGCGCAGCGAGTATATACGAAAAATAAAAAAGGCGCCCAATTGAAACAAATGAGGAACTCGCCGGAAAAACAGAGCCCCTACCGCGGCAAGACGGTAGGGGTTGTAAGGATATGCAACGGCAAGAGCGATGGTTCCTGACTTGCCGTACTCGATTGCTGTTGCAGATGCCTTAGGAGTAGCTGTGACCCACTTCGCTGTCTTTGCCTTGCTATGGGCAACGACCACCGCGTATATCATACCAGATACACAAAAGCCCCCGAAGGGGCTTTGCGTGAATAAATAAATGTCTGACTATTCCCCGTCCAATTCCGGGCTGTTGGCGTGGATGGCGTCGATCATGGCCTTCTTCGGAGAACCCGGGAAACCGGTTCCTGCCGGAACGAGACGGCCAATGATGACGTTCTCCATGAGGCCCACGAGGTCGTCTTCGGCGCCGCGGACTGCGTTGCCAATGAGGACGCGGGTCGTGTGCTGGAATGAGGCAGCTGAGAGGAATGACTTGCGGGACAATGAAGTCTCCGTGATGCCCATCACGAGCCTTTCAGTCTTGGCCTGAGTCTGGCCGGCCTCCTTGGCGCGGTCGTTCTCTTCGCCGAGCTGGATGTCGTCGACGATCATGCCTTCGGTGAACTGCGTCTCGCCTGCTTCGGAGATGCGGCGGCGGCTGAACATCTGCTTCACGATGAGCTCGATGTGCTTTCGCGACACCGTCTCGCCCTGGAGCTCGTAGATCTTGCCGATCTCATTGATGACGTAATCCTTCGCGCGCTCCTCGCCTCCGTATTCGAAGACTTCGTCGATGTCAGCCGAGCCGTCCGTGAGGATCTGGCCCTTGGTGACCTTGTCGCCGACCTTCACGAGGGTCGTGCGGCGGTATGGGAAGACGTATTCGATCTCGGCCGCCTTCTTCGGAGCCTTCGCAGAGGCGGATGCCTTGCTCTGGTCTTCGATCTCAGGGAGGACCTTGATCATCTTCTCTTTGCCCATATCCCTTACTTCCAGGATAACGCCGTCGACTGAGGCGACGACAGCCGGGATCTTCGGGCGGCGCTTCTCAAAGACTTCTTCGACGCGAGGGAGACCCTGCGTGATGTCGCCGCCTGCTGAGGCAGCTCCGCCGGCGTGGAATGTTCGCATCGTGAGCTGTGTGCCAGGCTCGCCGATAGCCTGAGCTGCAACGGTGCCTACGGCTTCGCCGAGGGCGACCAGTTCATTGCGGCCGAGGTCCATGCCGTAGCATTTGGCGCAGACGCCGCGGATGGTCTTGCATGAGAGCGGCGAACGGACCGCGACCTGATTGATGCCTGCATCCTCGATGACCTGAGCATCAGCCTTCGTGAGCATAGTGCCCTTCTTGAAGAGGACTTTGCCGTCTGCGTCCGTCACGTCTTCCGTGATCATGCGGCCGCGGATGTTCTTCGAGAGAGGGATGTTCATGCCTGAGGCTGTCTGGCGGTGGATGACGATCGACTCCTTGGTTCCGCAGTCGACTTCCGAGACGACGACGTCCTGGGCGACGACGAAGAGCTTGCGCGTGAGGTAACCGGCCTTGGCTGTGTTGAGAGCCGTGTCAGTGAGACCCTTGCGCGAGCCGTGAGTGGTGATGAAATATTCGATCGGCGTAAGGCCTTCCTTGGCGCAGGACAGAATCGGGAATTCGATGGTCTCGCCGGAAACTGAGGCGATAAGGCCCTTCATGCCTGCCATGATCGTGATCTGAGAGAGCGATCCGCGGGCGCCGGATGTGACCATGTCGTAGACGGAACCCATCTTGTCGAGGGATGCCGGAATGGCCTTCTCCACTTCGCCCTTGGCCTTCTGCCAGATCTCGACGTGCTTCCTGATGCGCTCTTCCTCGGTGAGGAGGCCTTCGCTGAAGTGCATGGTGACGATATCGACCTGCTTCTTTGCGCGGCCGATGATCTCCCCCTTCTCCTGTGGGATCTTGATGTCATCGATGCCCCACGTCGTGCCTGAATATGTGGCGTAGCCGAAGCCGAATGTCTTCACGCGGTCGAGGATGGGAGCGATATGATTCGGTCCGTAGAGCGTGATCATGTCATCGACGATGGCGCCGAGCTTCTTGCGGCCGACTTCCTCGTTGATGAATGTGTACTCTTCCGGAAGGACTGCGTTGAAGAGGATGCGTCCCACGGTCGTTTCGAAGATGCCTCCGTTGAAGCGTTCGTACTTCTTCGTGTTCGGGGCGAGCACCTTCACCTTGGCGCGGAGGTCGATGGCCTTGAATGAGTGAGCGAGAGCGGCAGCATCAGGAGATTCGAAGATCTTGCCTTCGCCGAGCGTCTTCTCTGCTATCTTCGTGACCCAGAAACAGCCGAGCACGATGTCGAGCATCTTTGCCGTGACTGTCGGATCGTTGTTACCCGGCTTGAGGACGTTCTTGTCAGCAGCCATGATCTCCTTGGCTTCCTTCTGAGCTTCGTCGGAAAGCGGTACGTGAATGGCCATTTGGTCGCCGTCGAAGTCGGCGTTGAAAGCCGTACATACGAGCGGGTGAACCTGGATGGCATTGCCTTCGATAAGGGTCGGGCGGAATGCCTGGATGCCGAGGCGGTGAAGGGTCGGGGCGCGGTTCAGGAGAACGTACTTGCCCTTGATGACCTCTTCGAGGATCTCCCAGACTTCCTTGGCGCCGTCGTCTATGAGGCGGTTCGCGCCGCGGATGTTATAGGCGAGCTCGCGCTTGAGGAGGCCGGAAATGATGAACGGGCGGAACAATTCGAGGGCCATGTGCTTCGGAAGGCCGCACTCGTCGAGCTTGAGCTCAGGACCGACGACGATCACTGAACGGCCGGAATAATCTACGCGCTTTCCGAGAAGGTTCTGGCGGAAGAGGCCGCGCTTCGACTTGAGCGAATCTGAAAGCGACTTGAGGGCGCGCTTCTCGCGGGCGAGAGCTGCGGCGCCTGCGGACGATGAATGGCGGATGGAGTTGTCGATGAGGGCGTCGACAGCTTCCTGGAGGATGCGCTTCTCGTTGCGGAGAATGACTTCAGGGGCGTGGATCTCCTTCAATTTCAAAAGGCGGTTGTTGCGGTTGATGACGCGGCGATAGAGGTCGTTCACATCGGACGTCGCGTAGCGACCACCGTCGAGGGCGACCATCGGGCGAAGCCCTGGCGGAATGACCGGAATGCGGACGAGGAACATCCATTCAGGACGGATCTTCGCCTTGATCATCTGCTTCACGAGCGAGAGGCGCTTTGCGAGCCTGTCGCTGTCGGCGGCTCCGGCCGTTTCGTATGCGGCTTCGAGCTCGGTCTGGAGCTTGGAAAGGTCGATCTTCTTCAAGAGATCATAGATGGCTTCTGCGCCGATCGATGCTTCGAAGAAACCGCCGTATTTGACTGCGAACTTATGATAGGT
Organism: Candidatus Parcubacteria bacterium; assembly: GCA_028286835.1. Taxonomy (GTDB): domain Bacteria; phylum Patescibacteriota; class Minisyncoccia; order Phycocordibacterales; family PALSA-1337; genus C7867-002. Next base: position 13,802 of record JAQBQT010000011.1, read on the forward strand.
GACTTCGTCGAGGACGAGGCCTGCCTCGATGGACTCGATCTCCTTGCGGGCGCCGAGGAGGAGCTCCTTGAGAGCCTCCTTCGTCTTGTCGTCGTTGGCGGTCTTGACCTTGGTCTTATATTCAGCGTCGAGCTCCTTCAAGAAGCGGGCCTTCTCTGCCTCATCGACTTTGCCGATGATATAGCCTGCGAAGTACACGACCTTCTCGAGGTCTGCTGTCGTCATGCCGAGAATGAGTCCGATCCTGGACGGAACCGAGCGGAGGAACCAGATATGCGAGACCGGCGTGGCGAGCTCGATGTGGCCCATGCGGTCGCGTCGGACAATAGAGCGCGTTATCTCAACGCCGCACTTCTCACAGACGATCCCCTTATAGCGGATGCCGCGATATTTTCCGCAGTAGCATTCGTAGTCGCGGTCTGGACCGAAGATGCGTTCGTCGAAGAGACCGCTCTTTTCCGAGCGCTGGGTGCGGTAGTTGATGGTCTCAGGCTTGGTGACTTCGCCGTATGACCACTCGAGGATCTTCTCAGGAGACGCGAGCTGGAGGCGCACTGCGTCGAACTGTACCGGATCCGCTGGCTTCTTTGTGATGGTTGGTTGCATGATAGTGATTGTTATTCGGCGTCAACGATCTTCGGCTTGCTGATAAGTTCGACATTCAATGCCAATCCGCGGAGGGTCTTCAAAAGGACATTAAAGGATGCTGGCAAATTCGGTGCGCGGAGGCGTTCGCCCTTCACGATGGCGTCGAAGGTCTGCGAACGGCCGACAATATCGTCGGACTTCACCGTCAGGATCTCGCGCAGAGTATGCGCTGCACCGTGGCCGAGGAGAGCCCAGACTTCCATTTCTCCGAAGCGCTGGCCGCCGCCCTGGGCCTTGCCGCCGAGAGGCTGCTGGGTGATGAGGGAGTAAGGACCGATGGAACGCATGTGGATCTTGTCTTCGACCATGTGATGAAGCTTGAGGATATACATGTATCCGACGGCTACGACCTGGTCGAAGTGCTCGCCTGTGCGTCCGTCGCGGAGCTTCATCTTGCCGGAGGCATCGTAGCCTGCCTTGACGAGCTCTTCCTTGATCTCGGCTTCGGTCGCGCCGGTGAACGGCGGAACGATGGCCTGATATCCCAGGGAGTTCGCTGCGAGACCAAGGTGCAATTCGAGGATCTGGCCGAGGTTCATGCGGCTCGGAACACCGAGTGGCGTGAGGATCACGTCGACTGGCGTGCCGTCTTCCATGTACGGCATGTCTTCTTCCGGAAGGATCTTGGAGATGACACCCTTGTTGCCGTGGCGTCCGGCCATCTTGTCACCGACAGAGACATTGCGGACTTCTGCGACTTCGATGTAGATCTTCTTGATGATGCCCGATTCGAGCTTGTCGCCGCGCTCGCGTGAGAACACTTTGACTGAAATGACGCGGCCGCGCTTGCCGTTCTCCATGCGCTTCGATGTGTCTTTGACGTCGCGTGCCTTCTCGCCGAAGATGGAGCGGAGGAGGCGCTCTTCAGGAGTGAGCTGCGTCTCGCCTTTCGGTGAGATCTTGCCCACGAGGATATCGCCCGGGCGGACTTCTGCGCCGATGCGGACTATGCCCTCTTCCGTGAGATTCTTGAGCTTGGCTTCGCCGACGTTCGGGATGTCGCAGGTCGTGACTTCCGGACCCAGCTTGGTGTCGCGGACGTTGACGACGAACTCTTCGATATGGACGGAGCTCCACTTGGAGTTCTTGACGACGCGCTCCGAAAGGATGATGGCGTCTTCGTAGTTGTTTCCGGACCATGACATGAATGCGATCAGAGCGTTGTGGCCGAGAGCGATCTCGCCGTTGTCTGACGTTGAAGTGTCAGCGAGAACCTGGCCCTTCTTCACCTTATCGCCGACAGAAACGATCGGGCGCTGATGGAAGGCTGTGAAGCCGTTGGTGCGCTGGAAAAGGACGAGATCGTACTCGCGCTTCTTGCCGGACTTCTTGCCGTGGAATGTGATCTTCTTGGCGTCGACGGCTGTGATCTCGCCTTCTTCAGGGGCGACGATGATGCGGCCTGTGTCGAGAACGGCTTTGTGCTCCATGCCTGTGGCGACGAACGGAGCTTCCGGAACAAGGCACGGCGTGGCTTGGCGGAGCATGTTCGATCCCATCAATGCGCGGTTGGCATCGTCATGGTTGAGGAACGGGATGAGGGACGTTGCGATAGAAAAGGCCTGGTTGGTCGCGACGTCGATGAAATCCACGTCGGTGATCTTGGCGAGAGAAGGCTTGCCGTTGATGCGGACCTCTACTTCGTCGCCTTCGATGGTACCGTCTTCGGCGCGCGCCATGGCGGCATGGGCGATTCGGAAGTTCTCTTCCTCAAGGGCGTTGAGGTAGACGATCTCCTTCGTGACTTTGCCGTTCTTGACCTTGGCATACGGAGTCTCGATCATGCCGAAATCGTTGATGCGGGCATATGTGGTGAGGCGGAGCACGAGACCGATGTTCGGACCTTCAGGGGTGTGGATCGGGCAGAGGCGGCCGTAGTGGGACGGGTGAACGTCGCGGACTTCGAAGCCTGCGCGCTCGCGTGAAAGGCCTCCGGGACCGAGGGCAGTCAGAGTGCGGAGATTCTCGATCTCGCCGAGCGTGTTGGTCTGTTCCATGAACTGGGACAGCTGGTTCGTTGAGAAGAATTCCTTGATGCGGGCCTGGAGAGGGCGCGGGTATATGAATGAGACAGGCATGGTGACATCCGGTTCGATCGTGGACATCTTGTCCTGGATGTTTCGCTTCATCTGCGAAAGGCCTAGGCGGACACGCTGTTCGAGGAGCTCTCCTACGTAGCGGACGCGGCGGCTTCCGAGGTGGTCGATGTCATCAGCCTGCATGTCAGGGGTGATATTGAGCATGACGATGTGAATGATCGCGGTCGCAAGATCATCGACGTCGAGCGTGCGGCGTTCGAGAGCCTTCTCGTCCATGGACTTTCCGAAGCGCTTGTTGAAGCGAAAACGGCCCACGCGCGAGAGGTCGTAGCGGTCCTGGTTGAGGAGGGTCTGTATGAATGAGCGGGCGTTGTCCGGAGTGGCCAGATCGCCGTCGCGGAGGCGCTTGTGGATCTCTATGTATGCCTCTTCGGGGGTCTTGGCATGATCCTTGGCGAGCGTGAGCTCCATGATCTTGCGGGCCTCTTCGTTGCCCTTGAAGAGATCCATGATCTTGGCGTTGGTGTCTGCGCCGGTGATGCGGAGGAGCGATGTGACCGGGAACTTGCGCTTCCTGTCGATCCTGCAATAGACGGTGCCGTCGGTGTCGGTCTCGATCTCCATCCAAACGCCGCGGGCCGGAATGATCTTGGCGCCGAAGTAGTTCTTGCCCTTCGTTTCCGTAGCCGTGAAGAAAATGCCGAATGAGCGGGCGAGCTGAGGGACGATGACGCGCTCGACGCCATTGATGATGAACGTGCCGTGATCGGTCATGAGCGGCAGGTCAGCAAGGAACATCTCCTGCTCCTTGACCACATTCAAGGATTTGTTCTTCAGGATGACGCGGATCTTGAGCTGACCCTCGTAGTTGAGCTTGTTCTCCTTCGCGTAGTGCTCGCCGAACTTCGGGCGGATGAGCTCGATGCCTCCCATCGAGAGCTCGAACTTCTTCTCGGCATAGTCCTTGATCGGAGAGAACTCCTTGAGGAGGTTCGGCAATCCCCTTTCAACGAGATCGGTGAAAGAGAGGAGCTGGGACTCCACGAGATGCGGCATCTCTGTGAGCGGCTCCTGATATCGTGCGAAATACTTCTTTGGGCGCGGACCTGTTTGGATATGCATGTGGATAAGATTGTGGATAACCTGTTTATAAAAACGAACCGATCTCTTTCACACTCTTTATTTTTCCCTCTCGATCTCTCAAAACCGCCGACGCAAAAAACGCAAAAGCCGTTCTCCAGGGACGGGAACGGTGCGGAATTTGAATTACCTCAAATGTTTTGACACTGGTAGGACTAATGATGAACCTTTCTAATCCTTCAACTATAGGCAGAACTCACTCGGTGAAGTTATTGATACCCTAGCAAATAGCCAAAGTTAAGTCAATAGGATAATTCCTACTTCCCCTTCTTTCCCTTCAATTTCCACTCATCTATGAGCGCATGGTTCCCCCCGAGCAGTACTTTCGGCACTTTGTACTTTTTGCCCTTGAATTCAAGGACTTCGGGACGGGTATACACGTCTGAGCTGGCTATGCGGGATTCTTCGATAGAAAGGTCGTCGCCGAGGACTCCAGGGATGCGTCGCGATACGGTATCGATGACTATCATGGCCGGAAGCTCGCCGCCGGTAAGCGTGTAAGGACCGACCGAAACCGGCATGGTCTTGAAAGCCTGATTCACGCGGGCATCGATGCCTTCATAGCGTCCGCAGATAAGGACGATGTCGGTAAGGGTCTTGAATGAGTCGGCAGCGGCATTCGAGAACTGTTCGCCGGCCGGGCTGAAGAAAAGTATCTTCACTTTCTTGGCCGAAGCCGCCTTAGCAAGCTTCTTGCCCACCGCCTTGTCGATGGCCTTCAAGATCGGCAGCGCTTCGATGACCATTCCTGGACCGCCTCCATATGGGCGCTTGTCCACGCGGCGATCGGCAAAACTGAGTTTGTCAGCCTTCTTGCCTTTCGGGACTGCGACAAAATCGCGCGGGTTGTAGCACTTCACCGAAATAAGCCCGCGCTCGCCTGCGCGCCTCACGATGGAAGCATTCAGGTACGATTCGAGGCTTTCGGGAAAAAGCGTTATGACATGAAACGTGATCATGCCGCTACTCTAGCATATTACCGGGCGTTGGGAACTTGAGCGGGCTGATGAGCTAAAAACTTACGATCGAGCGACAGCATGTCCGCGCCTGCGCAGAATATTGAGAATGTCGCGGCAGCGAGACCGATATCGCGGACTCCGACCGGAGAAATGCCGATGGTTGCAGCGATCCCAACAAGATGGAGGGCGAGAAGGAGCGCTGCTATGCGGGTTTGGAAGCCGACGAAAAGAGCGAGACCGAATATAAGCTCGAACCAGGCATTCAAGAGAACAAGGAGTACGGCATTGCCGCCGAACAAGGCGACCACGCCCTGAGGCACATACCCTGTCCACGCGGAAGGATCAGAGAACTGGCTGAAGCTGAAGTAAAAGAACACCAGGCTCATGCCGATGCGGACGACAACTGGTGCGTATGCGGTTAGGCGTGATGTATTCATGTGTTGGAACTATTTAACCAAAGCACCGATGTAGAACGTGGCGAGTTCGGACGCAGGACGTCGTTCTCCCCCGTGCTGTCCATTGAAAGCAGACGAGCCGTCTTTGCCACACAGGCTTAGGATCGGATTCTGACCTCCCGGATGCTGATTGATCCATGAAGTCACGTCGTAGACCTTGCCGTTGATGGCTGTCCAGCAGCTAGATGCATTCGTGTGCGCTGAAACATCCGCCATACTGTACGTCTTGCCCTGAGAAACGCCGGTGCCCACTGTCGCTCCTGCGGAAACACCGCTCGTGTCAGCAGTCGTGGCATTCGGATTGCCCGCATTCGGGTTCAATGTCTCTGAGCCTGCTGAAGTGCCGCCGGTGAATGGCGAAACGCCACCGTTTGAAGCCTGCTTATTTGAAACGACAATGGCGATTGCTCCGATAATAAGTACAGCGATGATAGCGAGAGTGATTTTTGTTCTCATGTGTAATTGATGAAATAAAATGAAGTAAACAGGCTATTCTAATTTCAGATCTGCCATGGCTTCGTCCACAGTCTTTGATGCAGATTGGCCTGATGAGCGTGACGGGGCTTCCGATGAGGAAGACTGCGATGAACCTGAGCCCATGTTGCCCATATTCTCTGGCGAACGGAGGCCGCCGGCAGGTTCGTTGATCTTCAGATTCACGCGCGAGTTGTTCTTCATGCCGACGACGCGGAGAAGGGTACGGATGGACTTGGCCGTGTTGCCCTGGCGTCCGATGATCTTGCCCATATCGGCTGCGGAAATATCCAAAGTGAGGAGCACGCCCATCTCGTCGACGGAGCGGATGATTTTGACCTCTTCAGGATTGTCTACCAAAGCTTTTATAACGTATTCGAGGAATTGCTGGTCTTGAGGCATATGTGTAGTGCTAGCTTATCTGTTAAATCGTACAGACAATATCCTGTACTGCTAAAATTGTAGCAGATACTGAAGGGGCGTCAAAGCCTATAGTAATACTATGCTGTTGCGGCCTGTGGTGCAGGAGCAGTGGCGGCGGCCGGAGCTGCGGCTGCATCCCCTTCTTTTTTGATAGGAGTCTTCTTTGGGAGAGCGTTGACCTTCTTGCCGGCGATGGCCTTCTGGTGGACGAGGAAATTATGGAGCGTGACGGAAAGCTGCGCGCCCTGGGATATCCAGCGCTTTATCTCCTCCACTTCGAGCTGATCGAGTGTGTTCTTGCGGCGAGTATCGTACCAGCCGAGGTTCTTGAGGTATTTGCCGCTCTTAGGGCCGTTCTTTGAGTCGGTCAAAACGACACGAAACGTTGGTTCGTGCTTGCGGCCTACGCGTTGGAGCCTGATCATTAGCATGCGAAGGACTTTACCAGATTGCGGAATAGAACGCAACATTGGTATACTGCGGCCATGAAAATATTGATAGTCGAAGATGATCGGAACATGGCCCAAGTCGTCAAAGACAGCCTGACGGCTTACTCCCATACCGTCGACATTTCAAGCGACGGGGCTGACGGCTCATTCCTCGCACGAAGCTACGAATACGACGCGATCGTCCTCGACTACAATCTCCCGAAGAAAGACGGTCTGGCCATCTGCCGCGAGATACGCGCCGCGGGCAAGACCACTCCGATCATATTCATGTCGGTGACGGATGATCCGACGACTAAGATAGCGGCCCTGCGCCAGGGCGCGGATGATTACATCACCAAGCCTTTTTCCCTTGAAGAATTGAGGGCCCGCCTCGATGCGGTCTCACGCCGCTCGCCTGTTATTAAGCAGGCTTCCCTTCGGGTGGGCGATCTGTTCCTCGATTCGAGCATGCACAAGGCGACGCGCTCAGACTCGACCATCCAGCTCACCCGCAAGGAGTTCCATATGCTCGAATACTTCATGCAGAATGCAGGCACCATCCTTTCGCGCGCCCAGCTCATGGAGCATATCTGGACCGCAGACGGGAATCCGTTCTCGAATACCGTCGAAGCGCACATACGCAACCTCAGGAAGAAGCTTAACGCCGACGGGGCAGCGAATCTCATCATCAATGTGCCTGGAAGAGGCTACATCCTCGATAGCCCGGAAAATCTCGCGCGCTTCAAATAGAAAACGCTCCCAAGCAGGATTGCGATCGACATTTTATTATTTTTTGAATCTTTCTTCACGAAGATTTTAACTTTTCTTCACCGGGATTTGATGGCCCGACTGCTACGCTTGGCATGGTTATGTGTCGACATAGCCATTATCAATCAAGGTATGATCATTCCCACGGCTTCTTCCTGAGGCGTCGATGTGTTTTCTGCGCTTTTGTCATGACGGCAGCCATGCGAAAGCAGCCGTGAGCCGTGCGGAATTCATCGCGCGGCTTTCGGCGTTGGCTTATTTCTTCTTCCCTTCCTGCTGGACATCGCGAGCCGCCTTGCGGTAGTTGCAATAGTCGCAGAGCGATGCCGGCTTCGGAGGAGTCGGCGCTTCCAGGCACTTCCTCATGTCCATAAGTGTCTTCTCCACCCAGGAATCGTCGCCTTTATACGGAATGATGTCCACGTCGAATTCGAGCTTTGCGTCGAATGCCTTGCGATCCGTCTTACCGTTGCAATAGACGAAATATCCGGTATCGGAGACTTTCAAATCGTTCTTTCGGAGGAGCCATTGATAGACTTCCATCTGGCGCTTGTATCCGATCTGCCATTCGCTGTCGAGATTGACCTTGGATTCTTTGCTTGTCGCTTTATAGTCCACGACGATGAGCTCTCCCTTTCCGTTGATCCACACATCATCGACTCCACCGGTCACATTGAAATTGGTAGGTTCGTGCACGAATGTGACGCCGCGCTTCAGAGCGTCGCGCCATGCTTCCATCCTGGAATCGGCGTACGGCACGACATCCTTGAGTCCGAATGCCTCCATGAGCGGATGAGCTGATTTTGCGGCGCGATGGATATCGAACTCCTTCTTGAGGAGCGTATCGACAGCGCTGTTGAGGTTGAACGGGAAGCCTGGCGGACGGGCTACGCCCATCTTGCGATCCAGATAGAAGCAGAGCGGGCAGTTCAGGAATAGGTCGATCTTGGAACGGCTTATGCGAAAAGGCTCTGCTCCTTCCGGATCGTAGAGGCCTTTGGTTCTGCGGGGGTTGTAATAATCAGACATGGAGACATGTTATCACATGGATAAAAAATAGGCGCTTCGATCGAGAAGCACCTATTTTTAGCGACAGCACTATCTATATTACTTTGTCGCAACCGTAACGGATGTCATCGTTATCGGAGTGACTGGCTTGTCATTGGCGCCCGTCTCGGTGGCTGCGATAGCGTCTACCACGTCCATTCCTGAGATAACTCTGCCGAAGATCGTGTAGTTGTGAGGCAAAGCCTGATCCTTATGCATGATGAAGAATTGGCTGCCATTGGTGTTCGGTCCGGCGTTAGCCATGGCTACCGTGCCGCGGACATACCCCTCCTTATATGATTGAGTTGCGGCGTTGAGTTCGTCTGCGAACTTATAGCCAGGGCCGCCCGTGCCTGTACCCGTCGGATCTCCGCCCTGGATCATGAAGCCCGAAATGACGCGATGGAATATCGTGCCGTTATAGAAGCCCTTGTTCGCGAGCGTGATGAAATTCTCAACAGTCTTCGGAGCATCGGCGTCATATGTCTCGAAGACGATAGTGCCCTTGTTGGTCTTGATGGTGATGGTATGCATGAAATTTTTGACTGATGAAGCATTATTAGTAGTAGTGGAAGCAGGGGTAGGCGTGACTGTTGCAGGCGAAGCGGAAGTATCAGCAGGCGGCGTCGACGTGGAATACGCGTCTGAAACGACGGAAAGCGGCGGATGCCTGCGGTCGAGCGAGAACCAGGCGATCCCTATAATGATAATGGCGACGATGATGGTCCAGATATTTTTTGTTCTCATAGATTACAGATTATACAATTCTTTAGCTTTTGCAACCACAGCCTTCTTGGCTTCCTCGAGAGGCATGTTCAATGTCGTCCCTGCAGCGGCTTTGTGTCCCCCGCCTCCGAGCGCGACGGCGAGTTTGGATACGTCGTAGGCGTTGCCGTCCTTGCTGCGGAAGCTGAATTTGATCACATTCGGCTCAGTCTCTATGCATGCGCCGACGATGTCGAATGAGCCGATCCTTCTCAGGATAGACGAGATCATTCCAGCCGAGGCGTTTTCATCCTCGATATTTTTTTCCTGCATCTTGGCGAACGGAACGACCGATAATGCGAACCTGCCTGCGAACAATGACTCGATCGAGCTCAGGGCCAGGCCTTGAAAGGCCAGATCCTGAAGCGTGATGCTGTTTTCCATCGCTGAAATAAGCTGTGGAAAATCCGGAGCCTTCGCAGCCAATGCAGAAGCGATCATGAATGTCCTGGAAGTCGTACCTGTGTATTTGAATCCACCCGTATCGGTATATATGCCCATGAATAGATTCGCAGCGATCTCAGGCGTGATCTTGATCTTCCATTCCCAGAAGAGATCGAACAGGACTTGAGCCGTGGCAGGATAGGAAGGCTCGACAAGATTGATCGCCCCGTATCCCGAATTGGAATTATGATGATCAATGACGATGATCTTGAGATGCTCAGGAAATTCGATAGGCTTCAGCTTGGAGACCATCTCGGCCTTCGAGCTGTCCTGCACGATGAAGAGGTCGAATCCGCTCAGGTCGAGCTCAAAGAAATTCTTGGCCACGATATCAGCCGCCCCGGGGAAATGCATAAATGCCTGCGGGATCGCTGAATCGCCCGCGATGATTGTCACCTTCCCGCTCCCGCGCTCGCCCAATTGTTCGATGGCGAACCTCATAGCCAAAGCCGAACCCACAGAATCTGGGTCCGGCGATGGATGGCAGTGAAGAAGGATGGATTTCGCCTTCTGTATTTCGCTCAGGATGAGCGGGGCTTTTTCGCGTATGATCGGGGAGATGTCGGAGGCTGTATCTGAAGTCATGGCATCATCCTAGCACAGCACCGCGAAGAGCCGCTACGAACGGGCTATTTGAACGTGACCTGGATCTCGATCGAGGCATCGTTTGCAGCGAGGCCGGACGGATTGTCCTTCTTCAGGATAAGCACGCCCTTGGAGCCTGTCGCCTGGCGGGCGAATGAAAGCTTGCCTGCGAACGATACGAAATCGGTGGTCATCCAGTCCGTAAGAGCGCCTGCGTTCGTCTTCGCAAGGATCTTGCCATTCACGTCAGTCAGAATGATCGGAAATGAAGCTTCGAAATACCACGGGCCTTTTGCCTTTCCAGTAACGGAGAGAGGCGAGATGATGGACGTGTTCGCAGGAGGATTATTGACCTGAATGGACATTCCAGTCGTGCCCGTTGCTGAATTCACTGGAGTGTAATAAATGGACGGTCCGTTGCTCTTGATATGGATAGGATATGTGCCGAGAGGGGCGTTCGCGGTCGACGGCGTCTCGCCTACCGCCTGCTGGCTTGACTGGGTTCCTGTCTGCGCAGGCTGTTCAGAAGCCGGCACCGTGGATTTGCTTCCGCTCCAGATGACGCAGATGATAATGACGATCACGATCACAACGCCTAGGATCCAGTAATTTTTGGCTTTCATGTAATGAATTATGAAATGGTTAAACGGTTAAATACCATATGCATTATAGCAGTTGTGTGGTATATTTTCCCGCATGAATCGAACAACTATCAAGGATCTGAAGGCTGCGGTGGGTCAGGAAGTCTCCATCGCAGGCTGGGTCGACGTGCGCCGCGACCACGGCAAGCTCATCTTTTTCGACATCCGCGATGCAACCGGAAAAGTCCAGGCAGTCGCCCTCCCCAATCATCCCGAAGCGAAGCAGATAGCCGAAACCCTTCGCAGTGAATGGGTCGTGCGCATGACCGGCAATGTGAATGCCCGTCCCCCGAAGATGGTCAAGAATGAGGAAGCGAACGGAGGCATCGAATTCGAGATCCTCGGCATCGAGGTCCTCTCGGCCGCCAAGGAGCTTCCGTTCGAGCTCAATGCCGATATAAATATAGACACGTATCTCGACAATCTTCCCCTCACTTTGCGCGCGCCCAAGCACGCAGCCACTTTCAAGGTGCAAGCCGTCATCGCCCGTGAATTCCGCGCGTTCTTCAATTCCCAGGGTTTCACCGAATTCCAGGCGCCTAAGCTCATCGGCGACGATGCCGAAGGCGGCGCCAACTCTTTCGACGTCGAATACTTCAAGCATACGGCCCATCTCGCCCAGAGCCCTCAGCTCTATAAGCAGATCATGGTCGGCGTCCTCGAGCGAGTATTCGCCCTCGGCAACGTCTATCGCGCCGAAAAGCACTCCACCACCCGCCACCTCAACGAATACACTTCCATGGATATCGAAATGGGCTTCATCAAAGACCACCATGACGTCATGAATATAGAAGGCGCATTCATGTCGCACCTCATGAAAGTCCTTGCCCAGGAATGCGCGGCTGAGTTCAAGCTCCTTGGAGCGACCATTCCGACCGTGCCAGAACAGATCCCCTTCATGACATTGCGCGAGGCTCAGCAGCTCATCACGAAAGAGACCGGCAAGGACTGTACGAACGAGCCTGACCTCGAACCCGAGCACGAACGCTGGCTTTGCACATATGCGTCCGAGAAGCTCGGCTCCGACTTTATTTTTATCACGCATTTTCCGACAGCAAAGCGCCCATTCTATACGTATCGCGACGAGAAGGATCCGGCATACACGAAGGGCTTCGACCTTCTCTTCCGTGGCGTGGAGATCACTACCGGCGCACAGCGCATCCATAACTACGACGACCTCGTCCAGTCCATGAAGGACAAGAAGCTCGATCCGGAGAAATTCAGCTACTACCTTCAAGCCTTCAAATACGGACTGCCTCCGCATGGCGGCTTCGGCATGGGCCTCGAGCGCCTCACCGCGAAACTCCTCGGCATCGATAATGTCAAAGAAGCCGCACTCTTCCCGCGAGATATCAATCGCATCGACAATTTGCTATCGAAGTAGAGTTCTTTAGATCGAGTATTAAGCTACCGATGAGGACACCCGGCCCAGCAGCACGGCCTCCGCATGCCGCCGGATAGTTTTGAGAGGGCCTTTTTGATTCGGATCGTTCTCGTCTCTACTTTCTTGCCTGATATGACCCAGCAGATCCATTCGCTGCGCGCGAGCGGCGTTATGTCTTCCCATACTGCATGAGCCTTCGGAGAAGCAGCCAGAGCCGCCCGCAGATCCGCAGGTATCTGATGGACAGAGCCTGTAGAGATTTTTTGTACGGCCATGAGACTATTATTGTATTACTTCTTACCCTCCTCCGCTCTCAATTCCAGGCACACTGAATTCATGCAGTAGCGCTCGCCAGTATCTGTAGGGCCATCATTGAATACGTGCCCGAGGTGCGAACCGCACTTGGAGCAGATGACTTCCATGCGTCTCATGCCATGCGCCATATCCGTCTCGAGCTTCACAGCGCCTGGAAGTGCCTGATCGAATGAAGGCCACCCCGTACCGCTTTCGAACTTCGCCGTCGAAGGAAAGAGCGCCTGTCCGCAGACCTTGCACATATATGTACCCGCACGCTTCTCATGCAGGAGCGCGCCGCTTCCTGGCGCCTCAGTGCCCTTCTCGCGCAGCACGTGGTATTCCTCGGGAGTGAGTTTTGCCCGGAGCTCTTCTTCATTCATATCGCTGTTCTGTATGTTCATATATTTTATTTTCGCGGAGTTGCCGCGTGATCGATTATTTTACTAACTGCGCGAACTTCCTTTGCAGCTTCTCAAGCTTCGGCTCGATGATTATCTGGCAGTATCGCTGATCCTTGTGAGTCTCGTAGTATTTTTGGTGATAGTCTTCAGCCTCATAGAAATCGCCCAGGGGCCTTTCAAGCGTGACGACGGGCTTGCCATATGCGTTCGTGTCGTTCAGTTCCTTGATGAGCGCATCGGCCTCGCGCTTCTGATCCTCGTCGGCATAGAAAATAGCAGACTGATATTGAGTGCCAACGTCGTTGCCCTGCCGGTTGGGCGTCGTCGGATCATGCGTATTGAAAAAAACGGCCAGCAAGTCTCCGTATGAGATCACTGCCGGGTCATAGTTTATCCTGATCGATTCGATATGGCCTGTAGCGCCATTCGAGACATCCTCATATGTCGGATCCTTGACGGTGCCGCCGGTATAGCCCGACATCACCCCGCTCACTCCCTTCAACGCAGAAAAAACTGCTTCTGTGCACCAGAAGCATCCCCCACCGAAGACAGCGGTCTTCGTGCTTATTTCTTTTTTGGAGCTGTTTTCCATGCGTACTTTTTAGCCAAGCGCTTCTTGGTCTTTCGTGAACGCGATGATTTGCCCTGAACTGATGCTCGTTTTGCCATAAAACTAGTATATACTTATTGGGTAATGAACGCAAAATCTTTTATCTGGATCGGCGTCTTCGTGGGCAGCTCCATCGGCGCATACATCCCCGCTCTCTGGGGCGCCGGAGTCTTTTCATTCTCATCCATACTCCTCTCCGCAGTCGGCGGCTTCGCAGGCATTTGGGCAGGGTTCAGACTCGGACAGATGCTGTAAGTCCTCTCGAGGAATCTAGCCGAATGTGAATGTATACGCTCTCACGCCGGGCTTGCTGAAGATGATATCGATGCGGTGCCGGCCCATGGCCGGATTCGCATACAGGCCATAGAGGCGCGAAGCATCGATCATGAGCAGGCCCTTCTTCACGTCAGCGCCTGACCAGGAATCGGGGATCTCCTTGCCGTCGATGAGGACGTGCGCCGTAGCCGCCGAGCCGTCGGCAGTCTGCGCCACGATATACATCTTGCTTGCCGTGAACGTATACGAGAGCGTGGCATTGGCCGTCACGGTCTCCGCATATTCCTTCTGTATATCCCAGGTACCGCCAAGATAGAACTGATTCGGCGCGATATCGCCCGTTGGAGCGATAAAAGCCTTCTGGCCTATCGTGAATGGCGCGCCGTTGCCGAAACGCTCGTTCCTCTTGGCTCCGAAATACGTCTCGGGGCTGGCCGCCTGGATGGCTTCATCCGACACTGCCGAGCCCGACGCGGTCACGACGCCGCTCTCGCCGAGAGCCTGCTTCCTGATATTGAGCTGCTTCACGATCTCGGCTTCGGTCTCCGCATAATTACCCTCGCCAATATGGTCGTACACGACGTTGCCATGGATGTCGATGAGATATTTGTGCGGCCAGTACTGGTTGCCGTATGCATTCCATGTGCCGTAGTCGTTATCGAGCACGATCGGGAAGCGCAGGTCGAAGCGCTTTGCTGCGTCCTTCACGTTGTTGATATCCTTCTCGAATGAGAACTCAGGCGTCTGGAAGGCGACGATCTCGAGCCCCTGGTCCTTGTACTTCGCCCACCAGTCCTTCATGTACGGGAATGTGCGCTGGCAGTTGATGCAGGTGTAGTCGATGAAGTCGATCAGTATGACTTTCTTGCCCACATAGTCCGCAAGCTTGAACGGCTCGCTGTTCACGTAGCCGGAAGGCTTAACCATCTCGACATATTTGCCCTGATTGCGTTCGCCTGGGATGACCGCGCTTATCAGTTTCTGTATGAGAGACTTGGTATCAGCCGACTGTACCGGCTTTGTTCCGGGAGTTGTCGATGCAGGTGTCACGCCGGAAGTCGAAGTGGCTGCGTTGCTGCCTAGCCCATTCCCTGCCGGATCTTGCGGGATATTTTTCTGCCCTTCGAGCGATATATGGAGCGACTGCTCGAGCGCGGTCACATCGAAGAATCCGCTGGCGAGGATATCTGCTTCTACCTTCTTGTCATAGCCGGTCGCGATCGCGAGCGCTACAAGGACGAACAGGATGCCGAGGACCTTCCTGAACCAGCCGTTCGGATTGATGGCCCACTCGAGCTTGCCCACGAGCTTCTGCCCGATCCATGAGATGAGAAGGAGCGACAGGGCGAGGCCGACGACATACGCAGCGAGATCGATGAGGCCCTTAGCCAGAGACTGCGGCAATACCGTGGCCAGAATGACGAAGAACGTCGGAGAGCATGTCGTGAAGACCGGGCCGAGCGCAGCACCGACCAAAACGTCGCCCCACCAATGCGAGCGCGACTGGTACCCTTTCGCCATCCATGAGTCGGGCTTGCGGTGGCCCGGAACCTTCAGCATGAGCTTCGCCCACGTTATCGGAAACAGAAGCGAGAAGCCGAACACGGCAAGTATTGCTGCAGAAATATAGGCCCAGAACGAAGGCGACGCTCCGATAAGGGCCGTCGAACCCTTGAGAAGAAGCGTGAATATGAAAACGGACACCGACAGCGAGCCGATGATGATGAGAGGTCGGCGTTTGTTCCCTGCTTCGCCGAGCGCCGAGCCGAGCGTGACTGGTAAAAGCGGCAATACGCACGGCGCGAGCACCGTGAGCACTCCGGCGACAAAGGATACGATAAATAGGATCATAGGAATAGTATACTCCTTCTTTTAAAACGCTGACTACCCCAATCAGGCATCATATGCCATTATGGACATATGGATTACTCTGCCATTCCTGATACAGAGCTGGCAGTAACGGCCCAAGGCGGGGACGACGCGGCTTTCCAGGAATTGATGCGCCGCAACATCCGACCCATCTGGGCCTTCTCGAGACAATATGCCAAGTCCGATGAAGACGCCGAGGACATCGTCCAGGACACTTTCTTCAAGGCCTGGAAATATCTCAAGCGCTTCACAGCCGGAAAAGCATTCAGGCCCTGGCTCTATGCCATCGCGCGGAACACCGCGCTCGACTACCTGAAGAAGCGGCGCTCGTCGAGCTTCTCGGAACTGCACAACGACGACACCGACTCGGATTTTGCGGACTCGCTCGAAGATGCTGAGCCGCTCGCACCCGAGATGTTCGAGAAAGCCGAGCTCGTCGCTGAACTCGACAAGTCCATGGAAGGCCTCCCGCCGGATTACAAGGCCGTCCTGCGGATGCACTACCATGACGGCATGACATTCAATGAGATCTCAGAGATTCTGGGCAAGCCCATGAATACCGTGAAAAGCTGGCACCGCCGCGCGCTCCAGAAAGTCCGCAAGAATTTGCCGCACCGAAAGCCGGACTAGGCTCGTATACTCTCCAACGCCTAAAGCGCAGAAATCATGAACAAACTTACTTTGCAGGAGGAGCGTGTGTGCCAAAGCGTCATGGGACATATAGCCCAAAAGCGCATTCAGACTGCCAGGGCCCGGGCCGGTCTGTATGGCTTTTTTTTGATAGCGGCCGTAGTCGCCTTGATCCCATCGATCCAGTACATCGCGGCGCAGGCGGCGGCATCGGGCTTCAACGAATACGTATCTCTCATCATGTCCGACGGCAGCAGCCTCTCCGGATCGTGGGGCCCGCTCGCGCTTTCGATCGTCGATTCCATCCCGCTTCTGGGAGTCATCGCCATGCTCTTCGCCCTCACTGCTTCGGCATTCTGCGCGAAGAAATTCATGGGCAATTTTGGAAACAACTTCGGCAATGGAACATCAGCAGGCCGCTTAGCGCATTCCCCTTTATACTAAATACAGAGTAACTCTCAATCATCGTTATGAAAACATTCATGGAGTCTTCCTGGTTCAACAAGCTCATCGCCGTGTTCGGCATCCTTGTGGTCGCACTTGCCATATTCTGGCTCGGGACCGTCGTCGGATCCCGTCACGCGGAATTCTCTTCGCGCTGGTCCAACCACTACGCTGAGAACTTCGGCGGAATGAGGTCGCCGTTCGCGATGCCGTCAGGATCCGGATCGCCAGGCGACGACAGGCTCGACGCCTCGAACGGAGCTGTCGGCACGGTTATGTCTGTGAATCTCCCGAACATCGCGGTCAAGAATCAGAGCGAGGCCGAAAAGGTCATCGTCGTCGGATCCACGACCATCATCAGGAAAATGCGCTCGCCTGCTACGGTAACTGACATCCGGGTCGGCGATTTCCTCGTAACTGTGGGAACCCCGGATGATCAGGGACGCATCGTCGCGACCTTCGTGCGCATCATGCCTACCCCGCTACGGACCGCAGCTGTTTCGACTTCTTCACAAAATAAATAAAACATATGAACACAACCCCCGTTTCGACGACGCGCCCCGCCGCCCCCAAAAATTGGTTCGGCCGCATGAAGGCACGCATCCGCGCGCATAAGATCATCACATCGGTCATTGTGATCGTGCTCGTTATCGCAGGATACGAGATATACAAGGCTCATGCCGCAGCGAACGTCACGCCGCAGTATTCCGTTTCCGTGGCGCGCCTGGGCACCATCCGGCAGACCGTGACAGGATCAGGACAGGTCTCAGCGGAGAACCAGCTTGATGTGACCAGCCAAGTCTCCGGTACCGTAAAGGCCGTGAATGTTTCCGTGGGCCAGCATGTCAAAACCGGAGACCTCCTCGCCACCATCGATCCGAAGGATGCACTCGTCTCTTTGCAAAACGCTCAGATCGCCTATGCGAAGCTCGTGGCCCCGGCCAAAAATGGAGATCTCGCCAACGCCGAGAACAGCGTGGTCAAATCATACAGCGACGCTTTCAATACAGTCGCAAGCACATTCGTCGATCTCCCGACTGTCATGACGGGCCTTAAGAGCATGCTCTATGGCGCCAATGGATACCTGAGCGACGCATACGCCGTGCACCTCAACAGCACCGCGCGCCCGATGCGCGATGCCGCCGGCCTGCGCTTCGATGCGGCCGCCAAGCAGTATGCGGTGGTCATTCAGGAATACCAGGGCCTCACCCGCGCGAGCGCAACGTCGAGCATAGATGCGCTTCTCTCCGATACATATTCATTGCTCAAGACCGTCTCCACGGCCGTCCAGGAGACGCAGAACACCGTCAACTACGCGAGCGTCAATCAGCCAGACTATTATCCGCGCGATGCGACGACAGCCGTGACAAATCTCAATTCATGGTCGGGCACGGTCAATTCCGATCTGGCATCAATCCTTTCCGCCCAGAGCACCATCACGAGCAACGCCAATTCCCTTGCGACGCTTCAGACCGGCGCAGACACCCTGGACGTCCAGAGCCAGCAGCTCTCGCTCCAGCAGGCCCAGGAAAATTATGCCAAATATTTCATCCGCGCCCCATTCGACGGCATCGTCGGCCGCATCCCTGTCTCAGTATATGGCCAGGCCAGCGCCAGCACCGTCGTCGCGACGATCGTAGGCGATCAGAAGATCGCGACCATTTCCCTGAATGAAGTCGACGCCGCAAAAGTAGCGGTCGGCCAGCCGGTCGCCATCACTTTCGATGCCATCGACGGCCTCACAGCCACAGGCACCGTGAGCCAAGTCGACCTCGTGGGAACAGTCACGCAGGGCGTCGTCTCATACGGCGTGAAGATAACCATCAACACAAGCGATACGCGCATCAAGCCGGGAATGAGCCTCAATACGACGATAACGACCAAGGAAAAGGCGAATGTCCTCATAGTCCCTTCCGTTGCAGTGAAATCCTCCGGCACCACGCGCTACTTAGACACGCTCGATGCCGCCACAGTCCGTACTGCGATGGCTGCGAACATTCCTGCCGGAACAGCTGCGAGCCGCTTTAGCTCGACAACGAGGCAGTTCAGGAATCAGGGGCAGAGCGCTTCGACAACTGCTAGCACCACTGCGGGCACTGCAACCACTACCGCAGGCGCCCCTCGCCAATTCACCGGCGCAGGCACAGGAGGCGCGAGCGTACAGCTCGCAGTCACGACATCCGTGGCTCCTCAGCGCGTGAACGTGACAGTCGGCGATTCAGATGACACGAATACGGAGATAACGAGCGGCCTTTCGGAAGGACAGTTCATCATAACGAGGACCCTCGCCTCCGGTTCGACAGCATCAGCTGCCGCTCCGAGCATCCTCTCAGGCATCGGCGGAAATCGCCCAGGCGGAGCAGCACGGACAACAGGAGGGGCCGCGGCAGGAAGATAGGCGCGCATAAACCCACAGCACTCTATGATCGAAATCAAAAACATCACCAAGACATATGTGAACGGCGACAACGAGACCCGCGCATTGCGCGGGGTCTCATTCACGATCAAGGACGGTGAATTCGTGGCCATCATGGGCCCGTCAGGATCAGGCAAATCCACGCTCATGCACATCCTCGGATGCCTCGACACGCCGACGTCCGGCACGTATGTGCTCGACGGCAATGACGTCTCGACGCTTTCGGATGACGATCTCGCCGACATCCGCCATAACCGCATAGGCTTCGTCTTCCAGTCATTCAACCTGCTGTCGCGCGCCACTGTACTCCGAAACGTCACCCTTCCCCTCATATACGCTGAAGTGCCTGAATCGGAGCGCAATGCCCGGGCGCATGCCGCCCTTTCAGCAGCGGGGCTTCCCGAGGATCGCTACAACCACATGTCGAACCAGCTTTCCGGCGGACAGATCCAGCGCGTGGCCATCGCCCGAGCTCTCGTGAATAACCCGTCTCTCATCCTCGCTGACGAACCGACCGGCAACCTGGACTCGCAGACCGGCGATATCGTCCTTGGCACGTTCCAGCGCCTGAACAAGGAGTTTGCGCGCACCATCATCCTCATCACCCACGAGCGCGAAGTCGCCGAGCATGCCGACCGCATCATTTATATAAAGGACGGCGCCATCCTGGAGGACGGGAGCTCGCATAAGAAGCGCATGATCGAGCACGGCAAGAAAAAGGCTTAGCATCTGCATCATACCCTCTTCAACCAAAAAACATGACCACCACAGACATACTCCATGAGACATTCTCGGCCCTGACCGCCAACAAGGTGCGGACGGCCCTCACCATGCTCGGAATCGTCATCGGCATCAGCTCGGTCATCATCATGGTCTCGATCGGCCAGGGCGCACAGGCGACCATCCAGAACTCGATCCAGTCCATCGGCTCCAACCTCATCATGGTGTCGCCGGGAGCCACCCGCAGCTTCGGCTACGGCGCTTCGACCGGGCGAGGCTCCGCGCGCACGCTCACCATGGGAGACGTATCCGCGATCTCTTCGGGCGTCCAGAATATAAACGCCATCTCCCCCGAAGTCTCCAGCCGCTACCAGGTCACGGCCAAAGGCACGAATACGAACACGACAGTGACAGGCTCGACTCCGGCCTATACGACAGTCCACAACGTCACCGTCGATGACGGCTCGTTCATCTCCCAAGGCGATGTGGACAATAAGAGCAAAGTCGCCGTGATAGGCCCGACGACGGCCACCGACCTGTTCGGCGATGGCGTAGAGGCAGTCGGCCAGTCCATCCGCATCAACGGCCTGGAATTCAAGGTGATCGGGGTCACCAAATCAAAAGGCGGCAGCGGCTTCGGGAACCAGGACGATGCCATCTATGTTCCGCTTTCGAGCGCCCAGCTCTTCCTGGCCGGCAACACGACATACATAACGGCCCTGAGCGTCTCAGCGACCGACGCGTCTGTCATGACGCAGGTCCAAAATGACATCACGAACATCCTTCTCGAGCGCCACAAGATCGCAGACGCCGCCAACGCAGACTTCAACGTTTTGAATCAAGCCGACATCGTCTCGGCGGCTGCTGGCGTTACAGGAACATTCACCATCCTCCTCGCGGCAGTGGCTGGCATATCGCTCGTCGTCGGCGGCATCGGCATCATGAACATGATGCTCACCACGGTGACCGAGCGCACCCGAGAAATCGGATTGCGCAAAGCCATCGGCGCAAAGCGCCGCGACATAACCATTCAATTCTTGACCGAAGCGATGGCTCTCACCATCATCGGCGGTGCGATAGGCGTGGCCATAGGCTGGGGAGCGGCATACGCAGTCACTGCCACCGGGATCCTTCAGACCAGCGTTTCAATGTCATCTATTTTACTTGCCTTCGGCGTCTCTGCGGCGATCGGCATCATCTTCGGCTACTACCCCGCCCTGCGCGCAAGTCGGCTCAATCCGATAGAAGCCTTGAGGTACGAATAGTTTGGATGGCCGAGAATAATCTATCTCACGTACGCTTTCAGCATCGCGGCGACATCTACGAAGTTCACGCCCGTCGGCACTGTGAACTGGCTATCGGCTGCAACCCATGGAGAACATGAGTATGAGACCTGCTGATCCAAGCTGACCTGATTCTTATTCATGCTCGAAGACTGCAAGGATTCCATGGAAGAAAGGGTCATAGTCGCGCCCTGCGAGCCGGACCAGACATGCACTGAATCGCCGCTGCGGATCATGTGAGAAACAACTGTGTTTCCCGAGACTGTCGAAGTGAAATCGCCGCGCATCTTGCCATCGTGGAGATAGACGGTGCCAGTCGTGCCGCCCTGCTTTGTCGTTGCGTTCACCTCACACTTCTGGCTTCCCGAGAACGAAAGGAATGCCCTGATGGAAGCCATCGAGGAGTTCTTGGTCGAAGTCGCGTTTGTCTTAGTGCCGGCCACAGAGGCAGACGTGGACGATGTAACAGATGCAGCGGCAGAGGTATCTGCAGGCGCCGGTGCTGGTGCTTTTTTGTTGTGATAATAGACTCCTCCACCGATCGCGGCGACTACCGCAATAGCAATGACGATAAGGATCGGAACGAACCCCTTGGTATATGTGTTATTCATGGTGCCAGTAGTATATATCCTACTGGCGTTCGGCAAAAGCGGCATTTATGTCCTTCACGATCTCGGGGAATTCCGCCATGCGGAAATGGCCCTTATTCTTGAACACGGTTGTCCGAGCTTGCGGCAAAAGCTTCGCGTATTTCTTGAAGCTAGAAAATGACACGACTGGATCGTCCTCGCTCGCATAGAGGTGAACCTTGTCGCCCAGCTTCTCGAGGCGCGACAAGTCCTTCGGCAGGACGAAATCTGCAAGCTGATCCTTCGAATCACGATCGCGATATGGGGCGGCGACAAGGAATAAGGCAGTTATCTTTTTCTTGTCAGCATTCTCGGCAAAGTATCTGGCTAGGAATATCCCGCCCAAGGAATGCCCTATGAATATCGGGCCATTGTCCAGGAACTTGAACAGCTTCTCGAACCAGATCTTCCATTCGGCATATTTCGCGTTCATCCAGTTCGGCATTTCAGGCGAGAGCACTTCATACCCTTCGCCGAGCGCCGCGTGCAGGTTGCTCTTCCAGCCCTGCATGGTCGGATTGGAAACAAGCTCGTCTTTTTCTATTGTCCACGCACGAAGCGCGCGGAGGTATGATACCTCGTTGTTGTGCACATCGCCGCCGTGAATGGTGACTATCTGTCTTTTCATGGATCCAGTATATCAAAGTCAGGCAATAAAAAAGCCCGCGCACGCGCGCAGGCTCTGAGGCTAAATGATTTACGCTGGGATGAACAATCTCCGAAGCCTGTCGATATCGTTCTGGAGAAAATCCCGAAGATACAGACACGGAAACGGATCCGTTTCCAGACCATGGCCGATGCCTCCGAAGATGACGTATTTGCCTTTACGCAGGTACACACCCGGAATGCCGAAATCTGCATCGAAACGCAGCGCATATTCCTTGTCGGTGTCATCGTAGTCGCGTACAAGATCGTACGCTGTTGCCAGCATCGCCCCGTTCAGAGGGCGTTCGAGATCCGAGCGGTAATTCTTCGGATTGCGGAATGCATGCGTTGTCAGCACATACGAATCGTTGCCGCTATTCTTAAAGAATTTTATATGACATGCGCCAGCCGTATGCGTGGTTTCTCGGACGCTTTCCGGTGTCTGCGATATCAACATGTCCATTCCATGCGGGTGCCACCAGAAAGGCGGCATTTCTTCTTCGTTCATTTGTAATCCTTGGTTGTAGGTTTCAGTTCCTGTTTCTGTTTTCTACCTTACAATCAAAAACATATTTTGTCAAACGAGATATGGGACGAAGATGAGCAATCCGATAATTGCTGCAGTCACCGAAGAAATGAGCACCGCACCGGCTGCGACGTCCTTGGTGTCTCGCGCATAGGGGTGATACTGAGGGGACGTGAGATCGATGTCTATCTCTATCGCGCTATTGAAAGCTTCAGCTGTGAGAACAAGCCCGCTGGCGAGGATGATGGCGATCCACTCGACGGATGTGATGGAAAAATAGATGCCGAGACATATCGCGGCGGTGGACATGGCGATCTGAAGCAGCGCGTTCGGCGTATTCAACAGAAAGACCCAGACGCCCCTGCCTGCATGCACGAAGCTCTTCGCGCGATGCTTGACGGAGAAGTTGCCTTTCTTTGCGTGATCAGAAGGATGAGCGCTCGGATGAACCGTCGGATGCTCGTTGGTCAGATCGAGAGAATGCTCGGCTGGATGTTGTTCGTTCATATGCTCAATTATAGCACCGGCTCCCCTTTTCGCTTGCGCTGGAAAAGCGCTTTTTCAAGGGTGTATTTGTCATATCCATGGGCGAAGAGCGCCATATTCACGCCGAACAATATGAGATGCGGCCAGACTGTTTCCCCGAAGAAGAGGAGCGAGATGGTGATGAAGAACGTGAAGAAGAGCGCTGCAAAACGGATCTCGAAGCCAGTCGCAAAGCAGATGCCGATAAGGGCTTCGATGATGAAGGCGCCGAGCACGAGGAAAAGGGGCGTGAAATGGAAATAATTCGTCAAATGATAATCATTCACGGTCTGGAGCGCCAGATTGCTGTGCAGGAATTTGGCATAGAATGACGCGAAGAAAAGGGCCGTACCAAAAAGCACCCGGAGTATGAGGAAGCTGTACCGCTCGGCCGAGCGCGCGAGCCTGCCGAACGCGCGGTCCAGGGCGCGCAATTCCGGAACTGCCCCGTCTAGGGACCATCGTCCTCCGCCGAGGATGAGGAAAAGGACTGCTTCACCCAGATAATTCGCGTAGGTGAGCATGTAGGTTCCGTATGTGCTCGCGGCGAACGTGAATACAGCCAGCATATAGAGGGCCATGAATCGCGTCAGGAATCCAAGGACGATGAGCGCCCCGGCGATCATGAGCGAGATGCTCACGGCTGATGCGAACCCTTCGGCGAAGAGAGAGTGTATCTGAAGTTCGGGCCCGAAGAACGAGCCGAAATACCCCGATGCGAAAACCGAAAGGCCGAATGTCACGCGGGCAATGATGGGCGCATATTTTTTGAGCCTAATGAGGAATGGATCGAATACTTTCTCAAAGAGGCGCGAGACGGAAATTGAAAGCACGACCAGCGCGACGACGAGGGTGAGCGCGCCATAACTGAGGAATTTCAGTTCCTGTCCGGGAATGGCCCCGAATGGATTCGGCGACGGGGCCGTGATAGCCGTACTAACCTCTGGCGATGTAAGAACGTACACCTCATGAGCAGATGCCACGGATGCATGGCTTCCGAAACCGACGAAGCCCATCGAGGCTGTAGCCAGGACTATCGCTCCAAAAAAAGCTGTTAGATTCTTCATGACGTTTTGACGATGTGCTCGAATGCGTATTCCAGGGTGCCTCCGACTTTCTTGCCCGGATTGAATATTCCCTTCGGGTCCCAGATCTTCTTGGTCTTCTCGAAGAGCTCGTAGACCTTGTCGCCGTACTGCATCTTTACGAATGGCGTGCGGATGATGCCGTCGTTGTGCTCGCCCGTGATCGATCCGTTGTAGCTATGCACCAGCTCGTACACCTTCACCGAAAGGTCGCGGATGATGACGTGCGCTTTTGGGTCAGCCAGATTCATGAGCGGGATGATATGGAAATTGCCGTCGCCCACATGGCCGGCGATGGTATAGGTGAGGTCGTGCTTGTACGGCTCGAAGATCGCGTAGAGCTTGGGGAGGAACTCCGGCAGGAATTTCGGCAGCACGACGAAGTCGTCGATGAAGGGCGCCGTGCGCACGCCGTGGATGTGCTGGCGGAGCATATTGAAGCTCTCGCGGCGGATGACCCAGTATTTATGCTCGTCGTTCTCTGTTTTGGTCACACGGGTACGGACATGGAATTCTTTGAGGGATGTCTGGGCTTCAGTCGCGAGTCTCAAGGCTTCCTCATTCGTGTCGGCGGTGAATTCGGCCATGAGGACGAGCTTGGGCATGCCTCCTTCGAGGACGGCCATCATTTCCGGAATGAATTCGAGACCGAGAGTAATGATGTTGCCGCCCATCTGATGCATGAGCTGAGGCAGGAATTTGAAGGCAACCTTGAGCGTCTGGTCGTCATATGACTCGAAGCTCTCGGGATTGTATTTGAGGATATGCGTCGCAGTCTCTCCGAGCTGATCGAGGCTCGTGAGGAATGCGACGAGAAGATGCGAGAATTTCTTCGGCTTCACCAGGGCGAATTCTATCTCGGTGATCATGCCGAGCGTTCCCTGCGCGCCCACGATCATTTTTGTGAGGTCGAACGTGCGCGCGGCTTTGTCGTATACGTTCCAGAGATAGTAGCCACAGGAGTTCTTGGACACGACCGGCTTTGCGGAGCCTATGAGCTCGGCGTTGTTCATGATGAGGTCCGACATCTTACGGTATATCTCGCCTTCGAACGTCGTGAGGCGCTTCTTATGCTCGAACTCTTCAGCGGAAAGAGCGGTGAATTCATATTCATTGCCGTCGGCTCATACCATCTTGAGGCGTCGGACGTAGCGCTCGGTCTTGCCGTAGGTCAGCGTCTTCTCGCCGCCGGAATTGTTGGCTGCGATGCCGCCCACAGTACATAGCTCGCGCGACGCCGGATAGCTCGGGAATATCTGGCCACCCTTCTCCATGGTGGCCTTATCGAAGTCACGGAAGTAGACGCCTGGCTGGGTTACGGCGTAGCCAGAGATCTCGACGCCTTTTATCGGCGGCTGCGGCTTCTCAACGACTTCTTTGATCTGCGTGAAATATTTCAGGAATGAGACGACAATAGAGTCCGTGAGCGGCCCGCCCGACATGTCAGTGCCGGCCGAGCGCGCGGTTATATGAACGCCTGGATGGTCGGATGCGTACTTCACAAGCTTCTTCACATCCTCGACATTTTTTGGATGGACGACCGCCTGAGGACGAACTTCAAAGAGGCTTGCGTCATGGCTTGCTGCCGTGAGCGCGGCGTCCGTCGTCTCCACATCGCCAGAAATGAGCGCGGCGAGTTCCTGAGGGTTTATCATGGATATATTATACCCTACTGATGGCTCTGGGTTGAAGCATAAAAAAACCGACCTCCGATGGGGCCGGTTGAGGGTAACTATCTACGCAGGGTCTTTTTTGCCAAAACAAAATGGCGTTCGGGTGTAAGCTCCAACTCATTCAATTCGAGGCGCTGCCACATGCGCTCAAGTGATTCAAATCGGGAAAGATTATGCCTCTTACCCTCCGCAATTATCTCGTCAGGGCTATTTTTTCCTGCGCGTATCAAATCGTCTACTGCTGCGTCAAATGCGGCTATAGCAGAAAATGAGTCAGCTGGTTGTTCATTCATGAAATGTCCTTTGTTGGGTTCGGAATGACTATAGCAGGACAGTTAAAAATGCACAAAACAGGGCGACTTCTCAGACAAAACTCTTTCATTTTGGTTCAGAAAATTCATGTACATTTTACCTGAGGCGTGTCATAAAAATAGCAATTAATAGAGCCGTGATATGCCAAACTTGACCACAGTATTATACAATTCATGTCAATGAAATTTGTGGATCTGAGCGAAAGCCTTTTGCCTCAAGCATGTCAGGCCTTCTGAACCTTCCCTGAATCTTAAAAAGAAAAACCACCCTCTCCCTACGCCCCGCTCCTGTCGCGCATACGCATCCCGCGCACAAAATACGAGCTCTTCACATTGCGACCGATATCCCACATGAGCCAGCCGCCGGCAGCCATAGCAACCACGACGGCGCCTTCCACAACAACGGATGTATTCAAAAAAGCGCCCATGAGATAGGCGGCCTCTGCGGCGATACCGGGCACGTTCGACAGATTCTGGATGACGTTCGGAATGGAAACCATGAATACGGCAGTGACGCAACACGACATAAAAATGACAATCTTGAAGGTCTCGGAGCCGAGAGTGCGCTTAACGAAAAAAACCATCCAGACGCGGCGCATGACGTCCCGGCTGAGCTGGCTCTGATATTCGTATTGATTCAGCGATTGATTCATTGGTTTAACTTTTTGATACCCCCTCTCCTGATTCCGCGGGCGCGAACTCCAGATTCATCTTCTTGAGCTCCTTCTTGGCGCGGTATATGCGCTGGCGCACCACCTCGTTCGAAACCCCTTCCCTGCGGGCGATCTCCTTCTGGGCCACTCCCTCGATGAAGTAGAGCCTGACCACACGCCTCAGGAATATCGGCAGCTTCGAAACCAAGCTCATGACATAGTCCGACGTCAGCCGTTTCTCCATCGCATCGAGCCCCGCCTTGTCCGGAATGATCTCGGCGAACTCAGGCTCGGCCTCGAACGAAACCGTCTGGTGCCGCTCGCGCTTGGTATGGGCCGTATAGCACTGGTTGACCAGTATCTTATACGCCCAGGAGGAAAAAGACGCTCCCTCCTGTTTCTTGAATTTATGCGAAGCGATGTAAATGCGCACGAACGTTTCCTGGACTGCGTCATAGGCTGCGTCACGGTCCCGCAAAATAGCGATAGCCTTGCGCATAAAGAGCCGCTCATACCGGCGCACGATCTCCTCGAAAAGAGCCGGGCGGCCCACCGAAGCTTTCAGCAATTCCGCATCCCCCAGGGCTTGGAGGCCCAGATCGGCAACGGAAGCATTGAGCTCTAACGTGTGCGTCTTCACAGTACCCTTTATAACTCCTATCGAAGCAAAAATGTTACGGGGATGGAATCGTTCCATATGCATATAAGTATACACCTGCCAGCAGAATGCAAAAAGCCGGATATTTTCCGGCTTTTGTGCGTGCATTCAGGCGAAGGCCGCCTGAGTTATCCGAAATTTACCAAGAGAGAGCGTACATCCACGGAAGCGGAACGGCCAAGAGCATGAGAAGCGCTGCTGCGAGGGCGATATCCTTCCAGAAGTGGATATTCTCCGACATGACTGCATTCGGCTCCGTCTCCTTCCAGTATGCGTGCATCTTGAATGCGGCGCCGAGAAGGAAGATGACGAGACAGAGGATGCCCAAACGAACCCAGATGCCGAGAAGCAGCGTGATGCCGCCAATGGCGAGAAGGACGCCCGTGCCAATGACCGCGAACTTGGCGGTACCGACGGACTTGTAGCCGGCCTTGGCCTGCGTGTAGCCCACAAGCCCTGCTGACTTGAAGAGATGCTGATACGCGGCATGGAGCCAGTACAATGCGAAAACGATGCGTCCGACGAGGAATAAGACTGTCATATGTGGTATATGGTATTAAATCAACCTTTTATAAAACCGTGGGTACTATAGTCTATTTCTTCCCCGCTCTCAAGGCATTGCCAATCGGAATAAAGTCTGTCAGAAAATTATACGTGGCTGCGCCGGCCGGACCGAGGGGCGACATGAATCCCGGCAGGCCGAATGCGACCAGCGCCAAGCCAATGAGATTCGTCAGCGCCCAGATGGCGAAGTTCTGCTTCATAACTCCGGTCACACGACGGGCGATCGACATGACTTCGGGCAGACGGCCAAGATTGTCCTTCATGATGGTGACATCTGCGGCTTCTATCGCCGCATCCGCGCCGATGCCACCCATTGCTATCGAAACATCCGCGAGGGCAAGCGACGCTGCGTCATTCACGCCATCGCCGATGTAGCCCACGATGGCTGGCGCATGCTCGCGCTCGAAGCGGCGCACGAACTCGAGCTTGGTCTCAGGAGTCATATTGGCATGGAAATGCGTGATGCCGAGCTCGCCGGCAACAGCCGCCGCGGCATGCTCATTATCGCCGGTGAGCATGTGCCATTCCTTCACGCCATAGCGCTTGGTCTCGGCGATGATCTCCTTGGCATGCGGCCGCAGCTCGTCCATATAGGAGATGAGACCGGCGAGCCTTCCATTCACGGACAGCACGGCGATGCCCCGGCCAGCGTCCTTTTCGAGGACGATGTCGCGCTTGGCTTCTTCGGGGATATGGATCTTCTCCTTTTCCATGAATGAGGGGCGGCCCAGGAGCATGGTCTCCATGCCGTGACTGAACCTCACGCCCTGTCCGGACACTTCCTCAAGCTCATGCGGAGCGTGGGTCGCAGCTTTCTGGGCTATGCCATATTCGGCGATGGCTCTCGATACTGCATGCTTGGATTCGGATGCGCCCATGAGGGCGAGCTCGAGGACCTTGTGTGTCGAAAAATCTCCGTACGCCCTCACATCCACGACCTTCGGCATGCCTTTCGTGAGCGTGCCGGTCTTGTCAGTGAGGACATAGCGCAGCTTGGAGAGCTGTTCGAAGGCTGCGGACCCTTTGACGATCACGCCCCGCTTGGCGGCGCGCGCGATGGCCGAAGTGAATGCGAGAGGAATGGCAACGGCGATGTCATCCGCGCACACGACAAGAAGAACGGCCAGAATCTCTCGCGAAGAAAGGCCTACGAGATACATGACGACAGCTGCGACCAACGACAAGAATATGTACCACTGCGTGAAGCGATCCGCGGCGCGCTCAGCTTTGTTTTTGGCCCGGCTTGCCTCCTCGACAAGGGCGATCATGCGCGCGAGGGTGGTGTCTGCACCCACACGATCCGTCTTCACCACAATGGAACCGGATTCGTTGACCGTGGCCGTTGAGACTTTATCGCCAGGCTTCTTGGATACGAGGTCGCTCTCGCCTGTGAGCGAGGATTCATTCAGGTCCGCGCCGCCTGAAACAACCGTACCATCGACAGGCACCCGATCGCCGGCTTCGACGATGACAAGGTCGCCTGGACGCACCGCGCTTATATGGACATCCTTCACTGTTTCGCCGATCTTGAGCCGTACATTCTCGACATGATATTTCATCAAGCTCTGGATGGTGCGCTTGGCCTTGGCCGATGTGATCTCCTCGAATATCCGCGCGAATGCGAGCATGAGAGTGATGAAAGCGGCCGACTTCCATTCCTGTGCAAGAAGCGAGAAGCCGAGAGCAATGGAAGCCAGGAGATCGACGGATAGCTGACGCCCTATGAGCGACCTCACAGCGCTCAGGGCGACGGGTATGAGGCCCAGGAATGACAAAGCCGCCAGGATGATGTTGGCGGCAGGTGTGGCAGCGAAGAAATCGACTGCCAAAGAAGCGGATGTGAGGACTATGAGAGCGACGTCAAATCCGAAAAATACCTTTTCTTCAAGGGAGGAGGCTGACGTGTTCATTCAGCTAGTATATCAAGCTTTCCTGCCTGCGTGCGCCGCTCCCATAGTGAGAAGATAGGTCAGGAGCAGAAAGCCGATCCAGCCGAGGAAGGATATCCAGCCGAGCTGATCGACGCGGGCCTCTGTGTCGCGAAGAGATCTGGCGGCAAGGACAAAGCCTGACTGAGGAGCGCCCTGAGTCGATGTGCCGATAGATATCGCGACCCCGGTCGATGAGGCGACTTTCCACGGAAGCGCGACGGCTGCGAACCTGAGGCCATTCGATGTCTCCCAGGTCACGCGATCTTCGCCGTTCTTGCGCACGTAGTCGAATATGCCGGCCGGAGGAAGGAGAGGCGTCGATGAGGCGCCGAAGTATGCGGAGGAGCCGAGGAGCGTGCCCTGCTCGTCGAACACCATGCCGAATGGAGACTGGCTTTGGGACATATCTGTACCTGCCGCCGTGAACATCTGATTGACCGGGTAGCCGCTCGAAAGCGCTGCGGCCGCATCTTCGGCCAGCATGATCTGGGGATCATTGGCTGTCTGACGGTAGTTCTGCTGAAGCGTCGCGTACCCCACGAGCATGATGACCGTGCCGCCAATGGCCAACGGGAGCCATGAAATTAAAGTTTTGTGTGTCATATGCTTATTATAACCATACTATGCCTATAAATGTCACACTGGGAGAACCCTACTTCATTACCTTAGCGTGATAATACAAATGATTCGCATCTTTTGCATCATAATTAGGTTGATTAGTAACCAGAGAGAACGATTTCGGATCTGCACCTGAAATAGGTGTGCCAAGGGTCATTATTCCATCATTCACAACCTCGGGAATGACTGAGTACACTTTCTGGCTGTCTTTGGCATACCATTCATTCAAAACTACAAAAGTATCAGGATCAGCATTTCCATTTATTGGTTGTGCAGTAAAAGCATTATAAATGTGCCTGCTATCCTTTGCATATCCAGTTTGCTGGCCAGAATTATCTAGAATGAAATGAAACGAGGCGTCTGCTCCCGCAACCAAAGCATCGAGAAAATATATATTGCTTTTATCCTTTGCATAAAATCCATAATAGCTATCAGCCTCGGTGTTATAGCCGATGAAAGAGAAGGTCGCGGGGTCTGCCATTGGAAGAATTCTGATATTCCCCCACTGGTCCGGAAGGTAGACATGATTTTTATCTTTTGCATATTCATGCTCTGTACCAACAAATGTAGCCGGATCAGCACCCGGAATAAGGGCTCTACAACCTGCCGTAGGGCAAGGAGAACTTTCAGTCAGGTAGAATACGCCAGAAGAGTCCCTTAAATAACCGCCATGCCCGTTATAACCCATTGGACCGGCTATGGGAATACTTTTTTCTTCTTTTTGCTCTTCTTTTTTTGGGGAAAGATTTCGTATGGAAAGAGCATTGTAAACATACAGACCCAATACGAAAAAAAGGGATAGGCCTATGAGTAATTTTATTGGTGATTTCATAATAGAGCTAGTTTGGATCCGAAATAAAACCCTTTTTACAGCTTCGTGATATCCCTCGGCGACACGAGTTCGAATGCCCATTCAGCGGCGATGCGGATGCGCTTGCGCCACGAAGCGAACTTGGAAAGATAGACCGTGCGCCAGAGCCACCACGTGAATCGGCCGGCAAGCTTCATAGAGAATATCTCGCCGATGGCAAACCACTGACCCACCGACACCATGCTGCCCGGCGAATTATAATGAAAATCCTTGAGAGGCTTTCCCGCTATGGCGGCGATTATGTTCTTAGCTACCCTTCCCGATTGGGATTGAGCCACCTGAGCGAGCATCGGCAATGGCCGAGTCTTGCTGGAGTCCTTGGCGAAATCGCGGGCATCGACATACGCAGCGGCATCGCCGAGCACGAATATGCGATCGCTGCCGAGGAGGCGGAAATTGCCGTCGACCGCGAGGCGACCGCCGGTCAGGGTCGGCTTGAGGTCTTCGAAATGCGGGATGATCGCCTTCACGCCCGCAGTCCATACGATCATCGAGGCGGGAATGGTCTCGCCGGATGCGAGCGTGAGCCCGGTCCGGGTCACTGCGCTCACGACAGTGCTGGATCTGACCGTGACCCCATTCTTGGTCAGGCGGTCCTGAGCGGCAGTGCGGAGGGACGGCTTGAACATCTCGAGCAATTCCTTGCTTGCATTGACGAGGGTGAGAGACGGCTCTTCAGGAGAGCATTTGCGCGGATCTTCGGCGCTGCAGTGGCTGGCGCCATAATAGCGGCCGACCAGGCCCGACATGAATTCAGACAGCTCTGCGGCGAGCTCGACTCCGGTAGCGCCGCCTCCGACGACGACGAACGAGAGGAGCGCTTTGCGGTCATCGGCATTCTCGGTGAGGACTGCGCGTTCAAAAGTGTCGATGATGCGATTGCGTATGGCGGTTGCATCGGCGAGGCTCTTCAGGGGCAATGTGAATTCCGGAGCGCCTGGAATGCCATAATAGTTCGTCTCTGCGCCGAGGGCTGCGACGAGATAATCATAGCGGAGGATATGCACCTGGCCGTTCTCGCGGACCGCCACTGTCCGCTCGGCCGCGTTGATGCCATCGACGCTTCCCTGCACGATCCGGATGCCAGTATGCACGAAGACTTCACGGAGAGGCTCCGCGACATTCCTCGGGCTGAGGCCTCCCGTCGCCACTTCATGAAGGAGCGGCGTAAAAAGGAAATAATTGGTGCGATTGACGATGGTGACATCTATCTCGCCGCGCTTGACGCGTGCCCTGAGTTTCTTGGCGACATTGGTTCCGCCGAATCCGGCTCCGAGGATGACAATGTGAGGACGAAGCATGGATGAAGTATATCACTACACGCCGGCAAAATGTATGGCGACGTAAAGGGCTCCTGCGCCGAGCAGGGTCATGAAAGTGGTCAGAAACTTAGGGTGCGCATGATGGCTTTCGGGAATGAGGTCGGTCGCGCCGATGTACAGGAAGAAGCCGGCGAACAATGCCAGAATGGCGGAGAGGACGTTCTCTGGAAGCGTGAAGAGAAGCGTCGAAGCGGCACCGAGAACGGGCGCAAAGGCATCCGTGAGGAGCCAGTGGAATGCGCGCGTCTTGTTTCCCTTGTTCTTCAGTATGAGATTGACGGTATTGATGCCGTCGGAAAAATCGTGGGTAAGGACAGCCGCCGTGACAATGGCTCCGACAGCCGGAGACACTTGGAAAGCGAGGCCGATCGCCACGCCATCAAGGAAGCTGTGAAGCGACAGGCTCCCCGCTCCGAGCATGCCCCTACGGATGCCATGCGACTCGGTCGAAGAAAGATCATGCTCATGTCCTTCTTCATGCGTATGAGCGTGCAGGAATATGAGGCGGTCCAGAATGAGATAGAGGAAGAAGCCAACTGCGACCATGGCCATGGTAGTACCTGCTGTATAGAACTTCCAGCCCAGATCCAACGCCTCAGGAATGAGATCGAAGAACGCGACGGCGATGACTGCGCCAGCGCTGAAGCCAAGAATGAGATGCAGCTTATCCCTGAATCGCAAGGCAAAGAGCCCTCCGACGAGCGTGGCGACAAATGTAGCGATGGCAATGAGTATGATCATGATTGGTATTTCTTTTTAAGCTCAAGAGCGCTTTTCACGTGCATGTCTTTAGTGACTGCTCCTGACATATTGGAAGAATGAACACGATGCAGATGCGAGATGAAGTCACATATATGCGGCATATGACCCTTAAGCAGGACCCTAACGCACAAATCGAGATCTTCCCCCATTTTAACCGATGGATCGAACATGCCGACATTGATGAATAAGCTCTTCTTTATAAAAATATTTTGCTGAATGTAGTGCTCACCCTTGAAGATGGAATCGAGCATGTTCCCTATGTCCTTAAAATTCCATGAATAGTAATCATCGCCGATGATATATCTCAGATTTTCATCTACATGCAAGAAATCGGCGACAAACCATCCCGCACCAGGAAACTCCTTGGCTTTCGCAGCGAATTTATATAATGTGCGCTGAAGGAGGATATCATCGCTGTCCAAGAAGAACAAATACTCTCCCCTTGCCTCTTTTACAGCCTCATTCCTGGCTTTTGATTGGCCCTGATTATTATCATTGCGAATATAACGGATATTCGGATGCTGTTCTTTTTGGAAAAGCTCAGGAGTCCCGTCTGTAGATCCATCGTCATATATGATGTACTCCCACGATACATCCTCATACGGAATGAGTAGGCTTTTTTTAACGCTTTCAACCGTCTCCTGGAGAAGGTGTTTTCTATTATATGTCGGCGTTATAATTGATATCTTCATATCTATTGAACGTGACGTGCCCAATGTGTCGACCAGATAAGATCGTGCATAGCGGTATAAGCCTTCTCGGCTTTCATGCGCTCGGCGAGGGGCATAGTCTTAAGCGAACGCACCGCATTAAGAAGCATGAGAGCTCCCTTCTCTATCTCGGAAGGATTCCAACAGACGGGAGAGAATGGTCCTAGCTTGCGGCCGTTCGCCCACCACCAGGCACAGCTTGCATAGCCTTTGTCGAGACAAATTTCCGCAAGCGCATAATGATCATCTGCGGCATGAGCTGTGACGATCTTCTCCACAAGATGCGCAAAGTCCCACAGCTTCTGATGGACTTCATTGTCGGGCGAATTCCATAGTGCGAACGGATTGCGTGCCGCGATCTCGTCCGGCGTCGATTCCCATGAGCCCTTGCGGAGCTTGATGATCTTCCCCTCCTTCAGTTCCTGGATATGCTCGGAGACCGTGACCATGTGTATGTTCGGCGACGTGAAGGCCTTCTCATAGAAACCTTTGTCGTCGGTGTGCCAATGGCCATAGAGTTCGCCGTCATGAGCAGTGACCAGCGGGTCCGGTGCCCGATTCATGTTGCTGATGATGAACTCTGGCGGGAACGAGCGCGAGAATTCGCGATTCCTGAAGACGACAGTGAGGCCGCTGTCGAGGATCTTATAGGTGATGTCAGGCTCGATCTGACCGGGCGCATTGATCTCATCGAGGACCGTCCATTCGAAGCCGAGCTCCTTTACGATTTCTCCTGCCCCGGCGGAATATGCCATCTCGGGAAAATAGAAACCGCGCGGTACGCACGATTCGCCGAAATACGTCTTGAGGATGGCGCTGTTGCGCTTGATCTGCCTGCGCATCATCTCGGGCGATGTGAGCGGCATGAGCGGATGATAGAGCGCGCTTCCTGTGAGTTCGATGCGACCTTCTTTAACGAGGGCGCGATAGGAATCGATGATATCCCTATGCCCATACCTATCGAAAAGCTCGAGGAGAGATCCGGTGATGTTCATCGTCAGGCGCATATTCGGATACTTCTTCATCAATTCCGGTATGAGCGTATAGCTTTCGCGCACGACCTTATCCACGATCTCCTTGGACTGGGTCGGGGGCTGATATATGTGTAGAAAGTTGACCCACTTCATAATGATAGGTAAAGCTTATTCCTTCTTCTTTGCAAGCTCGCGGGAATGGAGTTCGGATGCGCGAGCGAAGACGTCGATGTATTTGCGTGCCGACTCCTCCCAGGAGAAGTTCTCCAGCATGCCGCGCCTGACGATGTTTGCCCAATCCTTCTTGTTCCTGAAGTTCTCCACTGCGCGGATGAGGGCGATCATGAGGGATGATGAGTCGAATTTCTCAAAAGTGAAGCCCGTGCCGGTCTCCTTATCCGGATCATAGTCCTTGACCGTATCGGCCAAGCCGCCAGTTTCGCGGACGATTGGCACTGCGCCCATGCGGAGTGCCTCCATCTGTGTGAGTCCGCACGGTTCGAACTGCGACGGCATGAGTGCGGCGTCGGCACCGGCGAAGATGACGTGCGGCAGGATGGCATCGAACGAGAGGTGTGCAGCCACACGGCGCGGGTACTTGGTCTCAAGATTGCGGAAGAAGCCCATGAGGTCTGCTTCGCCGGTTCCTACGATTGCTATCTGCACTGGCAATTCCTGCATGATGATGTCAGCAATAGGCATAAGAAGGTCGAACCCCTTCTGACGCGTGAGACGCGACGCGATGCCGATGACGAAGGCATTCTTGTCGTTCTCGAGGCCGAAGCGCTCCTGAAGGACCGCCTTATTGCGTGAGCGCAGGACGATGTCGTCCTTGCTGTACGGATACATGATGTACGGATCGTTCTGGGGATTCCAGATGCTGTAGTCGATGCCGTTCAGGATGCCGGCAAGCACATTCCTGCGCTCTCGGAGGAGGCCGTCGAGAAGCTGGCCGTATTCCGGAGTAAGTATCTCGCGGGCGTACGTCGGCGAAACCGTGGTGATGATATCGGCATACATGATGCCGCGGCGCATGCTGTTGATCTTGTTAAGGCGCTCGCTCTCGAATGCTGGCACAGGCGAATGGCCGTCGTCCCGATCCATTTCCTGCACGAAGCTGTGGTCGAACATTCCCTGGTATGAAAGGTTGTGAATGGAGAAGATGGTCGCGATCTTATTGACGGTCGGGTCGTCGCGGTATTCGGTCTTGAGATAGTTGACGATGAGTCCAGCCTGCCAGTCGCAGGCGACGATGACATCCGGGTGCCATTCCTTGTTGATACGCAAAAATTCGATGATGCCGCGCGACAGGAGCGCCCAGCGGATCGGATCGTCTGCATAGCCGTACACGTTGCTGCGCTTCTCGTAATATTCCTGGTTCTCCAGGAAGTACGTCGTCACAGGATCAGAGGGAGCCTTCGGTGTGAACTTCTTCACGTTGCAGATGAAATGCGAAGGGCCCTCGGTGTTGCCGGTCGGGACCTGGATATCTTCGAGAACGGTGGAGAGTTTGTACTTGCCTTCAATGGGCAGGTACTTCGGTATCATCACGCGGGCATCACAGCCTATGTCGCGCAGGGCCCGCGGAAGCGAGTCCATGACTGAGGCAAGTCCGCCGACTTTGACGAAAGGAGCTGCTTCGGCGGCTACAAACAAGACCCTCGCCGGCTCCTTGAATGTAAGAAACTTCATGAATATATACTATACCCCATAGGGGTGCTTTAGTCTACGATTTTGAAGCATCCACGAATGCACGCACTCCCTGAGAAGTAAGGGTATAGGTGCGGACAAAGGAATCATCGACATGGGCATATAATATCCCTTCGTTTTTACTTGTCTCGATGAACTGGCTGGCGAATGTTATCGTCTTGGCTTCTGTGTCCTGAATGAACGGTTCCGGCGAAACCCAGTCGATTTTGCCGTGTTCGTAGTCATATATAAAGAGGCCAACTGAGAACATGCCGTACTTCGTCTCGCCTCCCTCTTTTGTGTTAGCTTCACGGCCATTAATGATGCCTAAGGCCTTGCCTTCCCCCGCATCATAAAATTCGCGGGAAAAGAGCGGGCCTGGCGATGCGTGGCCGCTGATCCATGGTATGCCCTGTTCCTTTGGATGAAATACGGTTTCGCCAAATTTCCATGGCTTGCCCATGTCTTCCACAATAGCGATTCGT
This sequence comes from Candidatus Parcubacteria bacterium, assembly GCA_028286835.1. GTDB lineage: Bacteria > Patescibacteriota > Minisyncoccia > Phycocordibacterales > PALSA-1337 > C7867-002. Next base: position 51,579 of record JAQBQT010000011.1, read on the forward strand.
ACGGTTGAATATTTGTCTTCACCATCGACTATCCGGGATTCAACGAGATTGAGCCTGACTCCATTCTTGTTTATCGGAGCGATGGATATTTCCTTTGCGCCCGGCATGCCATGTACATCCATTTCTGGAGACAGGGCGGGCACAGTCATCTCGAGATGCGCCAAGTCCTTCCCCACCGCATGTCCGAGATATATGAGAGATTCTTTTGGTTTTATATTTTTACGAATGAACGGCATCGTAAAATAGAGGTGTGTGAGCCCGGTGAAGGAATCAATGAAAATATCCGGATCTTCAAGACCTATAAAATCCCGATCATCACTTGTAAGACCGGCGATAACTGCTGCTTCATTTTTTATTGGAATTCTTTCTCCGATTTTAAAGCTTTCAAGAGAGCTTCCCGTCACAAAGCGAAGCTCGCTGCGATCAGTAAATCCTTTTATTCCCACATTTCCTTCACGACTAGTAATACAGCGCAGGATGCCCTTCTTGTAGCCTGAAGACGGATCGAGTGCGATCGCCATCACATGCGTATACCGAGCGTCTGTTTCTATGACCTTGCCTTTATGCTCGATATACAAAGTCGGCTTTTTCATCATCGTTGTAGAGAATAATCCAGAACCTTCTTGTCTAAATCCGCTGACATGACCTTGAATGTCACCTTGTCGCCGAGCGTGTATGTCTTCTTGCTCCGCTCCCCATGGACCGAATATGTCTTCTGATCGAAGACCCAGTAGTCATCGCCGAGGTTCTTGAAATTGATCATGCCTTCGGACTTGCTGATGTCCTCCTCGACATACATGCCCCACTTAGTCACGCCGGAAATAGTGCCGGTGAATGTCTGGCCGATCCTGGTCGCCATATACTCGACCTGCTTGAGCTTCTTGGAGGCGCGCTCTGCTTCGGCGGCGTCGATCTCGCGATCGGTCGACGTCTCGGCGATGTGCTGAAAATTGACGATATCCTTGTCGCCGAACGGCTGGTTGGCCAGATGCTTGGCAAGGACGCGATGGACCAAAAGATCGGGATAGCGGCGGATCGGCGAGGTGAAATGAGTATAAAAATCAAAAGCCAGACCGAAGTGGCCGATATTCTTGGTCGAGTAGATGGCCTTCTGCATGGAGCGGATGGTGGCAGTGCGGATGAGAGACTCGTGCGCCGTGCCTTCGATCTGCTCGAGAAGGCTGTTGAGACCGCGGGCGGTGACAGCGCCGTCCTTCCCGAGTTGGAGGTCGTAACCGAGAGCCTTCACGAATGTGGCGAGCTCGCCGATCTTTTCCTTGTCCGGCGAATCATGGATGCGGTATATGGCTCCCGTGTCGCGCGTCCCCTTCTTCTTGATCTCGTCGAAGATGAACCTGGCGACCTCGCGGTTGGCGAGCAGCATATATTCCTCGACGAGCTTGTGGGTGTCGAGGCGCGGCTTCGTGTAGACGCCGATAGGACGGCCTTCGGCATCGAGCTTGAATTTGACCTCCTCCTGCTCGAACTCGATGGCGCCTTCGGCGAACTTGTTCTTCTGGAGGATCTTGGCGATGCGGTTCAGTATGATGAGGCTGTCGCGATAGTGCATGCCTGCTTCCGCGGATGCGGCTGTCTGAATGCCGTTCGAATACTTATCGATGTTGGCCGTGGTGCCGTCGATCGCCGACTGCGCCGTCTCATATGTATAGCGATGCGTCGAATTCATGATGGTGCGGCCGAACCAGCGCTCGAGTATCTCCGCCTTGTCATTCATGACGAAGATGGCCGAGAATGAGAGCTTGTCCTCGTGTGGATTGAGCGAGCACACATCGTTGGAGAGCACTTCGGGAAGCATGGGGATGGTGCGGTCGACGAGGTATACGGAACAGCCGCGCTTCACGGCCTCCTTGTCGAGAGCGGATCCTTCGCGGACATAGTGCGACACGTCGGCGATATGCACGCCGATCTCGTACCGCTTGGCATCACCCCCTGCACCCGGCAGTTCCTTGAATGAGATGGCGTCGTCGAAATCCTTGGCGTCGAACGGGTCGATCGTGAATGTCTGAGTGGTGCGCATGTCGCGGCGATCGGCGATCTCCTCCGCGGTGATGATCTTGCCCTTGGTGCCGATCTCGCGAGCTTCGCGCTCTACCTCCGGCGGGAAGCCGACGGCGAAGCCCTTCTCGAGCACGATGGACTCCATCTCGACATCATTCACGCCCTTCTTGCCGAGGATTCGGATGACTTTTCCTGTCGGGCGCTTCTGCGCATCTTTCCAGGAGGCAAAATCGATCTCGACATACACCTTGAGGCCGTCGACAAGCCCAGCGGCCGCAGCAGCAGGAATAAGGATGCTCGTATACATGCGCTTGTCATCAGGAATGAGGATGACATCTCCACGTTCTGCTCCGCCCGGCTTGGTATCTATAGTTCCCACGAATGCGGTCTTTGCGCGCTCGATGACGCGCGTGACGACGCCGACGCGCTCCATGACGCCTCGCATCTTGCGGTTCTCCACGCGGACTTCGACGGTGTCATTATTGAGCGCCGTATTGAGGAAGCCTGGCTCTATATATATTGACTCCTTAGTTGGATCCGGATCATCCAAAAAGCCCGCGCCTTTGGCGATGGTCGAGATGGAGCCGATAACGAGCTGCTCTTTTTGCTGGCCAGACATATTGTTTTCTGCGGAGGGATTCACGAAAAGACTATATCATTAAACGGTTTTCTGCGCATTTGGATTCTCTTCTCGAGGCGAATCGCGATGCTCCTTCAATATCTTATATTCCTTCCAGATGAACCAGAGGACGACGATGTCGATGGCCGTAAGAACAGCCTGCACGGCGGAATGAGCCGTTATCACCAGATATATCTGATACACCATGGAGAGCCCGATGATGGCGATGGAAACCGGGTATGCCCACAGATATCTCTTGAGAAGGGCGACCACAAGAGCCAGCTTTATGATTCCCCTGCTGAGGAGATATATGGCGAGCGAGATTGCGCCGGCCACGGAAAAATGATGGGCGATCTGCATGAGATGGAGGCCGATGAAGTCTGTAGGATCCTCCGCAAGCTCGCCTTGCGCGATGAAGATGAGCTTGCTCGCGACTTCAGACACAGGCACGAAGAATAAAGCCGCTCCTGTGATTATTTCCAGGATGGAGAGGATGCCCTTTATAAAAACGCTGATCTTGAAGAATCGATCGATGCGTTTTTCTTCGTTCGGAGTGTATGACATGGATGCGATGCGGCTTCGGAACGCCCTAACTATACTCTTATGGAGTGGAAGTGGCCACTTCATGCAGGCCCGGAATGCCGAGCCAGGCGGTGAAATAGATCTTTCCCGTGGAAGGCTCCCGAAGGAGCTCGTTCACTTCGAGATCCTGACCCTTGGTATCGAAAGGCGACTTTTCATCGGTGACTTTGTACCTAGACAGGAAGCGGAGGTCGCCATTCAAAAATACATCTATATGCCCGTCCTGCGCTGCGTTGTATATGTCCGTGCCGAAGGCAAAGAAGCCGAATGAAGCTCCCGGGAGGGAGAACCGCTCGACCCTCATATCGCTGGTCCGGATCCTCAGGCCATACGGCACGATCTCGCAGCCGATATACACATACCCTCCCGATCCGCTCGTGCGGACGAACGGCATGTCGTCGCTCATCGCGCATGGCGCAACCTGGATTGCAGAGATGGGCGCGAGCGTAAGGGCATTCGTCTTCTCAAAGCCGTTCCCCATGCCTCCGCCGAAATAAAGCTCGGTTGTGGTGCCCTGTGCCGAACCGTATTTGGCGATCGCTGCGGAGTGGCCATAGAAAACATGACCCTGAGTGTTCACCGTCAGAGAGCCGTCCGAGATCTTTACCTTATACACGGTCGAAGGCGCGGTGTCGGTGATCCCATATATGTATTCGCCGTCGGTCGTGATGGCAGGTTTGCGCCCGGCGTCCACTGTCGTCGTGCTCAGAATGGTCGCAATGGCATAGGTGTGCGGATTGACGACATAAAGCTTGAGCGCGCTGTTGTTTGAAAGCTCTATATAGACTTTGTCATTCATGTCGTCATAGACCATGGTCTGAATGTCTCCCCATTCGGGCAGCGTGATGATGACGGGCTTCGAAATGTCATCCTCATCGCCGAATATGGTGAGCTGATTCGGCGGGTAGATGTTCCCTGATTTGTTCGACATGCCCACGAAGAATTTTCCATCCGCCTCCACTGTTCCGTGGGCATATGCAAAGACTTTTGGGGACGAGGAGATTACTCGAGCGGTTCCAAGAGTGATCTCTGGGTGCAGCGCGGGTATGACAGGATCGGGATGCCGCTTGAATGGAGGGGTGGAAGAAGCTACAGGACTTTTTGCAGGCTGAGCTTTTGACGGAGGCGGCACAGCCACTACGTAAGGGCGCGGCAGGAAGCACCAATAGGCGCAGATGGCTGCTATCAGAATGATCCCGAGAATACCCGCACGCAGATATATCCTGCGGCTCTTATTTATTCTTGATCGTGAACGTGAAGCGGTACTCTTCATCCGTGATTTTATGCGTTGATATCGGATACGGCGCGACCTTGTCGAGAGTGATAGCGAGAGTCTCGGTCGTGACTGTCTGGCCCGGCACTATCTCCATCATCTTTGAAGTCCCCGAAGGCGTCTCGAGCGAGAGGGCGGCTTTGACCCTTCCGGCCCAGATGCAGGTGACGTCTGACGGGCAACGGCTGTCTTCGGTGACTGCCCATACTCGGATGGTGGTATTGCCGACCTTGAGCGGCTTCTTGAGCTCAGCGGTCACGGTCGAGCTTGCAGGGTACGAAGGAATACCCGAAGCGAGTTCTTTGTATGTATCAACCTTGATGATGCCCCTGATGTCATATGCCTGCCAGTGATTGCTATTCAGCATTTCGGCCGGAACGAATAAGCCCGTCACTGTATACGGCCTATCCATCGGGAGATCGAAGGCGGATACGGACGTACCGCTCCAATCGAGCGCGTAGTATGCGCCGCTGTCAGCCTTCATGCCGAATGCGCACTCCATGGTCGAAGGACCAGGACCCTTATGCGGCAAGCATGCGAATGTTCCGGCCACCGTTGTCGTGGCGGAAACCGGCGACGGCGTGCCTCCCTGCGGCACCCGCACCGGCATATGGGTATTGAGCTGGACCAGCACTACGAAGGCCTCGGCTGCGACCAGGATGATAAGCGAAATAAGAAGTTTTTTCATGCAAAAAGTATAGCATTTTTCCGCCTACTCGATAGTGCTCGGATCCCAGGTTATATGAAGGTTCTCGTTGAGCGCATCGATGGCCTTCATGTCTTCCGGCGAGATCTCAAAATCGAATACGTCGATATTCTCTTTGATACGCGCTTCCCTCACGGATTTAGGAATGACAATGCAACCATGCTGAAGGCCCCATCGGATGAATACCTGCGCATTGCTCTTGCCGTACTTCTTCGCGATCTCAGTCACTCGAGGATCGGCAAGCTTTTCTCCTCTGGCGAGCGGGCTATATGCCTCAAGCGCAATGCCTGCGTCCTTGCAGTACGCAAGCAATTCTTCCTGATACAGAAATGGATGGAACTCCACCTGATTCACGGCCGGCTTTATCTTGGCGTACTTCTTCATCTCCTCAAGATGGCGAACGGTATAGTTAGAAACGCCGATTGCCTTCGCCTTGCCCGATGCATGTATCTCCTCCATGGCTTTCCAGGTCTCTTCGCGCTTGTTTAGCGCCTTGCCGGACCATATGTTTCCCGCGCCAGGCCAGTGAATGAGATACAGATCGACATAGTCCAGACCGAGAAGTCCGAGTGACGTATCGATGGCACGCAGCGCATTTTCGTATCCCTGATCCTCATTCCAGAGCTTGGTCGTGACAAAGATATCCTCGCGCGGCACGCCGGAATTCCTGATGGCATTGCCCACTCCTTCTTCATTGCCATAGATCATGGCCGTATCGATAAGCCTGTATCCAGCGTCCAATGCGTGGCCAATGGCCGCCTCAACCTCCGCGCCATCCTCCGCCTTCCACACTCCGAGGCCTATGACCGGGATCTCGGTGCCATTAGTAAGTCGAATCGTAGAATCCTTTGTAAGTTTGTTCATATGCATAGTATAAACGTTCTGCCTGGAATAAATTTACCGTTCGCCTATACTTACCCCATGGAACCCCGCGCGATACGCCCTCATACCAAGATCGGACCCTTCTTTATTTCCGCGCACTTCAAGGACGCCAAGGATCCCTGCATCGTGCATGACGGAGTGACCTGGCACATATTCGGCTCGGGCGGAACGGTCGTGAAGGAGGAGTGGAGCATCCTGCATGCAACGGCGCCGGACATCGGCGGACCGTGGACCGAACAGGAGCCGGCGAAGCTTGTCGGACTCGAAGGCATGCATGTTGCCGCGCCCAGCGTGATGTACGACCATCGCGACAAGCTTTTCCATATGGCGATCCAGGAGGACTTCACCGCACCAAGCGGCGGCATCGAATATCTCGTATCCGCGGACGGCAAGACGTTCAGCTGGATGAAGAACCTCCTCGAGCCGATCTCTGGCTCGGCCGAAGCCGGACTCTATGATCCGCATTTTTCCGGGATCCGCGGAGAGAAATACCTGGTGTACGCCGGCATGCCTGCGTTCATGAGCAATGACCGGCCATTCATCCCCCAGCCGGACATCTTCGTCGCAAAGAGCCAGACGAACCTCTGGACCGGCCCGTGGAACCGCATGCAGAAGATCCTCGATCATGACGAGATCGCCTGGCATCACAACAGGCGCCAGGATCCCGACTACGAATGGGGCATCGAAGGGCCTCAGCTCGTCGAGCTTCCGAACGGCAAGATACTCCTCAATGCGACCTGCTTCCTGCCGGAAGGCAGGCGCGGCACGAGGCAGCGAGTATTCTTCGCCCTTGCCGACAATCCTGAAGGCCCATTCAAGAGCCTCGGCCCCGTCCTATCCGATCGGGACCAGGAATGGGAGTCCGGCGAGAATGGGCATGCGACCGCCTGGGTCTATCGCGACCAGCTCTATCTCTTCTATCAGGCGCGATCGCAAAAAAATCCCGATCCCCTTGCCAACAACTGGCAATACGGGCTCGCGATGTTCGACCTCAAGGACTTGATGTAAAAAACGAGAAATAAGCTGCGTCGCTGGTTATGGATCCGGCTGGACTGCGCAATTGACGCAATAGCCCGGGACATTCTCGTCCCGATGCGCGGTGCAAGGGCCGGATACGCACCAGTACACGGCGCTATTCACCTGGAAATTCTGAGCCCATGCAGCCTTGGGGAATTGGCAATCTGACAGATCTCCCCCGAGCGGGCAGAAGCGTATGCTGATCTGATCCACGGGAGTAGGCAGATCCGACCAGTTATCCCAGTCGTACACGCTTCCGGGCCACGGCGCATTCGGCCATGAATGAACATTGCCCCCGGCGATATATGGGCCGAGCCCGGGAGGGATATTCCTGTCGACATCATCGGGGTATTGCCCGTTATGTTCGGATTGATAGAGCTCGAGGGCCGTCCAGATCGTGTAGAGCTCCTGTTTGGCGCGGCCTAGGTATGCCTTATCTCGCGCTTCATTCACGGAGACGAGCACGATCGAGGCGAGCATGCCGATGATGGAGAGGACGACCAGAAGCTCGATGAGCGTAAAGCCTTTTTGAGTCTGTTCCATGACAATATAGTAGCATTTTTGCTGATTGACCCGCATCATTTCCCATGATACTTTTGAGCCATCCAACAGCACCTTTTAAACCTCAACCGCACATAATCACAGGGGTATGTATGAAAACACTGACCGATCGCGAACGCCAGGGAGGGCGCGAGCGGCGAACAGCTGAATGCGCTCCCCTGCTGAAACAGCTTCATAAATGCAAGGGCCTGGCAAAGCTCAAGGAGGAGATAACCCTGTCAGTCCATGACCCTCTCAATGACGGCACCGAACCGTGGTCGAGCCTCCATGTGACCCGCCAAGGCTTGGAGATACAGAAGGAAGGGATCAGATCGCGTGTGACTGATTTCGAGTATTGCGCCCAGCTCTTCGAGTTTCTGAATGAGCACGAGATCAGTATGCTGATCGATGATCTGAGCTCCTGAGATATCATGCGTGCCGCCGGTCCTTCCGAAAGGGCCGGCTTTTTTATTCAGATGAGCTCGGATTTATCGGACAGCTTACGCAATTACCTGAGTGCAGTGGGAACAGCGCTTGGCCTGAATGGGGATCTCGCTCATGCATTCAGGGCATTTCTTGGTCGTCGGATCGGCGGGAGGCTGCCTGCGCGAGCGCGACACAAGGACGTTTATCGGCTTCACCACGAAGAAGAAGACGGTGGAGGCGACGAGAACGAACGAGATGAGCGCATTCAGGAGATGGCCGTATGCGAACGTGCTTCCATGCACAGTAAAAACAAGATGGCTCAGATCGGGGATATTAGCGACGGTCGATATAAAAGGCGTCAGAAGGTCGGCTACGAGGGCATTCACGACCGAGGTGAATGCCGCACCGACGACGACACCGACCGCAAGGTCCACCACATTGCCTCGGAGCAGGAATTGTTTGAAGTCTTTGAACATGGCGATATTATAAGCAAAAGACGTGCACAGGACAACCTGTGCACGTGTTGCATGAGGCTTATTTGGACAATAAAAAGACCGTCTCAAGGACGGTCTTATACTCACAACCCAAAACGTATCGCGGCTTTCGCATATTCGGCTTCGAAAAGCGCATCGAGCACGGGACTTATTCCTTTGCATTCATCCGCAATCAGCTTGGCACCTCGAATGTAATTAGCCAATTCGCCTTCCTTTTCCGCCCATTTTTTGGAAGGATCAACAGTAAGCGACCTTACATTCGAAGTCTGATCGGCAATCTTGATTCTTTTCACCGAGTTACTCTTGCCCCTAACACGAACAGATTGTCGGCGTTTTCGTTCTGCTGTTGGTAGATCCGTGAACTCGGGTGGATCGGTGAGACCATCAACATTGGCCGCAACCTGATTCTCAAACCTAGCTTCAATTTCAGCAAGTGTTATCTTCGTATCCTCAACCATGTCATGAAGCCATGCTGAAGCGATTTCGATATCGCTGCCACCTGAGGCCCAGACAAGATCTGCAACCTCTTGTAGGTGTTCAGTCTGTTGTAGCCGACGACCTGATATCATTTCCCAAAAAATATCTTTATGCTCGCACAGCGCAAAAACTTTTGCCCGAATAATGAGATTATTATGATTTGTCATATCTGGGCTGATACTAACAGAGATCGCTATTGAGTCAATATTAAAATTATAGCCAAATTTGCTAGTCGTATGGTTCGACGTTTGAAGCACTTCCAACAAATTGCTACCTAACTAGCCCTGCTTAAAATATCATTAATAAATTCGATTTTCCTGCGATAATATTCTTTGACTGTCACACCATTGCTTTCTTCCTTTAATATTCTATAACGCTCCAGTTCCTCGGGATGTTTCCATAGATATGCCTCAAAAATCTTGCCGCGAATATGATTAGGGTGATCCTCATCCGATATCTTCAGATCGATCTTTTTCCCTTCCACTTCTGTTTTGAATCTGACTCGATCAGGATATTGCGACTTCATAGGACCAAACTCCTTTTCTAGCTTGGGGATATAATCGGCAAACATTGCCTTATTGGCTACGATCGTAACATCGATTTCATCCTGTCCTGATATGCCAAAACTGCTCGCTCCGCAATGCTCTACAACCGCTTCTGGACCCAAAACTTTCAATATCCTCTCTTTGATCGAACCGTATAATCTTTCTGTCCTTGGATCGTACGGAACAATTGATATAGCTTTATCGGAAAGAGTGCTCAAAAATTCTTCTTGTTCTTTGGTGATCATAAATTGATGACTATATAGTTCGCAAAATCTTCTCCATCGGCCTGCCCTTGGCCAGCTCATCGATCAATTTGTCTAGATAACGGAGATTCTGCATGAGGGGGTCTTCGATCTCTTCGACACGTATGCCGCAGATAACGCCGGTGATCTGGGATCGCGCAGGATTCATCTTAGGAGCCTCGCCGTAGAAATCCCTGAATGGCGTCTGCTTCTTGAGCTGCCCCTCCAATCCTTTCTGGGTATACCCCGTCAGCCAGCAGATGATCTCATCGACTTCGGCTTTGGTGCGACCCTTCCTCTCCGCCTTGGCGATGTAATACGGATAGACTTTTGCGAACGGCGTTGCGTAGAGATTTTCTTTAAGCATGGGATTTAATCTGCGATCTTGTTGGCTGTATGGTTGGGTGTATGAACAATTATGCAACAAATTCGATAAAACAAAAAGGGCTAGTCATTGTAACTAGCCCTTGATTTACTATCTTAGAATTTGATTACCGGGGCTTCCGATTATCAACCTGCGACAGTACAAACCTCACTACATCCTCAACGCTGACCCCAACAGCAAACTGAGGGGGCCGGTCCTTTAGTGCGTTGGCAATAGGATTGCCTACGGTTTCTTGACCTGCGCCGAACGTTCTGAATTGCAAACTCACGCTTTTTATAATTTTTTGAATTTTTTCTTCATTCATATACAAAACCTTTCTATGCTATTATAGCATAATACTAGATTCTGTCAAGTTGCTGCGGGACTTGGACTCGAACCAAGATAACGACCTCCAGAGGGTCGCGTCCTACCATTAGACGATCCCGCAAAATTTCCGCCGCTTTCAAACGTTTTCCGGAAGTACAAAGAGAATAGCGCAAAAAGGCTGATATTTCAATGCGCACTCGCTTTGTTTCCTGTGAGAGCCTTATTCCGCAAACAGCTCCTTCTCTATGGAAATGCCGCCGGGAATGTTCGCAGCCATGGCGTCGTCGGCCGATTTGGAGACGATGATCTTCGTGCGGTCCTTGGCCGCCTTCATAAATGCCGTGAACAAGGGATGCGGCGAAAGCGGACGGGCCAAAAGCTCCGGATGGAACTGGGTGCCGAGGAAGAACGGGTGCTGTTCTCGCGGCAATTCGGCGATCTCCATGAGGACGCCGTCCGGGGACGTGCCCGAGAATACGAGGCCTCCCTTCCTGAGCTGATCGACATACTTCGGGCTGACTTCATAGCGATGGCGGTGGCGCTCCTTCACTGCCTGCGCGCCATATGCGGCTTCGGCGATCGTGCCCTTTCCGAGCTTGGCGGGATACACGCCGAGACGCATCGAGGCGCCATAGTTCCCTTCAGCCACTTTCTTCTTCTGGTCGGGCATGATGTCGATGACGAGATGCGGAGCTCGCGGATTGATCTCGGCGGTCTGCGCGCCCTTGAGACCGAGCACATTCCTGGCGAATTCGATGGTCATGAGCTGCATGCCGTAGCAGAGGCCGAAATACGGGATCTTGTTCTCACGGGCATGGCGGATGACATTGAGCTTCCCTTCGATGCCGCTTTCGCCGAATCCGCCCGGCACAATGATGCCGTTGTATTTGTCGAACGATGCGTAGTTCGGATTCTTGCCCTCGAAGTCGCGCGCATTAACGGTGTGAATGACAGCCTTCACGCCAGCGGCATACGCGGAGAATTTGATCGCCTCGAGTACCGAGATATACGAGTCAGAGAGGATGAAGTCGCCCGTATTGAAATATTTTCCGACAACGCCTATGTGCACTTCGTGCTTGGTGTTGTTCTTGATGCCGCGGGCCATCTTTTTCCAGGCCTGGAATGAAGCCGTGGTTTTCCTCGCAGGCATATGCAGGGTCTCCATAAGGATGTCGCCGAGGTGGTCATGCTCGAAGTTGATAGGCACATCGTAGATACTCTTTATGTCGGGAGCAGAGATGACGCGCTCGGGAAGGATGTTGCAGGCAGTGGCGATCTTCTCCTTGCGCTTCTGATCGAGCGGGATCTCCGCGCGGGCGATGATGATGTCGGTATTCACTCCGTACGAAGCGAGCTGATGCACGGCATTCTGTGTCGGCCGTGTCTTCATCTCGCCGAGCTTGGACGGAACGGGCAGGTACGAAACCATGATGAACGCGACGTCCTGGGGGCGGCGAATCTTGAGGGTACGTGCGGCCTCGATGAACATGATGTTCTGATAGTCGCCAACGGTGCCGCCGATCTCGATGATGGAGATGTCGGACTTGTTGACCTTGGCCGCATGCTCGAAGCGGCGCATGACCTCGTCGCGAATATGCGGAATGGCCTCGACGCATTTGCCCCCATACCCGAGGGCACGCTCACGGTCGATGACCGCCTTGTAGACCATGCCAGACGTCATATAGTCGGCATCGGTGAGGTCGCGATTAAGGAAGCGCTCGTAGTTGCCCATGTCCTGATCCGTCTCGAGGCCGCTGTTCAAAACAAAAACCTCACCGTGCTCGGTGGGGTTCATGGTGCCCGCGTCGACGTTGAGATATGGATCGACCTTCACGAGATTGACCTGGAAGCCTTTGGCGGAGAGGAGCGTGCCGATCGAGGAGGATGCGATGCCCTTTCCGACTCCCGACATCACGCCGCCGATGACGAAGATGTATTTGTGCGGGGCGCGCTTTTTGCTTGTCTTGCCCGCCAAGGCGCCCTTCTTCGTCTTCGGAGTTTTCTTTTTCATCCGACTATTGTAGTAAAGGGCACGGCGAAAGGCAATCGCACCGGCAAAAAATCTTCATTGACAAGAATGTTCTAATACTATGGTGAAATATTCCAAACGACGTTACAGATACTCAATCTTTTAAAACACAATTTCTATGAAATGTGAATGAAAATTCCTGAACTGAACGAGAGAGCATTATGCCACAGGGTGACGTGGACACACTGGCATGAAGCAAATCGTTCCAGGCTCCCTATACCCTTAAATACCTTCGTGCCGCGATATAGCTCGATAGTCCGCCGAGGATTATTCCCGCTCCCATGATGACCGAGAAGAGTTCAGTGAAATTCGTCGAGAAGTAGCGCGAGAATACGTTGATAGCAAAAGAGAAATTCTGGGCGACATCGACTCCGGCAACGCGCAGGATGAGCGCATCGCTCCAGTAGGCAGCAGCAGCAAGAATGACAAGCGTTATGAGCGCCGAAACGACGCCATACATTATGCCTGCGACGACGAGCGGGCCGCGCACGTACACATTGGAAGCGCCGACGAGCTTCATGACCGCGAGCTCATCGCGAACGGTATAGGTGATCAGGCGGATGGTATTGAAAATGACGATGGCCGCGACGAGAGCGAACACTATGGCCAGAATGGTCCCAGTCTGCTCCACCGTCGGGATGATCCGGTTCAAACGATCGATGACGAGCTTGTTCTCCTCATAGTTAATCTTGTCGATAATGGGCGTTCCCGAAGAGTCGGTCGGATTCTTGTTCTCAAGATATCGCGCGATGCCGCCGTATTGGCCGGGATCCTTGGCCTTGATATTGAGCGATGCTGGAAAAGGATTGGCACCAAGCTCCTGAAGGCCCTGCATGATAAGCGTATTGTCTTTCCACTTCGCCTGGAAATCAGACATGGTCTGCTCGCGGGAGATGTATGTGGTCGTGGAGACTTCGGCGAGGCTGTTAACTTCCTGCTGAAGGGTGAGGATATCGGCTTCCGGAGCCGCGAGCGCAAAATACACGTTGATATCAACCTGGCTTTTGACCTGCTCGAGGAGCGAGCGACCAAAAGCGCCTGCGAAGATGAGGCCGCCAAGCGTCAAAAGAGACAGGGTGATGACGACGATGGCCGCGAACGACAGAAAGCCGTTGCGCCAGAAGCTCACGAAGCCGGTACGAGTTATGCGCTTGAATGTCGTCAGGATCATCTTAGTAGTATACCACTATGCACACCGCTCCTACAGGATATATTTGCCTTCCTTGTCGTCGCGGACGACTTTGCCCTTCTCGATAGTGATAACGCGGCCGCCGACTGTGTCGACGACGCCCTTGTTATGGGTCGTAAGGAGGATGGTCGTGCCGAGCTCGTTGATCTTCTTCAAGATGCGGACGATCTCGTATGTATTCCCTGGATCGAGGTTGCCAGTCGGCTCATCGGCAATGATGACGTCCGGCTGGGTGACGATGGCGCGCGCAATGGCGACGCGCTGGCGTTCGCCGCCCGAGAGCTCGCGAGGAAAATTCCAGATCTTGTGGCCGAGGTCGACCAATTCGAGTACGTGCGGCACGTCAGCCGCTATCTCGCGGTCCTTGCGGCCTGATGCCTCCATGGCAAAGGCGATATTCTCGTACACGGTCTTGGTCGGAATGAGACGATAGTCCTGGAATACGGTGCCGATGCGGCGGCGGAGCTTGGCTGTCTGGCCTTTTGAGAGCTTGTGGATATCAGCCGATTCAAAGAAGACTTTTCCATCAGTCGGCCAATCCTCTGCGATGAGCAATTTGAGAAGCGTCGATTTGCCGGCACCTGAATGGCCGACAATCGTCACGAATTCTTTAGGTTCTATGCCGAAACTGACCCCTTCGAGGGCGACGGTCTTGTCAGGATATACCTTGCTGACTTTGTCATAATAGATCATCTTCCGATTATAGCACTTTATAGCATTTTTTCTGCCTCTATGAACTCATCCAATTCGCCGTCGAGCACCTTATCCACCTGAGAAGTCTCCACATCAGTGCGGTGATCCTTGACCATCTTGTAGGGATGGAGGACGTATGAGCGTATCTGGCTTCCCCATTCGATCGAGGCCGTCGACGAGATCTGCATGCCTTTCTCCTTGGCGATGCGCTCGTCTTCGAGGCGCTTCCAGAGCTTTGCGCGAAGGATGTCCATCGCCTTCTCGCGATTCTGGGCCTGCGAGCGCTCCGATGTGACATGAATGGATATGCCGGAAGGCTTATGGAGGAGGCGCACAGCCGTCTCGCGCTTATTCACGTTCTGGCCTCCGGGACCGCCTGACTTGGCGATCGAGATCTCAAGATCGCTTTCAGGAATGGCCAGGTCGGCTGCGGATGTCTTCTCGAATCTCGGGATCACTTCGACGAGCGAGAATGAGGTCTGGCGCTTGCTGTTGGAATTGAACGGCGAGATGCGCACGAGGCGATGGACGCCCGACTCGTTCTTGAGCGTGCCGTATGCATTCTTGCCCGTGACCTCCACGGTTATGTTGCGGTAGCCCCCGTGATCATTCTCGTTGGCATGGACGACGGACCAGCCCCACCCCTTTGCGTCCGCATACTTGCGGTACATCTTGAGGAGCATCGCCGAGAAGTCTTCCGCGTCGTCCCCGCCCGCACCTGAAAGAAGCGAGAGGATCGCGTCCCCTTTGTCGTACTTCCCGATGCCTTCCAGGTCGGATTTGAGGTCCTGCAGCTCCTTGACGCCCGCCTGCGCCTTGGCCTTGTCTGCCCAGAAATCCCCCGAAGCCATTGCTGCTTCAAGAGCGGCGATTTTCTCCTGTATTTTTTCCCTTGTATCTGACATTGATTTACATCTTACCCCATCCGCCTCAAAACAGAAAAGTTAAGTTTACGCGCTTCCTGAGATCGTATGCTTATAGCCCTATTCCTCCTTCCTTTTCCTTTATTCAAACCAGCATAGGTCAAAGTTAAGGCATCGCAGTTTGGGCAAATCAAACGAAGATTACTTTCTAAATTATTACGCCAATTTCCATCCATATGATCTGCAACCAGAGGGACCTGGCCTGTCTTAGGATGAACTTCGCACCAGCCGCATATGCAGCACTTATTGCCATACTTCTTCCTCAAATATTTCTTAACGTATTTAGAGACTATGCCAAGACTTTGTAATCCCGTCTTCTCTCCCTTTTTCCACTGCTCGATATAAATACTGTACTGATATTCCAATTGGCAATTATTGCTGCAGTATTTACGTCTAGAATGGGAGTTCGGTTTTTGGCAATTCAGGCATTTATCTTTGATGGATTTGGATATAGCCATAAGACATCTTATTATTAAAGAATAATCGAGACTGTATATTTCACTTTTCCTCCCTTCTGAGCCGAAGGCCGGGATTGAACCGGCGACCCCATCTTTACGAAAGATGTGCTCTACCAACTGAGCTACTTCGGCACCTATGCGTATGCGCTCCGTACTCTAGCAAAATCTATGCCCGTGGACAAATGCGCGTGTGGCCAAGCGTATTGACCAAAGACAAATGATATGGGAGGGTGAGGCTAGTACAATAGAACCCTCAAAATTCAATATTTACACTATGAACGCAGAAGAACAGCTTGACTCTCAGGCCTATCCAGCTGCAAGGCCACTCCTTTTAGTCGTCGCTGGTCCGGCAGGATCCGGCAAGACAACGCTCTGCGACCGCCTGATCCATGAGCATCCTGATTTCAACAGAGTGATCACCGCCACCACGCGCAAGCCGCGTGAAGGAGAAATCGACGGGGTACATTACCACTTCCTCGATGTATTCCAATTCCAACAAAAAATAAACCGGCATGAGTTCATCGAATGGACATCGGTCCATAGCGCAAACCGCCTTTATGGAACCCTGAGGTCCAGCGTCATCGCACCGTTGCTGTTCGGGAAAAACCTTATTCTGAACATCGACGTAAAGGGCGTCGAAAGCTTTAGGCAGATGGCAGCAGCCAATACTCTGATCAAACATTCCCTTCATACAGTGTTCATACGTGTCGACCATAAGAAGCTCCTCGAACGCATGATCACCCGGGACAAGGATCACCCGGAAGAGATCGCCCTCAGAATGGCTACAGCCGAAGCAGAGATGCTCGAAGCGCCGAAATTCGATTCCGTGATCGAAAGCGGTACGCGAGACGAGGACTTTGCCTCGCTCTGCTCGATCGTGCAGAAGGCACGCGCTCGTATCGCCGCTTAAGCAGCAGCATAAATAATAGTTGGGGCCCAGCACCATCATCGCCTTACGGCAGAGATGGTGCTTTTTTTGGAGCCGTTGTCCGGGATTGAACCGGAGACCTCGTTCTTACCAAGAACGTGCTCTACCAACTGAGCTACAACGGCACTGGCTATCAAACGCCTCGCGAACTGCGTACCCGATGGGATTCGAACCCACGACCTCTCCCGTGACAGGGGAGCGTTCTAACCAGCTGAACTACGGGTACAATCGAAGAAAGAAACCTTCGTGCGTGCCCACTAATGTAGCAGAAAGGAGCCGAAAATCAAAGCGCGCCGGATCCCCCTATTCCCCTTCGTGTGTCGGCGGCAGGACTTGCACCTGCGACCTAGGGCTTATGAGTCCCTCGCTCTAACTACCTGAGCTACGCCGACAGATCTGAATTCGAGCCAGCCTCGATACGCCATACAATAAACGAAAAACCCCCTCTCCGCAATGAGCGATGCCCCAAAAGCTTGCACAAAGGGCTTTTTTGTGGGAAACTATTGCCTACATCGCGGGGTAGGGTAACGGTAACCCGTCAGGCTCATAACCTGAAAATTGGCGGTTCGATTCCGCCCCCCGCAACACGTTTTAGATATAGTAGAACTCCTCGAAGACCTTCCGGTACTGCTGGATGGTGTGGTTCGCCAAGTGATGAGTGACCTGGAAAGCCGCTCCGTCGTGGGCGATCTGGTTGCGGACTTTGTGCGCGTCCCATGCTTCCTGCACACTCTTGAATTCGCCCGGCTGCACACGCTTCAGCTTCTCCCCTATGGAGCTTCCCTGGTAGCCGAGGCTATTCAGTATCTTGTCGAGCATCGTGTCGGCCTCGAGGATGGCCTGCTTCCAATCATTCTGATTCTCGGAATTGAGGAGCGACGTCACCTTCTCCCACTGGGCCGAAAGATCGGCATTTCCGGATGCCTTCACGTCCTCGAAGGCAGGCTCGACCTTGAGGTCATATTTCTTGGCATCCGCCTTCTTGATCCGCTTGAGCTGTTCGACGCAATAGATGATCGCGATCAGCAAAAATACCGATACCGGGAATGAAATGACGATGAGGAGGCTCACGAAGTCCTTGATCCAAATGATGAGGTGCGGATAGAAATTGACGATCCATTCCCCGATCGGCGTGCCAAGAGATATGAAATCGACAGAAGGTACGAAGACTTGAGGCTGCATGTATAGATTATATCTCGTTCAGGAATTCCTGGCCTGCCTCGAAAAGCGTTGCTTCGTCGCCATGCCGTGCCGTGAGCTGGAGACCGAGCGGAAGCGCCTTGCCGTCTTTTTCCGCGCTGCCGCATGGGACTGAGATAGCTGGCATGCCAGTAATGTTGGCTGTGACGGTGAATATGTCCTCGAGATACATGGACATCGGGTCGCTCGCCTTCTCCCCCACCTTGAATGCAGGGCCGGGCGCCGTCGGCGTCGCCACAAGATCCACTGACTCGAATGCCTTGAGGAAATCATTCGTGATCATTGCCCTGACCGCGTTCGCGCGATTGTAGTATGCGTCGTAATAGCCTGACGACAGAACGTAAGTGCCAAGAAGGATGCGGCGGACGACTTCCTTGCCGAGCCCGGCGCGGCGGGTCTTGAGATAGTCCTGAACCACATCACCGCCGTCCACATGCATGCCGTACTTCACGCCATCGTAGCGCGCCATATTGGATGAGACCTCGGCTGGCATGACGATGTAGTACACCATGAGCGCGTATGAGATATTCGGCAGCTGGATCTCCTTAATGTCGTAACCCTTAGACTTGAATGACTCGAGCGCGGCATCAAGGGCTTTCATGACCGCAGGATCGATGCCGTCTCCGCCGAGGAAGTGGCGCGGAACGCCGATGACCGGCTTCTTGCCGGCACCCTTCGAACCGACGCGTGTAGTCGGATATGTTGTTGCCGTGATAGCCGTGCCATCACCGCGTCCACCATGAAGCGCGGTATCTTCCCCGCGTATAGCATTGAAAACGATCTCGCAGTCTGCGACTGTCTTTCCGATAGGGCCGATCTGGTCGAGCGAGGAACCCATGGCCATCGCGCCATAGCGTGAGACTGCTCCATATGTAGGTTTTAGTCCCACAACGCCGCAAAAACTCGCCGGCTGACGGATTGAGCCGCCCGTATCGGTGCCGAGTGAAAAGAGTGCACCGTCCATTGCGACAGCCGCCGCAGAGCCGCCCGAGGAGCCGCCGGCAACGCGTTCGCTGTCATGAGGATTCCTTGTAGGACCGTATGCGGAATTCTCGGTCGAGCCGCCCATGGCGAACTCGTCCATGTTCGTGCGGCCGATGAAGATCACACCCTCGCGGCGTAGTTTGGCGATGACCGTGGCGTCATAGGTCGCGCGATAGTCCTCAAGGATCTTCGACGAGGCTCCAGCGATCCTGCCCTGAATAAGGATGTTGTCCTTGATCGCGCATGGGATGCCGAGGAGGAGTCCGAATGGGGTGCCCGCCTTTTTTGCCTCGGCGATTTTGGTGTCAGCTTCCTTAGCTTGTCCGAGCGCGTCCGCGAACACTTCGCGGTATGCGTTTATCTTTCCGTCCTTCTTTTTGATCTCTTCCAGATACGCCTGGGTCAGCTCGACGGATGTAAAATCCCCCTTCACGAGATGCTCATGGGCTGTGGCGATGGTCAGGTTTGAAAGGTCGATTTTCATGAATGTGTGATCGATCTATTAATCCTGAGCGATTATCTTTTTGACCGCGATGAAATCGCCTTCTCTGTATGGCGCCTCATCGAGCAGGCGCTCGCGATCTTCCGCCGATACCGTATTTGGCGTATCGGAACGCATGACATTCTTGACCGCGCCCACGCGCCCAGCAGCATCGAGGGACACGTCCACCTTCTTGAGCTGGTCGACGTAGCCGAGAATGGAATCGAATTCCTTCACCAGCGACTCCTTGTCGTCTTCGGTGAGTTCTATGCGGGCCAGAGTGGCGAGATGCTCGAGGTCTTTGACGGTTATCATGAATGTGAGTCTAGCAATAAGCGAGGGTCTCGGCAATTACCTCGATAAGAGCCCGAGGATCAATAGAACGATCGCGGTGGGAGGAAATCGATGTCGGAATGAACAGGATTTTTTATTTACAAACAATAGAAAATGTGTTTTAAAATGCCCAGTATCTGCAACGTAGTTTGAAATATTTCATCATAGTATTACAACATACCTGTCAATAAATTTTTCTGTACTGACCGACATCGCTTTGCTTCACTTAACCATCTTCAAAAACTCTTCCTCACCGATTATCTTCACGCCAAGCTCGCGGGCCTTATCCAGCTTCGAACCGGCTTCATCACCAGCCACCACATATGAGGTCTTTTTGGATACGGAACCCGACACATCTCCCCCATTCACGCGCACGAGGCGCTGGCCCTCTTCGCGCTCGAGCGTAGGCAATGAGCCGGTGAACACGAAGGTCATGCCTTCGAGCTTCTTCGAGCCGCCGGAAACCGCAGCATCCTCGATGATCTCCACCTGCTTCAATAGATTCTTCACGAGCTCCCGATTGTCCTTACCGGCGAACCATTCGGAGATCGATAGGGCGACCTTCTCCCCTACGCCATGAATGGATTCGAACTCAGCCCGGCTTGCGGCCTGGATCTTCTCGATGGTTTTGAAGTGCCGGGCGATATCGTATGCAGTCTCTTCGCCCACCTGCGGAATAGAAAGCGATGCGAGCAGGCGCGGCAAGGTCACGCGGCGCGCTTCATTGATGCCTTTGATGAGATTGTCTGCTGAAAGCTCGGCGAAACGCGGCAGCGCCAAAAGATCGCCTTTCTTCAATGTAAAAATATCGTCGAACGTCGCTATGAGCCCCGCATCGATGAGCTGGTCCAGCGTCTGCGGCCCTAGACCGTCTATATCGAAACATCTCTTGGACGTGAAGTAATGGAAGCGGCGCTTGATCTGCTCGAACGAATCACGCGATACGCAGCGCCATGCGGCTTCACCGGGCACGCGCTCGATGGCTCCGTCGCCCCCGCAGGCCGGCACATGGGACGGCCATTTGAAGGGCTTGGAATTCTTGGGCCTCAATTCTTGAACGACCGAGATAATGTCGGGGATGACATCGCCGGATTTCTGGAGAATGACTGTGTCGCCGAGGCGCACATCGAGACGCCTGATCTCGTCTTCATTGTGGAGAGTGGCGCGCGAGACCGTTGAACCCGCGACGACCACAGGCTTCATGACGGCGACCGGCGTGATGACGCCTGTACGCCCTACCTGGAAAACGATATCTTCCAGGATGGTCGTGACCTGCTCGGCCGGGAATTTGTACGCGACGCCCCAGCGAGGCGACTTTCCCGTGTAGCCCAGCGCCTCCTGTATGCGTCGGGAGTTTATCTTGATGACGATCCCGTCGAGGCCGTAGTCCAGATCGTGGCGCTTCTTGGTCCAGCCCTCATAATATTCCTGGACTTCGTCGAGCGACGTGCAGACCTTGGCATGGGGATTGACCGAAAAGCCAAGCTCCTTCAGAAGATCCAGCTCTCCAGACTGGGTCGGCGGGACCTTTTCGGCGCGATCTATGTCATATGCAAAAGAATTCAGGTTGCGCATCGCCGTCTTCTTCGGGTCGAGCTGGCGGAGGGAACCGGCTGCGAGATTGCGGGTGTTTGCGTACAGAGGCTCGCCCGCCGCGGCTCGCTCCTTGTTGACGCGCTCGAGATCCGTCGTGCTCATCCATACTTCGCCGACAGCGATGAGGTCGGTCGGCTTCTTGAGCGTGAGCGGTATGGCATGAATGGTCCGGATATTATGGGTCACGTCTTCGCCCACCGTGCCGTCCCCGCGGGTCGCGGCCTGAATGAGCTTTCCCTTTTCGTAGGTCATGATGACCTTGAGGCCGTCGATCTTGAGCTCGCAGCAGTATTCGAGCGGCTCGTCTTCCACGCCCGACTTGCGCATGAAGTTCTGCACGCGCTCCTCCCATTTGCGGAGCTCGCCCGCATCGAAGACGTCATCGAAGGACCACTGCGCGACCTCGTGCCGGACTTTCTTGAATTCCTTCAGGGGTTCGCCGCCGACACGCGCAGTCGGGCTGTCATCGGCCTTCAGTTCGGGATACTTAGCCTCGATCTCCTCGAGCTCGCGCATGAGCGAGTCATACGCCTCGTCGGATATCTCCGGGGCGTCTTTGGTGTGATACAGCTCGCGATGCTTATTGATCGCGTTTTTGAGCTGATTCAGGCGCTCAACCGCCTGCTTTGGAGCGCTCGTTTTCATAGAGAAAGGATATCACATCCTATCCCTTTTTCGTCAATCGGAGGGCGCGTTCTACGGTCGTCGGACTCGATGTATCAGGGCCTGCGCTCGAAGTGCAGTGATTGTAGCCTCGGGAATCGAATATCATGTAATGGTTGCCTGAGGAGTCAAAACCGTCGTAGAGCGTGACCACGGCGCAGGTGCCATTGGCCAGATTGAAGTTGAGCGTATTCGGCGTCTGGTAGACCTTATTGACGCCGCTCACCAAGAATGGAGGATATCCAGAAGACGCCAAGACGAACGGGCCGACGGTCACGGTCTGGCTGACGCCGTTCAGCGAACCGCATGTCACCGTTGCTCCGGTCGTGCTTGAGATCGTTCCCCCATTCTCACCTGAATATGCTGCGCTCGCGCATTCGATGCCCGTGTCGGCTGCATAGAAAGAATAGATGGAGTTGCGGGCGGACGCGGAGAGCTCGTACTGCTTAGTCGCCACAGAAAGGATGAAGACGGCGACGCCAAGCACGAGGGCGGCAGTCAGAACCGCAAAAAGCAACGTGTAGCCGTTCTGGAAGGATCTTCGGGTGAGGCGCTGTGGTGTGAGATGATTCATATTATCGCGTGGCATTTAGAAGCTCGGTTGATGATAATACCTGGTATGACACCGTTCCCTCGGTCCATTCCACCACCACGGTCAGCACACATTCGGCATCGCCAGCACCGCAGGGATTTCTTCCATCCTCATCGGCCATATAGAAATAGCGCGTGAAAGGAGTGTCGGATCCCGTGCTGCCATGATTGTAGTAATTTCCTGAAGTGAGCTTGAGCCGATAAGGGTTCGTAGCGCCTCCTGTAGCCACAGTGACTGTATCAATGGCGCTTGCGTCACAGTATGCGGAAGCATTGCAGCCCGAAAATCCTGTGAGCCACAGATCGCCAGCAGCCAGATTGTTGTCGCGAAGATTCTTGATGACTTCGATGCTTTCCTGTGCGAGATATGAAGCGATCATCTGATCCCTTGAGGCCAGCGCGCCAGTAAGGCCCTTCGAGGCAATGGATAACGGGCCTGCGATCGCGATCATGAGAACGGTGATCGCGACGAGCGTCTCGACAATAGTGAATCCTTTTTGTGCGTTGATTTTCTTCATGGATTTATGGGGTTCGCAATGAGACTGCTGACTGCACATTGAAGTATGTCTTCACCTGTTCGCGCGCGCCCGCGTATCCGGACAAGCTCACAAAGACCAACGGGAATGTCGAGGCGGAGGTACCGAGCTGGTAATTCGTCAAGACAACATTTGCGGGGGCGATAGGCGCAAACGAGGCGGAATTGAAGGTATCTGCGCAATGGTTGCCTTTTGTCTTCTGCGCAGCCTTGCTCAATTGGTATGTACCATCGGAATTAGTTGTGAAGAGGTACGCGTATATCAGGCGGCACGGAGGATTCGAGGTGTAATCCGTATTTGCGGATTTAAAAATGATGAGCTGATTGTGCCCAGCCGAAGCGCATGCCTGTGCCGTATATGTCGTCGGGTTGGCAAGGGCTCCTGTAGAGGTCGTTTCGCAGCGGATAGTAGAACCCGTTCTCAACTCGCGAGACATCGCTTCGAGAGCGAAAGAGAGACCAACGACCGCGTCCTGGGTCGTCTGGGCTTTTTTATTCGCATCGACGATCTTGACCAGGGCAGCAAGCGCGACCACTGCGACGATCGAGAAAATCATAAGGGATACGATGATCTCGATGAGGGTGAAGCCGCGATTATGCTGGGTGCGAAGAGCGCTCATATTCATTGGGTTTTGACCGATATCTGGCCGTTCTCGCGGATAGCTATGGTGCGGGTGCTGCCGTCCGTTCCCACGATGATGACTTCCGCATATGTATAGCAGGAAGACGCAGAGCCGTTCGCGCAGATCTTGGCATCAGGATTCGGGCGGACGAAGGAGACGTCGAGCTGGGTTATGTTATAGAAGGCACAAGTGGATCCGCTCCCGACGCAGATGCCCGAGCCTGCCCCGCTCTTTGTGGGAGCGATAGTGGCTCCCCGCGTTATGGAGTAAGTCGTAAGAGCACCGTCGCTGGAGCCGCATATGCCATCGGGCGCGCCGGCAGGAAATGCATCGGCATACAGGATGATATGCTTGTTATTCGACGTGACTGTGCCGCATGAGATGCCTCCTGGGCTGGTGCTGAAATCGATGGCATACGGCTGGCCGAAGGAATTGGCCGCGCCCGTATTCTTCACGCTCAATCCATAATTCTGGGCGGTATGGAGAGCGAGAGCGATATCGTATGCGGTGTCAGTGAGGAGGGTGCTCTGATTGAAGTTGCCGTATTTGGCCACGACCAAAGCCGTCATCGCGGCGAAGATGCCGATGGAGACTACGAGCTCGAGGATTGTAAAACCGCGATTCATCACCTACTAGTATACCCGAAAAGGCTGATAAGCGTATTCACATCTATCACCCGTATGCCCGTGAGCAAGACGAGGTACATGGCAAGAATGAGATAGGGGCCGAATGGGATGGCGATTTTATGCTTGTACCGCTTGTACGTGATGATCATCCAGGCTATGCCGAATGCGGCGCCGATCCAGAATGCGAGGACGATCGCATTCACTCCCGCGCTCATGCCGAGAATCCAGCCGATGCCCAGAGCGAGCTTCGCGTCCCCCAATCCCATCCATGTGCCGCGCGATGCCGCCCACAGGAGAGCGAACGGCAGAGCAAGGGCAGGCCCGGCAAGAAGCGTGGCGAGGTGCGGCGCATGATAAAGCGCAGGCCCGCCGACAAAAACACTGAGGAGCGCCACGGCATCAAAGGCGTAGACGAAGGGATCGGGGATGATCTGGTGCTTGGCGTCATACGCTGCGATGACGACCAGGAGGCACGCTGTCAGAAGATATATGACAGTCGATACAGCTGCCATAAGCGTTACCGGAGGAAACTTGATCAGTATGAGCGCAAAGACGCAGCCCGCGATGAACTCGACGAGCGGATACTGCCATGAGATCTTGCTTTTGCATTTCCTGCAGGCTCCCCGCAGGAACAGGAAGCTGAACAGCGGGATGAGCTCCATCCATCGGAGCGTCTTGCCGCAGGACATGCACATGGACCTGCCGCCTATCCCCTTCCCCGTATTGAAGCGCAGCGAGACGACATTGAGAAAGCTGCCGACGATCGTGCCGAAGATGAACGCGAAGACCGCCAGGAATGCCAGCTCTTGCATCGGGGGTTAATTCGGACCTACGCAATAGTCGACCGATGTGAGCGCGTTGCTGCAGTTGCTGTATGGAGGCGAGTTCGCAGCCTGCGACCAGCCGTTCGGAGCGGTATTCTGGGAGCTCGAAGGATCGGAAATGGAGGAAGCCGCAAGGCCTTTAGCGACAGCGGCATTCGGTGACTCAAGCTTGGCATGGAGGACGTAATTGACCCTCAGTCCAGTCGAAGTGATGCGGTAATATGTATAATCGTATGCGGCCTGGCTTGCACCGGCAGGAGGAACTGGGATTTGAGCGATGTAGGTTCCGAGCGTCACGCCTGACGGGCATTTGGTGCTCGTCATCGTGGTCGCGAGAGTGGCCCCCGTAGGATATTCGCCGCAGCGATCCATGAAAAGCGCCAAGGCTAGCTGGAGCTGAGCCAGATCTGAAACGCGCTGAGCATCGCGAGCTTTGCCGCGCGATCCCGAAAGGTTTTTCAGGATTATTCCAGTAAGAAGGACGATTATGGTGATGACTACCAGCAGCTCCACGATAGTGAATCCCCGAGTCCTAGCCTGTGTGTAATATTTCATATATGCCTGGAATTATACCAGAACCGCGCACATTAGGCCTACCACACCTGTCATATCTTATGCACGCTGAAGAGGAGGAAGCCGGACTGTTCATCGTACAATTCAAGCTTGAAATGCGGATTATTCGACAGGATATAGCCGAATGTGCGGTAGTCCTTGGAAGTCACGACATAGGAGGCGTGGAAATCCTCCAGAAGGCTTTGGGCTATCTTGTCCCCTTCCGTCTTTGCCCAGAGCTTTGTCGAAGTCGCCTGACGGAATGCCACGCGCTCCTGGGAGGATAGCTGAGGGCATGACTGATCTGCGCATACATATCCATCGTTCGCTATGTGGACCGACTTCCAGTACAGGCCTTTGTTGTATTCGTACATGAATCGCGGCTCAAGCCCCGAGCTGTAATAATCCTTCGGGCTCCAGTAATAGAGCTGAGGGAACCAGCTCCAGTTGGCTTCGAAAACGATGTCGCCAGGCTTCGAATTCCTGTCGAGCCAGCTTCCAACCTGATAGAACGAGAATGCCGATTGGCTGTAGCCGAGCTTCTGCTGAAGGAACAGCATGTTGCTCGCGAAGAGATACACGAGGACGATGGTGAGACCCGTCGCAAGGCTCCTTCTGATGAGGTCGGCACCCGTGACCTTGATAAGCCTACGCGCATAGTCGAACGAGAGCGCGATATAGAGCGCCGCGAAGAACGTGAAGTAGTCGCCGAAGCGCGCGCTCATGGTGATGGTCGAAAGGAAGAATCCTGCGGTGAGGACGAGCACGCTCGTCTGCAGATGCCTGCGCGCTTCCGGAAGCCCGGCGAAATAATCCGCGACCGGAGACTGGTGCCATCTGTACCCTATGTAGCTATAGATATCGACGGAGAGCGCCGTCACGAATGCGGCGAATATGATGGCGTTGCCCTGGATGAAGTTGAAGAAGTCGGTCGGATACAGCTCTCCCCCCTCGCTTATAGCGACCTTCTTGCCGATGATGGTCTCCCAGTAGATCTTGACTAGCGTGTCCCAGATGAAGACGATGAAGCCGCCGGATCCGGATACCAGATATGTCGCAAGGATGGCAGCGACCGTGCCGAGAATGGCCGCGACGAGGTTCTTCCAGTCTGCCTTCTGGCGATAGAAAAGCTCTATAACATAGTAGACGAGGGCGACACAGACAGGCATGAAGAAGGTCGAGCTGTGCCAGAAGAGATACGCGAAGGAGAGCGCGAAGACGGCCCAGTGCTTCCTGCGGTAGAGGAAGTACAGAAGGAGGAGCAGGAGCGACGGAGCGAGCGCGTACGGGCGCGACAGGAAGAAGCGCCAGACTGAGTTGACGTTGGTTATGGCGAGGGTGAGCATGGTCCACACGAAGGGATTCCTGATGGAGAACTGCCTGAGGCACCAATAGAGGAGGGTGAACGCGCCGGCGGCTATGAAGACCGCATAGAGCTTGATGCCGAGGAACAGCGGCGCGATGAATGTGAACGGCAGGACGACCAGATAGAACAGGAAGTTATAGTACATGAAGTAATCATTCCCCTGCGCCATGTTGGAGAAGTAGATGGCCTTGAAATTCTGGAATGAGCCGAAGAAGCCGTTATGCCACATCTCCTGCGCGAAGCGGAAATGGAAGAAGTGGTCGTCCCCGCTCGACAGCGTGCTCACGGAAAAGTACACCGCAAAGAATACGGCGAAAGTCAGTGCGAAAGTCAGGAATACCGGCATCCAGGTGAGCCGCGACGGCATGGTATCGGCGATAAAGAGCGTCACGATGCGCGAGAAGCAGCGCCATCCCTGTCGCCAGTCCATCTTCTTGCCTTCCTCATTGCCTCTCGGCTCATACCGTATCGGCACTTCGATCACTGCGCCCTTCTTGACGAGAGCATGCGACAGCTCGATGACATCGTATACGAAGTCGTTGCTGGGCAGCGCCAGCAATTCAGCACCATACGATCGCGGGAAGACCTTATAGCATGTGGCGACGTCCGTCAGCTTCGTCCTGAAGAAAAAATTGAATACGCGCGTGATGAGGAGGCCGCCATAGTAGTAGATCCTCTTCAGGGACACCTTGTTCATGCCAAGCGTCCGGGAGCCGAACACCACGAATGTGGACCCTGAAACGATGGGTGCCAGGAGCGCCTTGTAGTCTGCTGGATCATATTCGAGATCTGCGTCCTGTATGAGGACGTAATCGCCCGTGGCGACCTTGAGCCCCTCCTTGAGAGCGGCTCCCTTGCCTCCGTTCACTGCGCACGAGACGACCGTGCAGCCTTCGATGCCGGCGAGTATCTCGCGGGTGCCGTCGCTCGAACCGTCATCGACGACGATCATCTCCTTGCTCCAGCCTGGTGGCAGCGGCGCGGCGATCACGCGCTCGAGCACCTTCCGGATAGTCTTGCTTTCGTTAAAAACGGGAATTACAACCGATACTTTCTTTCCTGTTATATCCGACATAGAGCACAATGTAGCATCTCCGGCCCCAAAAACAAAACCCCCGACCAGGAGGCAGGGGGTTTTGCGAATGTTCCGTAAGAACTAGTTACAACCGGCTACGCCGTTGCTGTTGACAACATCACTCTGATTCGTCTTGCCTGTGGAATCTATGCAGAAGTACGTGGATGCATTCGACTTCATCCTGCCGCGAATAGCATATCCCGTATTGTTTGGAGCGACAGCAACGAAAAGCGCACCTCCTTGGTTGGTCGCGTCTGCATTGAGCTGGTTCAAAGCTGTGAAGTCAGGTCCTGTAGTAAGGACACATGTTGCAAACGTTGCCGCGCTGGTGTTGCTAGCAATACACGTTCCAGCTCCGTTCAGGTCAGGGTAACCAAGACCATTGAAACCAGATTCAATGGCCGTCCTTGCCTGCTGGACATCGGAGATGATGCGAGTGTCGCTGCCCTTGGCGCGAGCCGAATTGAGGGAGACGAGCACGATGGACGCCAAGATACCGATGATGGCGATGACGACGAGCAATTCGATAAGAGTGAAACCACGAGTGAGCTTTTTCATAAATACGTTACTTTATATGTTTATTATTAAACGCGTGACCAGCGATCTTTTGTCCATCTTGTAATGGGTTGCGCTAATTATAGCACTCCATATATTTCGCCTTTTACCGGCTGTGGATAACAATTAGTAGCTGCCCAACTTAGTTACAACCTGCTACGCCTTTGCTATTAACAACATCGTTCTGATTCGTCTTGCCTGTCGAATCGACGCAGAAGTATATACTTGAATTCGAAGAAAGTTTGCCCCTTATAGCATATGAAGTGTTGTTTGATCCATTTTGACCGACAGCAACAAGAATGGCACCTCCTTGGTTGGCCGCGTCTGCATTGAGTTGGTTCAAGACTGTGAAGTCAGGTCCTGTCGTAAGGATACATGTTCCAAACGGTGCAGTACTCGTGTTGCTAGCAATACAGGTTCCGGTTCCATTCAGGTCAGGAAATCCGAAGCCGTTGAAACCGGATTCAAGAGCTGTTCTTGCCTGCTGGACATCGGAGATGATGCGGGCATCCTTGCCTTTGTTCCTCGCTGAGTTGAGAGAGACGAGGACGATAGAGGCGAGAAGGCCGATGATGGCGATAACGACGAGCAATTCGATAAGAGTGAAACCTTTGGTAAATGCGCTGGTAAGTTTTTTCATATGTGTGCTAATTATACTCGAGTGATAATAATGCGGCAATCCTAGCTTGTGGATGAAGCTATGCTATAGATCGGCACAAGGACGGCGGCGAGCAATACGGCCACGCCGGCGCCGAGGCCTACGATCATGGCCGGTTCGATGAGCGACACGAGAGAATCGACAGCCACTGACACCTCCCTATTATAGAAATTGGACATGGTCTTCAGGATCTCGCCGACTTCGCCGGCCTCCTCGCCGACCTTCATCATCTGGATCATGATGCCCGGCACTTCCCTGCGGTTGCCGTCGAGCGACTCGGAAAGCGTCTTGCCTCCCTTCACGGATTCCGTCGCATCATTCAGGATCTGCTGGTACACCTTGTTATCGATGACGGCGGACGTGAGCTGGAGTGCCTGCACCATTGGGATGCCGGATGAAAGCATCGTATTCATGTTATCCGCGAAGCGGGAGAGGTAGAGCTTCTTGAAGAGAGTATTCACGTACGGGATCTCGAGCTTGAAGCTGTCGAAGGCTATCTTGCCCCGCGGCGTGCGGATGAAACGGACCAGGAAAAAGCCTGCGACGATGAGCGCGGCAAAAAGGATGAAGCCGTAGGAGACCAGGAAGTTGCTGATGCCGATGATGACTTTTGTATATACGGGAATGGTCGCGCCGGATTCGAGGAGGATAGGCGTTATCTTCGGGATGACCATGGTGAACATGAGGATCATGACCACCACGAACGTGGCGATGACGAAGGCCGGATAGATAAGGGCTCCGCGGACCTTGGAGGTGAGCTCATAGGCGCGGTCGAGGTAGTCGGCGAGATAAAGGAACGTATCATTGAGCTTGCCTGACTCTTCGCCGGCCTTCACCATGTTCACATAAAAATCAGAGAAGACCTTGGGATGCTTGGAGAGGGCCTGCGAGATGGAGCTTCCGGCCTGGAGATCGTCGGCGACGACCGCGAGCTTGGATGAAAGGGCGTGATTCTCCGTTTCCGCGCCGAGAAGGCGGAAGACGCGCAGCGCCGAGATCTGTGCTTCGAAGAGGGTCGAGAGCTGGCGGGACAGGATGACGATGTCCTTCGTCGAAACGCGCTCGAAGAAGCTGATGTTCATCGACAGGAACGAGCCGCTCTTGCCTGCTTCCTTGACGGAGGTGAGGGCCAGGCCGCGGCGCTGGAGCGAAGAGATCGCGATGTCCACATTCACGGCATCGATGGAGCCGGTCTTCTTGGCTCCTGTCGTGTCTACGGCTTCATAGTTGAAGAGCATGGCAATATTATATCATCCTCTCGAGCACTTTCGCATTCATGGAATTGGTATAAGCGTTCTCTACGGTGATCTCCCCTGCGCGCACGAGCTCGGCAAGAGAGCGGTTGAGGTCGATCATGCCTTCCTGGGAGGACGTTTCGATGACGGTGTCTATCTCATGGATGCGGTTCTCACGGATGAGGTTCGAAACGGCGTTATTATTGATGAGGAGCTCGTAGGCCGGAATGAGTCCACCAGAAATGCGCGGAATGAGGCGCTGGGAGAATATTCCCGTCATGGAGCCGGCGAGCTGGATGCGGATCTGAGCCTGCTGATCGGCCGGGAATGAGTCGATGATGCGGTTTATGGTCTGCGCAGCGTTGTTGGTATGCAAAGTCGACAAGATGAGGTGGCCTGTCTCAGCGGCAGTGACGGCCGTCGATATCGTCGTGATGTCGCGCATCTCGCCCACCATACAGACGTTGATATCCTCGCGGAACATGGAAACGAGGGCGGCCTCGAATGACGGCGTGTCTATGCGCACTTCGCGCTGGTCGATGATGGATTTCTTGGAATCGAATTGGAACTCGATCGGGTCTTCGATGGTGAGGATGTGCTCGGTCCTGGTCTGATTGATGATCTCGACCAGGGTCGCGAGAGTGGTCGTCTTTCCCTGTCCGATCGGACCCACCACCAGGAAGAAGCCCTGCGGCTTTCTGGTGAAGCTCTCGAGGATGGGCGGGAGATTGAGCTCATTCAGCGTGCGGATGACCTTCGGGATGAGACGGAGCGCGATGGAGAGCGCGCCCTGGCGATAAAAGACGTTGCCGCGGAATCGGGCCTGCGTCACTGCGTATGAAAAATCAGTATCCTTGTTAGCCTTGAGGAGCACTTTGCTTTCCGGCGTGAGGAAGGCGTCTACGAAGCCGAGCATGTCATGTTCGGAGAGGACTGACTTCTTGACCAGCGGGATGAGGTTCCCCGTCACGCGGATGATGGGCGGGCGGCCCGTCGCAAGATGGAGATCGGATGCTCCTTCTTTGATCACCAGATTCACCAAGTCGTCGATCTCTTTTTTGTAGTCCATGGGATTATGCTTTTTTAGCGGCTAATATTTTTTCGACTTCGGCCAGCACCTCTGACGGTATGCTCGTGGCTTTGACGATGTATCCGTCGACATTGAGCTTCTTGGCCCGGGAGATGTCGTCAGGATTTCCCTGATTCGTGAGCATGACCACCTTCGCATTCGGCGCAAGCTTCTCCTTCCTGACTGCCGACATGAATTCAAGCCCGTCAGGGCCCGGCATGACGATGTCGACCATCATGATGTCCGGTACGAACCCGTCCCGGAGGACCTTGAGGCCGGACTCCATCGAGTCGCCCGTCTTGACGTCGTAGCCCGCCTTGGAGAACTTGAGGGCATACATGTCGAGAAGGAATTTGTCATCGTCAACGAAGAGGGCTTTTTTAGGCTGCATAAGGATAGTGTACCACTTTTACAATTTGTTGACTTCCTCGAGGGGGATGATCTTCTGGAAGGCCTTGATGATCGCGTCCTCTTTGATGGTTATCATGCCCTTCTGGCGCAGGAGCCTGCTCACTTCTGTCTCGGTGGCGCTTCGGAGGACGGCCTCCTCGACTTCCTTGTCCATGGCGAACATCTCGAACACGGCCATGCGCCCGCGAGTTCCCTTTGGGGCGGACGGGGTCGGCTTGATGCGGTACAGGGTGTCGCCGAACGGGATGTCCTTCTTGAACTCTTCCGGCAGATCCTCGAATTGCTTGTCGATCATGGCTTTGATGCTGCCTTCGACTTTGACCGCTTCGGCTGCTTCGGGGACGAGCATGCCCACGAGGCGCTGAGCGATGCCGAGGACCAAAGTCGGGGCGATCAGATACGGATCGACGCCCATATCGATGAGGCGCGGGATGATGCCGGCGGCGTTGTTGGTGTGCAAGGTAGAGAATACCAGGTGACCTGTAAGGGCGGCTTGGACGGCGAGCTGGGCGGTCTCCTTATCGCGGATCTCACCCACCATGATGATGTCAGGGTCTTGGCGCAATGTCGTACGGAGGCCGGAGCTGAAGTCATAGCCGATCTCGGGTCGCACCTGGGATTGCGACACGCCTTCGATCTGATATTCCACCGGGTCTTCGAGGGAAAGCACGTTCTCGGCCTCGCGATCCATCTCGCTCAGGATGGAATAAAGCGTGGTGGATTTTCCGGAGCCTGTCGGACCGGTAACGAGGATCATGCCGTATGGACGGTCGATAGCCTTCCTGAGCATCTCGAGGTTGCGCGGCGAAAGCCCGATCTGGTCGATCTTGCGGACGCCTTTGGCCTGGTCGAGAATACGCATCACGACCTTCTCGCCGTAGTAGGCCGGGAATGTGGAGACGCGGAAGTCGACGCGGCGGCCGTCGATGCGCGCGGAGAAGCGGCCGTCCTGCGGCTTGCGGCGCTCGTCGAGGCGCATATTGGAGAGCACTTTGATGCGGGCGACCACGGCCGAATGCACCTGAGGCGGCAATACGAGCGAGGTGTTGAGCGTGCCATCGACGCGGAAGCGCACGCGGATCTTGTCGCGCATGTGCTCGATGTGAACGTCGGACGCTTCCCCTTCCACGGCATATCGGACGATAGTGGCCACGATCTTGATGACCGGGGCATCCTCGATGATGACCGTGTCCTCTTCCTCCTTGCCCTTCGCGGGTTCGCCCGGCTTGCCTCCCTTCTTCACGTCATCGGTCTCTACGGAGAGCTCGGTCTCGAGCTCGGAAAGCGCGCGCGTCACTTCGCCCGTGAGGCCTTTGTACATGCCGAGCACCTTGGTGAAGTCGGCGAGAGTGATGAGGAAGATCTTGTACGGGATGTTCTTCTTCGCGACAAGGAAGTTGAGTGCGTCGCGCGCCTCCATATTGTCAGGATCGACGATGCCGACCTCAAGCGTGCCCTCCTTGAGGCCGACCGGCACGAAATGATAGTGCTCCGCGGATTCCTGGGGGATGTATTCAAGGGCTTCGAACGGAACGCCCTCCTCGGTGATGGCGCGCACGGGGATATTCAAAAATTCGCCGCGAGCTTCGGTGATCTGCTCGGGCTTGAGCCCGCGGGCCACAAGAACCTCCTCAAGATTGACGCCGCTTCCCGTTGCTTTGCGGATTTCGCGCAGATCGTCTTTGGTGATGAGGTTTTTTTGTAGGAGTATGTCTAGTACGCTCATAAGGGATTACTTCTTCTGCGTGCTAATGGCGTTGGGATTGCCGACGCCTGGGATAGGAGCGAACGGATTCGGACGGCCGACGTTCTGCGAAGGTATTTCGACCGTGTAGTCCTTGAGACTGAGATACGTGGGATTCTGGAAAAGCGAGCTGTCCATGCGGATGCTCTCGATCTGGTTGAGGAGGTTGATCTCTGCAAGGCCGACGTCTCCGCTGCCGTTCGTAGCCGTAAGCCCGGTGGAGCCGGCCGGAACCGAGCTTCCCTGCGTATAGAAGTAGCCGACCGCAGCCAGCGCCACAACGATGACCACGACTATCAGACCCGTATGTGATGTGGATTTTTTCATAGGATGTTATTGACGGAGCCAGTATGTCTGGAGCTGGACCTGGAATGTATACGTGCCGAGATCGGTTGCGCCCACCGTGAGATGCGTGACGTCCATGACGCGCAGGTTCGCTTCGAGATCCTGAAGGAACGCAAGGAACTGCTCGTACGTGGCCGTAGCTGTGAAGGATACGCTCACCGTGTCGAGAATAGGCGCCGCGAACGAGGAAGCCGTGAGGCGTGTCGGGGCGCCGTCCGCAGAAACCGGAGGGCGGACTGCAACGGAGCCCGCATCCTTGTTCGGACCTGAGGCGGCGACCGCCTTCACGTCAGGAAGAGTGAATCCATGGCGAATAGCCACATTGTTCATGTCGATGATGAGTCGGATATTATCGACAGTGCTCGGGATCATTTTATCGAGACGGTCGCGGTCAGCTTCGGAAATGGCATTGTACTGCTTCAGAACCTCGTCACGGGTAGCGATGAGGCGGTCCGCGCTCGAGAGTGCGGCCGAGTACTGGTCATTCACAGCCTTGACCGACTTGGCGTCGACGATCATGCCGCTCGTCACTGTGAAGTAGACACCGATGGCGATAACGAGAAGTATGAAAGCTGTAAGGTTTTTGCTCATATTATTGATTTGATTGCGTGGCTGGCGGCGTCGATTGCGAAGCTGCGGCCGAAGTCGTAGTGGCCGGCCCGTTCACCTGGTAGGCGAGGTTCTGCGCATCGATCGAGGCTGTCAGGCTGAATGAGATGCTTCCGTTCTGATTGAAGGTGGGGTTGGACACAATCGGATTCCTGACGACATTCTTCAAACCGAAGTCCTCCATCTTGTTGAGGACCTTTGCCTGGAAGGCAACAGTCGTAAGATCCTTTCCGTAACCTGAGAAGGCCACCTGCAGAGGCCCGCCTATCTGACCTGAAGGCGTTATGAAATCCATTGTCAGGAATCGGACGTTCTCTGCCGTGAGGCTCGATACTATGCCGAAAAGCCTGGACGTGGCGATATGAGTATTCAAAAGCTGCTTTGCCAGATTGATCTTGGTGCTCTCGGCCTTGAGCTGGCGTATGAGATCTATATTGAATTGCTGCTCGCGGACGACGAGATCGCGCTTGTATTGTTCCTGGGCGGACACGAGATACTGCTTCCAGAAGAATGCCCCTGCTATGGACAGGAGCGAGCAGATAAAAATGACCGTCGCCAGCGTCATGAAGAGATTCCCGCCTCCGCGAGGGCGATGCTGGGTCGGCACAGGTGCGCCTGGAATCGGAGAGACAGGCCTCCTTGGAATGAATGACGTTTGAAATTTAGTTTCCATAATGTGCTTGCCTGTTCATTATAGCAGAGAAGAGCCTCTGCAAGCTGTGTATATCCTCCTACCCCCTTCCCTACTCCAACTCTGACAAGCGGCGAAGCACGGCACCGATCGCGACCGTGAATTCAGGACCTGCAGTCGCGAACTCCTCCGCCAGGAACGCCGGCGTCTCGAGCTTGCTGAACGGATCGGCATACGTGACATCGGCCTGAAAGCTTATCTTGGCCAGATCCGTGAAGCCCTTGAGGAGGACTCCTCCGCCGGTGAGGATGACCTTGCTCACGTTCTTCTGGTACTTTTTCTGATAGTTGAGGAGGGTCGCGTTCGCTTCATAGAAGATGTAGTCGAGGTTGACCGTGATGATCTCGGTGAGCTCCTTGTATTCAGGGCCGCCCTTCAGGCCCTTCATGCGCTTCATGTTCTCGGCGTCAGCGACGGAAATGGAAAGGGCCTTGGAAAGCGCGAGAGTAATATCCTGGCTTCCCTTGTTGATGATGTGCGACGCGCGCAGGACGCCGCGCTCCACTATATATAGCTTCGTCGAGCGGGCGCCCATATCGATGATCATGGCCGTGCCCACTCCCTGCTCGAGGACTGCGCGGATGGAGCTGAAGATCTCGATCTCATAGAAGCTCGGCTGGAGGCCGCTCGCATTCATGACCGACTGGAATTCATTCAGGTACTCGTTATGGATGGCGACAACGAGGACGTCGCGGCCGGCCTTATCGGCCTGGGCCTGATCGGCTTCGTTCTCATATGTCTCTTCTTTAGGGATGACCGAGAAGTCCAGGAAGACTTCGCTCAATGGAACTGGGATATATTTGCGGGCTTCGAGCGATACGATGTCAGCGAGCTGCTTGTCGGGAACTGGCGGGACGGTTATGAATGTGATGAGGCTGGACGAGAGCGGGAGCGCAGCGCCGCAGGAAGTGGTGGTGGTCTTGGATTCGCGCAGGAGATCGCGGATCGCCTCCGAGATCTTTTCGGGCGGCAAGGAAACCGCGCGGCCGATCTCAACGCCGCCATACGGGCCGAGGGCGAGCTCTCCGTAGGTTTCGAGGACCGCCTTGCCGCGCTTCTTTTTGATCTGGATGACCTTGATGGAGGAAGATCCCACATCAATGCCTAGCACGCTGGACTCTTTTTTGAACAAAGAGGAAAGAAATGAGGCCATGAAGCCAGTATAGCAGATATTCAATGGGAAATTGTATACTTACCGCACATGCGCCCCTTACGCGCTTTTTTTAATGCCGTACTTGAGGCCCTATTCCCTGTCCCTACCGCGGAACGGGAGGTTTTTGCCATGGGCGCAAGCAGCTCGTTCAGAAATTTGCTGCGCGCGCCCAGATGCTCCATCCCAGAAGCCTGTTCGGTGTTCGCGTATGGCGATGAGAGGGTTTCCAAGCTCGTCTGGAGCATCAAATATAAAAAATCCCGCGAAGGAGCGGCGATAGCAGGCCATGCACTCCATCAGGTAGCCAGGCTATTCTCGCGGGCGGTGCCGGAAGGCATGCGCGTCCTCATCGTTCCAATGCCCATAACAAAGGTGCGGCGGCGCCAGCGCGGCTTCAATCAGTGCGAGCTCATCCTGGACGAGATGCGGCGGCTCGATATAGAGAGACGGCTCTTATATGCGAATGATCTTATTTTGCGAGTGCGCCATACGTCGCGACAGACCACAAAAGATCGCACCGAACGCCTCGAGGGCGTGAAAGACCTGTTCGCCATGAATGAAACGGCGCTTGCGAAACTGACGGAGCAAAAACTACCATGCGACCGCTCGAGTTATTTTGTCGTGATCATCGACGATGTCATCACAACCGGCAGCACGATGCGCGCCGCGATAGAAACGCTTAGGCGCGCAGGGTTCACCTACACATATGGGCTATCAGTCGCTCATTAAAACTTTCACGAACCTCCTCTTGCCTATCTTGAGGACGGTCTCTTCGGACGGTTCGAATTTCGGGTCATCTATCTTCTCTTCCCGGTCGGTCTTCACGGCGCCGTCGAGGACGAGCCTGCGCCATTCTGTCTTTGATTCTACGACTCCTGCTTTGATGAGGGCGTCCGCGAGGGCTTCGCCTGCAGCGAGCTCCACTTCCTGGATATCTTCGGGAACCGTCCCTTTGGCGAACGTGGCGATGAATGCGGACTCGGCTGCCTCCGCAGCGGCCTCGCCATGGAAGCGCTTCACGATGTCATACGCGACGCGAGCCTTGGCTTCGCGCGGGCCGAGCGCCATGAGGTCGTCCTTTTCGGCCAGTGGAATGCGAGTGCAATTCATGAACAAGGGCTCGATCATCGGATCAGGCAAAGCCATGAGAGAGCCGAACAGCTTGTCAGCAGGCTGGTCGATGAAGACGCCGGTACCGTTCGACTTGGACATAAGCTGGCCGGTCGCCGGATTGGCCAGAAGATTGAGGGCGATCACGAACTTGTCCTTGTTCTTGAGGCGCTTCATAAGCGTGCGTCCGGCGAGCGCGTTGAATATCTGATCGGTGCCGCAGAGCTCGGCGTCGACATCCATGGCCACGGAATCATATCCCTGCATGAGCGGATAGAAGAACTCGTGGAGATGGATGGGCGTGCCGGCCTTGATGCGCTTCTCGAAGAGGTCGCGCTCGATGAACTGCTGGACCGTGAAGTTCGAAGCGAGACTTACAAGATCACTGAAGTTGAGCTTGGAAAGCCACTCAGAATTGTACCGAAGCTGAGCAGGATTCTCGGCCGCCTCGAAATCGATGATGGGCTTGATCTGCCTCACCCAGTCGGCGACATTCTTTTTCACCGTCTCCGCTGTGAGCTGGGTGCGGGCGGCGGACTTGTCCGGATCCCCGATCATGGCCGTGAAGTCCCCGAAGAGCACGATCACTTCGTGGCCGAGCTGTCGCAGCTCTTCCAGGAACATGAGATTCTTGGCATGGCCCAGATGGAGCGCAGTCGATGTGGGATCGAAGCCGATGTATATCTTCAGCCTCTTGCCGTTCTCGAGCGCAGCCACAAGCTCCTCCTTGGACGGAAAAGCCTCGACGACAGTGCCGCGATCAAAAAGCTCCTTAATTCGCTTTAGGTCCGTTATTGTTTTCATTGCTGGAAGCAGGCGCGGTATGAGACGTAGTGGATGCGGACTTGGAGCCGCTGTAGATCTTCGGCCATTTCTTGACGATGAATATGAGATAGATGAGCTCGAAGAGGCCGCCTGAGTTTACGATGAGGATGGCTATGAACCAGCCCTTCTCATCCCTCTTCGAAGCGAGCCACAACGCATATCCCTTGAGGACCAATGCGATGACAATGAATACGAGGGCAAGCAGGACACCGATAATGCCCAGGAAACCGAAAGCGAAGAGCGGCGACGGGCCCAGCGACATGTAATTTCCCCAGGAATGCATCATGATAGGTGGTTAGTGTTTAGTATAGAACGTCAGTATACCCCAACGCCTATTTTCTACAACCGCGCATTTCCCCTGCGGTATTCGTTCATGGTTTCGTGGGCGAGGCGCGTCGGCTCGGGCAACCGGTGCTTTATGAGGCAGCGCCGCACGATCTCTATGGATTCATCGAGCGTGATGAGGTGCCCCGGGGACACGAAGACTGGCTTAACCTTCGACCTTGTGCGCAGCGCAGCGCCGATCACCTCCCCGCTGGCCTTGTCGCGCATGAATGAGACCGAACCAGGCTCGTCGTCAGGCTCATCATAAACGCCTGTGAGTACGCTCTTTGCGCAGCCAATGGTCGGAATATCCAGGATAAGGCCGAGGTGCGTGGCGATGCCCAGCCTCCTCGGATGCGCGATGCCCACACCGTCGACGATGAGCACGTCAGGCTTAGTACGGAGCTTTTTCCACGCCTTCATGAGAAGCGGGATCTCGCGGAACGAAAGCAGGCCGGGAATATATGGAAACGTGAGCTCGCTTTTGACGACTGCGTGATCGAGCATGTGCAGGCCCGGATAATCCAAGAGGACGAACCCTGCGAATCCCTCGGTCGCGAACCTGTCCATGCTCACGTCGGCGCCGCCGACGAGGCGCACTGTCTTTTCGAGCGGCGTGAGCTGTATGCCCTTCCGAAGCTCTTTTTGGATCTGAACTGCTTCTTTGGGCGTCATATCCCACAGATGATTCATGTTCATGTAGATGATCAGATTATATAGAGGATGCAGATAAGAAAGAAGGCCCGAGACGTG
Organism: Candidatus Parcubacteria bacterium; assembly: GCA_028286835.1. Lineage (GTDB taxonomy): Bacteria > Patescibacteriota > Minisyncoccia > Phycocordibacterales > PALSA-1337 > C7867-002. The sequence continues at coordinate 91,243 of JAQBQT010000011.1, forward strand.
ATGTCTCGGGCCTTACAAAGGATCCTGCTATCAGGACACGGTGCAATTAAGCGCCGCACACAGCTTCATCCTGAACTCCGATCAGGGGTCGCATCCCGTCGTCTTCGGCTCGTAAGAGCGCGATAAAGCTGAAAAATCTTTCAGTGACGGGTGAATCCTGTTCGTTGTTGTCCGGGACTGGCTGCACTTCATTTTCATCAATTTTAGTTGACGTGTTCATGAGTGCTTCCTTTGTTTGTTATGCCACAGCTTTTGGAAGAGCCCTGGCGTTGTTTTCAAAATTGAAGCTGAACAGAAGCTGGCTATATACAGCATATGCCCGAAAATAAAGAGCGTCAATAAGTGAGCGCCAGAAACTGTTGATAGCGAAAAGTGCGGAGACGGTGGGATTCGAACCCACGAGGCCCTTTCGAGCCTAACACCTTAGCACGGTGCCGCTTTCGACCGCTCAGCCACGTCTCCATGTTGCGTTTGAGCCTCTGGTCGTGCCTGGCCATTCTGGCATAATTGGCCCGTTTTTACAAAAAAGTGTACAGTCCCTGTAAAGGAATACCCCGACCACCATGACTGCTGCCGCCGCAAAAAACTCACAGAAAAAACTCCAGGGCTTCAAGCGCGAGGTCTGGACATACTATAGAGCACACAAGCGCGACATGCCGTGGCGCCGCGATATGTCTCCATACGCCATCATCGTGTCGGAGATCATGCTCCAGCAGACACAGGTCCCGCGCGTAGTTCCCAAGTTCGATTCGTGGATGAAACGCTTCCCTGATTGGAGAACGCTCGCGAAGACACCGACCAGGAATGTGCTCAAGGAATGGTCAGGGCTCGGCTACAACCGCCGCGCGCTCTATCTCAAGCGCATCGCAGAGGAGATCACTGACAATGGCAAAAGATCCGAAACGCTCCCTTCAGACTATCAAGGTCTCATTCAGCTCCCCGGCATCGGACCAAATACCGCCGGAGCCATTCTCGCCTATGCCTTCAATGTTCCCCACCCATTCATCGAGACGAATATCCGTTCGGCCTATATCCATTATTTTTTCACCGAAAAGAAAGGCGGCACCAAGATCCCCGACGCGATGATCATGCCTCTCATAGAAGAAACGCTCGCTGATCCGAAGATCCGCGCCAATCCCCGTGAATGGCACTGGGCCCTCATGGATTACGGCTCTCATCTCAAAGCGAGCCTGCCGAACCCGTCGCGTAGGAGCGCTCACCATGTGAGGCAAAAGCCATTCAAAGGCTCGAATCGCGAGCTCCGATCGGAGATCTTGAAGAGCGTGTTGAGAAAGCCCGCGCGCATTCGGGACATAGAAAGCCTGCTCAAGGCGCGATACCCTTCCACGGAGATCCGCAGGAACTTGATTGCCCTGACCCGCGAAGGATTCATCGCCAAGAAAAATGACATATACCAAATCGCATAAAATGCCGTACAATTAAGCCATGGCGCTCAACCTCGATACATTAGCAGCCGACCGATTCCGTCTTACGCCTCCCCAGCGTGATGCTCTGCGCCGGCTTGGCGTGACCACGATCAAGGACCTCCTCTACCATTTCCCTGTCCGCTACGGCGACACCGTCGAGGCCCGGAGCATCGCCTCGCTCAAGAAGGGCGATACCGCGGTCATATTCGGCAAGATCTCCGGCCTCAAGGCGGGAAAAGGATTCAAATCAAAAGTCGCAATGGCCGACGGCAACGTGGAGGACGAGTCAGGCAAGATCCACTGCGTCTGGTTCAACCAGCCCTACCTCGCCAAGATGACCGCCGAAGGCGCCTTCGTGCGCATTGAAGGAAAAGTCTCTCAGAGGCGCCAGACTGAGGAGCTCTATTTCTCCAATCCAAAACTCGAGACGGTGAATGAGCTCCCCATCGGCGTCGGCAATTCCCTGTTCGGCGAAGGCGGCGCAGCCCACAACCTCTATCCCGTATATCCCGAATCCCGCGGCATCAGCTCGACCTGGATCTATCACAATATCCAGAAGCTCTTCAAGACAGGCATCCTCGACGATCTCGAGGACATATTGCCCGGCCACATCCTGGTCAAATATCATCTGCCAAATATCCGCACTGCCCTCATCTGGATCCATGCGCCCATGAAGAAGGAGGATGCCGAAGCGGCCCGCAAGCGCTTCGCCTTCGAGGAGATATTCCTGATCCAGCTGGCACGGCAGCGCGCCCGCGCCGCATACAAAGACAATCCGGCATTCATCATTGAGCCGTCGCTCAAGGCCATCGACCAGTTCATCAAGCGCTTCCCCTTCCCGCTCACCGGCGCCCAGGAGAATGCAGTCACTGCGGTCCTTCAGGACTTCTCGCGCGAGGAGGCCATGACAAGGCTCCTCGAAGGAGACGTGGGCTCAGGCAAGACGGCCGTCGCTGCGACCGCGGCATTCGCGGCCATCACCACCCGCCCAAGCCTCATCGACAAGAATGGCAACCGCGTCCAGCAGAAATTCGGCAACCTCCAGGTGGCATACATGTGCCCGACGGAGATCCTGGCGACCCAACAGTTCGAATCCTTCGTGCAATATTTCGCGTACCTCGGCGTCCACATCGGGCTCATGACATCGTCCGGCTGCCGCGTCTTCCCGTCCAAAGTAAATCCCAAGGGTTGGACCGACATTTCCCGCACACAGCTTCTTGCCTGGGTGGCGAACGGCGAGATCCCCATCGTCGTCGGTACGCATTCGCTCATCCAGAAGTCAGTCGAATTCAAGCATCTCGCATTCGTGATCATCGACGAGCAGCACCGCTTTGGCACTGCCCAGCGCGCCAAGCTCGTGAAGAAGAACGAGCATGCCCTGCCGGCCAAACCTCTGAAGACATTCGGGATGGGCGGTTCAATGGGAGGCACAAGCGCCACCGTCCCCCAGAAGCCGCCTGCGCCTCATCTTCTCTCCATGACCGCGACTCCCATTCCGCGCACCCTCGCCCTCACCCTTTATGGCGACCTCGATCTCACGCTTATCGACCAGATGCCTGCAGGCAGGAAGCCCGTCATCACCGAGATCGTCTATCCGACCAAGCGCGACGAGACATACGAGAAGATCCGCACTGAACTCGCCGCGGGCCGCCAGATGTATGTCATCTGCCCGCGCATCAACGAGCCTGATCCTGATAAGGAAGCCGCGGTCATAGCCAAGTCAGTGAAGGAAGAAGCGAAGCGCCTCGAAAAGGAGGTCTTCCCTGATTACAGAGTGGGCGTCATGCACAGCAAGATGAAGCCGGCCGAGAAGGACCGGGTCATGAATGATTTCAAGGAAGGCCGCATCAAGATCCTCTGCTCGACATCCGTCGTTGAAGTCGGCGTGAACGTGCCGAACGCCACCGTCATCATCATCGAGGGTGCCGAGCGGTTCGGCCTGGCCCAGCTCCACCAGCTCCGCGGCCGCGTCATGCGCTCGTCTGATCAGGCATTCTGCTACTGCTTCGCAGAGACGAGCAGCGAGAAGTCCGTGGAGCGTCTCAAGGCCCTCAAGACCGCCAAGAACGGTTTCGAGCTCGCGGAGTTCGATCTCCAGCAGCGCGGCGCAGGCGAGCTCTCCGGCATACGCCAGTGGGGCGTGTCCGATGTCGCCATGGATGCCCTGAAGAATCTGCGCCTCGTCGAAGCCGCCCGCACCGAAGCTACCCGATTCGTCTCAGAGGACGCCGAGCTGTCAAAATACCCGAGCCTCCGTACCGCCGTAGACGAGAAGGACGCGGGGACGCATTTTGAATAAACCCCTAGAATTTGTAACATTTATCTTCCTCATACGATTTATATATAAGTAGAGGCTAATGCTGCGCACGGATAGGTCATTCTATACTCAAAAGATGCCCCTAAATTAGACAAAAGACCCGAACCATGCTACAAACATTAGAGGGATCAATAACAGGTTATGAATAAGGTAAAGAACCGAAATACTACCCAGAATGTAGTCATAACCATACTAATCACCATACTCTGCGTAGTATTACTACTATATATAGAGCGTGACTTAGTATACGCAAAACTCAAAGACTGGAAACTTGTTCCTCAGCCTGAACACTTCACAGAGTTGTACTTCAACAACTATGACGATTTGCCCAAGCGCAGCGTCAAAGGCTTCACTGCTGCGTTCTCGTTCACTATCCATAATATGGAAGGTGCGACGATGACATACCCGTACAAAGTATATTTCGAGTACTCAAGCGGACGAATAACGCCCTTCGTGGAAGGCTCCATAACATTGGCTGACGGCGAATCCTACGCAACAACAACCACACACGTCTTTGAAACGACGGATTTGCAAGGAAAAGTCATAGTAGCCATCCCCACACTCAATCAAGAAATAGACTCCATACTGCCAAATAACAATTAAACTATGTCTCATCAAAATACCACTCTAAAAAAGGTCAGCGTACTGATACCCTGCTATAACGAAGTGGGTGGTATCGCAAACGTAATAAAGAGTTTCCCTTTCGAAAAGGCGCTCTCTCAGGGGTTTTTATTCGACATCATCGTCATCGACAATAACTCGACAGATCAGACTGCGGATATTGCCCGTGCACATGGGGCTACTGTCCTCTTCGAACCTATGAAGGGCAAGGGTAATGCGATGAAACGCGGCTTCTATTCCATACCGACGGACACGGACTACGTAGTCATGCTAGATGGGGACGATACATATCGTCCCGAAGAGATCCTCCGCCTTATAGAGCCTCTTCATTCAGATTTCTGCGACGTTGTGATCGGTTCCCGCCTCAGCGGACGCATTATGAATGGTTCCATGAACAACCTCAACCGAGCGGGTAACTGGATCTACTCCCATTTGGTGCGCTATTTCTATAAGGTGAATGTCACAGACGTTCTCACAGGTTACTTCGCCTGGAAGAAATCTGCTCTCGAAGACCTCAGACCACACCTCTATTCTCAGGGCTTTGCCATTGAGATGGAGATGGTCACTAAGATGGCAAAATTGAATCAGCAAATCTGTTGCGTGCCTATCAGTTATCACATTCGCGCTGGAAGGACTAATTTGAGCCCCGTACGCGATGGCATCCGTATCCTTTGGATGTTCACAAAGAACCTTTATTGGGCTCCCACTATCCCTACAAAGAAATCACTCGAAGAGTCTAAATTCGTCTCACAATTGCAGCAAGGTTAACATCGTTCCGATGGAGTCTTTTACAGGAAAAAAAATAGTCATAGTGGCCCATCACTATCCGCCACATATCACTGGCGTAGGTTTCGTAGCTCAGAACCATGCCCGCCGTCTCGCAGCACTTGGTCATAAGGTAACAGTCATAACGAGCGACACTGGCCCGATGGAGAAAGACGCAGTACAAGACGGGGTGCGAGTCGTTCGAATCAAGGCTTGGAATATCACGGAAGACTGGAATGCGCCCTTCCCTCTTTTTTCGCCGACCCTAGCATTCACCCTCTCCAAATATATTCGGGATGCAGACATTGTGCATGTGCACGATTCTTTTTATATCAGTTCATTCTTTGCAAGCGTTATAAGCTGGATATACCGCAAGCCGCTACTCCTTACACAACACGTAGCCATGATTGCCCATCCGAGCAAAATCATCGTTGCGATACAAAAAATAGTATATGCAACGACCGGAAAAATAATTTTTTCCTTAAGCAAGCGCATATTTGTTTTCAATAATAGGATCGAGAATTTTCTTTTAGAAAAAGGTGTTTTGCAGGACAAGATAATAAGCCTATTCAATGGCGTCGATACGGAGGTCTTTCGCCCTGCCGCCGGCGATGAGAAAAAAAATTTAAGGAAGAAGTTCAATCTTAGCCTCGAGAAGAAGATCGTGCTTTTCGTGGGAAGATTCGTCCCCAAAAAGGGCTTTGATAAAGTACTTAGACTCGGAAGCAGCGAGTATCAAGTCGCGTGCGTCGGAGGCGAGGAGTCAAAAGAGAAAATAGAAGGCGATGTGGTGTTCCTCGGCAAAGTCGACCAGAGCAAACTCGCTGAGATATATCGTGCAGCAGACATATTCCTGCTTCCATCCGAAAGCGAAGGCTTCCCACTCTCCGTACAGGAAGCCATGGCTTCAGGATTGCCGATCATCACCACGGACGATCCTGGCTACGAAAAATACCATTTCGACAGACAGAACATGCATCTCATAGACAATACGGATATCGAATCGATACGAAAAATCGTACTGCAAACATGTAGAGATGAGAAGATTCTTCAGAGGATGTCGACATATTCAGAGCGATACGCTAAGGAGAACTTCAACTGGGATAAATCTATAGCCAAGCTCGATGGCATATATTCAGAGTTAATTGGTACGAACAGCGGTAAGAAACATATAACCGTCGTCTCACCGTATTTCTATCCAAAAATCGGAGGCTTGGAGAATATCGCTTATACTACAGCGCGGAATCTTCACCAAAGCGGCATCTACAGGGTAAGTATCATCACAAGCAATCACACTGGAAAGGAATATGTGAAAGAGACGATCGACGGCATGATCGTTCATAGATTGCCTATACAGTTCATATTATCGAATAGCCCGGTCAATCTCACATGGTACTGGAAAATCAAGCGCATTTTCAAGGCGGATCGGCCTGACCTCATTCATGTCCATTCCCCTGTCCCGTATATAGCAGACATGGCTGCATATGCAGCCGGAAAGACGCCCGTAGTTATCACATACCACTCGGGCAGCATGCGCAAGAATAAATGGCCTGTAGATATCCTCATCGACCTTTATGAGAAGGTCTTCCTGGTAGCCCTATTCAAAAAAGTTGTGGCTATCGTCGCATATTCACCAGAATTCATTGAGAAGGAACTGAGGCCATTCAAGGAAAAAACATTCTATATATCCCCAGGCGTCGATTTGAATAGATTTACACCGACCCCGCTCTCCCAGAATAAGGTCGTCACCTTCGTGGGCCGTATGGAGCACGCAACCAAATGGAAAGGTGTCGAGACCCTTCTGAAAGCCGTAAGCATTTATGCGAAGAAGGACCCTACCGTCCGGTTGAGGCTTGTCGGCACAGGCGACGCCATAGAGCACTACAAGAAGATGGCTTTTGACCTGAATATCGGCTCAAATGTGGTCTGCACAGGACCCAAATTGGGTGGTGCTTTGACAGAAGAATACCAAAGGGCCGATGTCGTAGTGCTTCCTTCCACTTCCAATGCAGAATCATTTGGAATGGTCTTGGTCGAAGCAATGGCTTCAGGTCGACCAATCATTGGTTCGAATATCGGCGGCATCCCACAGCTTATAGATGACGGCAAAAACGGCCTGCTTGTAGCCCCAGGCGACGAAGCAGCCCTCGAACAAGCAATTGAAAAAGTGCTTACAGATAAGAAGCTGGCATCTACATTCGCTGAGCGATCTCTGGTTAAAGCCCGAGAGTTCAATTGGGCGATCCAAGTGGAGAAGTACCAGAATCTATTTAAAGAAATTCTCAAGGTAAAGAGCAAGAAAGTCGCGCTCGTGACTGACGCTCTGTATCCATACAACAAAGGAGGCAAGGAAAAGAGAATATACGACATCAGCACTCGACTAGCTGCACGCGGATACGACGTGACTGTGTATTCGATGAAGTGGTGGAACGGTCCTAAGAAGATCACCGAGAACGGAGTCAAACTATATGGCATAAGCCCTTATTTCCCTCTCTACGAAGGCAAGCGCCGTTCTATAAAAGAAGGCGTGCTTTTCTCCCTGCATGCGCTCAAGCTGCTTTGGGAAGACTTCGACATCATCGAAGTCGACCATATTCCCCATCTCGTGCTTTTTACAGTCAAGATCGTATGCGTTATTAAAAGAAAGAAGATGATCGCAACATGGCACGAAGTATGGGGCAAAACGTACTGGAAGAAATATCTCGGAGCAGCAGGGCTTATAGGATACTGGATAGAAAAAGTAAGTTCGAAGCTTCCTGACATCATCATCTCTGTTTCTGAGCATACCACTGGAGCATTAAAGAAAACTCTGAGTAGAGAAAAAAACGTTGTTACAATCTCAAATGGGCTGGACGTCATCGGGACACGGACGGGTCTCACGAAGAGCAATGGTGCGGATATCATATTCGCAGGCCGATTATTGGCTCACAAGAACATCGACATACTTTTGCACGCAATCGCTATCCTAAAAGCAAAAAACATCGATGTGACTGCGAATATTATTGGAGAGGGTCCGGAACGAACCAACCTCGAAAATCTGGCGCTGCAGCTGGACCTCACCGATAGAGTCACATTCAAAGACTTCTTCATGGATCATAAGGAACTGTATTCGATGATGCAGGCATCAAGGGTCTTCGTACTCCCTTCGACCCGTGAAGGCTTTAGCATCGTAGCCCTTGAAGCGAACGCATGCGGGCTGCCAGTGGTAGCAATCGATCATCCAGAAAATGCAGCCAAGAACCTCATTACTGATGGCGGGAATGGTATTCTAACAACGCTCGACGAAAGCGCTCTAGCCGAATCCATCCTCAAAGCTTTCAAAATGAAGGAAAATGAGCAAAACTATGACAGCTACATAAAGGAGTATGATTGGGACAGTCTGATCTCGAAAGTAATCACCGTATATGAATAACCCCACTAACAACAAAAGGGCTCTTCCTCACATTGTCATCGCAACTGCCTATTTCTATCCAAAGATCGGAGGCGTTGAGAATTATTCCTACATGCTCGCTAAGAAGCTGCAAGAAAGCGGTGAATACACTGTAAGCATCATCACGAGCGACTACGACAATACAAAAAACGCAAAACTGATTATCGATGGTATGACTGTATATCGCCTACCTGTGGGCTTCAGACTCTCCAACACTCCGATGAACCTGAGATGGTACTGGGAAATAAAGAAGATCCTTAAACAAGAGAAGCCCGATATACTTCATGTGCACTCCCCCGTCCCGTACCTTCCAGACATGGCTGCATGGGCAGGTAAAAATGTACCCATGGTATTCACATACCATTCGGGCAGCATGAAAAAAGGCAAATGGCCTATCGATGCGCTAATACAGATCTACGAGAAAGTCTTCCTTGCAAAGATGTTCCAGCGAGCAAGGGCTGTTATCGCAATCTCACAAGAGTTCGTAAAAAATACATTTCCTCAGTACAAGAATAAAACCTTTTTCATTCCGACAGGAGTAGATTTAGGCAGGTTTAAGAAGATGCCCTTACCCGCATCACAGCGAGTCACATACGTTGGTCGCATTGAACACAGCTCGAGCTGGAAAGGCATTGATTCATTGCTCCAAGCCATGACTATCGTCGTATCCCAATGCCCCGAGGCTACGCTTGAGCTTATTGGCGGCGGCGATGCACTCCCCCACTATAAGGAACGTGCGGCGCAACTCGGCATCGCCGAATCAGTCGTATTTTCTGGACCAAAACGAGGGGCCGAACTGGTCGAAGCATACAGCAGGTCCAACGTAGTCGTTTTATCTTCGATATCAGATTCGGAAGCTTTCAGCGTTACGCTCGTTGAAGCTATGGCATGCGGTAGGCCGATCGTCGGAACCAATATCGGAGGAACTCCTCAGCTCATAGACCACGAGAAGAACGGCCTGCTTGTGGCTCCTAACAAGCCAGAAGAGCTTGCGGCTGCAATTATCAGAGTCCTCAACGATACAACTCTTGCACAAAACCTCGCGGCATCAGGAGCTGAGAGATCCATAGGTTTCTCATGGGATATCCAAGCGAAAAAATACTCCGACATTTTCCAGTCGATGTTAACCAAAAACATATGAGGATCACCTTTTTAGCATCGGGCAGCATACGCAGCAACTTTAGCTATCGCATACTTGCTTTAGCACGCTCTTTGAGAGCGCACGGAAACAGCGCATCGATCATCGCCCCTTCTGCCGATAAATATAACAATTTCTCCCCTGAGAAAATAAATGAGATCGATGGCGTAAAGATACTTCAGCCATTTCAGCTCAAGACCAAGCGCCTGGAGATCAATCTCATCCCTTATCTCTTCGGTGCTTTTAAAGCGCTTCTTAAGGAAAAACCTGAAGTCATATACATTTATAAACCGACCCCGATCTCTGCTATCGGTCTTTTCGGCAAAATGGTCTTGGGGGCCGAGACGGTGGTGGATTTCGATGATCTTGGAAGCGAAGTTATGAGGATCGAAGGTCATCCATCCTATCAACGGAAGCTGGTTGAATGGTCTGAGCGGATTTGCGCCCATTACGCAGATAGGCTCGTCGTGACATCAAGCCTGCTTTTTGATCTATATACAAAAAAATATCCGAAGAAGCCCATCATCATTATCCCGAATGGAGTGGAGAAGGATTGGTTGAATAAGCCGCTCGTGGTTACAGATGCGGCTCGGATCGTTTTTATGGGATCTCTGAACAGGAAGACTATCTTGGGCCCGCTATTTGAAGTGCTGCCAAAAGTTATCGCCAAATATCCTTCGCTCAAAGTGCTTGTCATCGGCGATGGCACATACCTATCTTATTTCAAAGATCTCGCAGCAAAAGACGGCCTCACGAACAATGTATCTTTTACAGGATGGCTAGCTCTTGATGCCGCCCGATCCCAGCTGCATAGCGGCGACATCGGATACAACTATATGCCCGATGAGATCACTGTCAAAGCCGCGAGCAACATGAAGATGCCTCAATATATGTCTCGCGGCGTCGTCCCATTCGTGAGCGATGTGGGAGACCTTTCTCGCACAATCGGCAACGGTAGTGCAGGCTACATCTGCCCTGCTGGAGATGCAGGATCGCTTTTCAACGTCCTTGTTTCTGCCATCCAAGACCCGAACCGATCTGATAAGGTCAAAAATGCTATTCATCTCGCATCCACAGTGCTCAGCTGGGATACTCTTGCCCAGAATTTCCAGGCATGGGTGCGTCCTTCTGGAAATACCCATCCAAAGATATATGTGGTCGCAACAGCGATACCCGGAAACTTTGGTGGCGGGGAGATGCGGAACTTCAATCTTATCAAACAGCTCATTAAGCAGCTCAAGCCTAATCTCCACATCTTCTGTATCTCACAAAACAATATCCCCGATGAAATCAAAAAGTTCGAATCTCAGACTACAGCCAAGATACACATTGCTCCAAGCGCTAAACGCACATGGGGCTCAACTCTCCGCGCGATCGTATTAAAGCGTGTCCCTCCCTATATGGATGACTTCCAATCCAGCAACTTGGGCAGCATGTTCCGTATGGCATGCGAGGAATCGCTTCCCGATATCGTACATATAGAGCAGATACATGCCTACTATTGCGTGCGTCCGCACATTCCTTGGCTAAAAAAGATGGGCGTGCGCATCATATTCGATTGCCATAATGTGGAATTCCGAGGTTTCAAAGATTCATTGGAAATATTCTCGCTTTCAAAGAGGCTGATAGGGACATATCTGACTCCTCACATGAAGAAAATTGAGATTGAGGCTACAAAATATTCAGACGCAATCCTCGCCTGCTCCGAGATCGATGCCGCTTTCTTTAGGGCATATAATAAAAACGTTCATATCATTCCGAATGGAGTGGACTGCTCAGAATTCGTATCTGACAAAAAACCAGATAAGCCCATACTTATATTCATGGGATCTGCAGCATACCCCCCTAATGCTGATGCGGCTCAATTCTATCTAACATCTATCCATCCGATAGTAAAGAGATCTGTGCCGAATGTGCAGCTTCTGGCCATTGGCATCCAGAAATCATGGCTCGAAGAGAATAAGCTGGCCGATCCTTCTGTCGACGGTCTTGGATTTGTCGACGATGTTAGGGTATACCTTAGTAAGGCAGCAATTGGCATCTCACCCATCCGTTATGGGTCAGGAACACGCATTAAGATCATGACGTACATGGCCACTGGCTTGCCTGTCATTTCCACCAGCAAGGGTGCGGAGGGGGTCGACTATGAGAACGGCAAGAACATCATACTCGCGGATGAAGCAGAGACGTTCGCTGCAGGCGTCATCAAACTACTCAACGACAGAGTATTACGCGACAAGATCGCAAATAATGGGTATTCTTTCATAAGGGATCATTATGACTGGGATGTCATAGGCAAAAATCTGAAATCAATATATCTCCATGGCATTTCATAGCCTTATCTTAAAACGCAAAGAGACCCCGTACCTGGAACAGCCATTCCCTCTGTATTTCCTATTGGGCCTCATCCTGGTCAACCTCATTGCTATCTTCAAATTTGATCCGTTTTATATCGGATCCTTTTTTGCGTTCTTCTACGTCATAATAACCCCAGGCCTCCTTGTCCTGCCTTTCCTGATTCACAAAAAATTCCCGCCCATGCTAGGCATTGCCATAAGCGCAGCATTGGGCATTCTGATACTCATGCTCGCAGGCCTGGTCATAAATACCATGCTGCCCCTGATGGGCTTAGACGAGCCTCTTACGACGATACCGCTTCTGGTGATGTTTGACGTGATTGTGTATTTCGCACTCGTATGTAATTACGAATTCAACAAACTTTTGCCATTCGAATTCAAGAATTTAAACGCATTCAATTGGTCCATTGTAGGAGCATCGCTTCTCACTCCTTTGTTCGCATGCATAGGCGCGATCATCCTTAACAACCAAGGCTCAAGTCTATTCGCCACCCTAGTTCTAGCCTTGCCTGTCGTACTGGTTCCAATAATCGTCTGGAAGAAGACCGGGATTGATCCGAATGTTCCTGCCATCGTGCTGTATCTCATAGCGCTAGGATTCCTCCTCACGAATTCGATGCGCGGATGGTACATATCTGGCCACGACATACTGCTTGAATATCACGTCTTCTCTGTGACCAACGCTGCACATCTATGGAACATGGCTTTCTATAGAGATCCCTATATGGCATGCCTCAGCTTAACCATACTTCCTTCGTTCCTTCAGCAAGTCCTTCACATATCGCCCGAATACATCTTCAAATTCTTCATGCAATTCCTGGGAGCTTTTCCGGTGGTCGTCATCTTTTATCTTGCTAAAGAATATGTCTCTGAGAAGATAGCCTTCCTGGTCGCCTTCTTATATATATCCTTCCCGACATTCTTAATCGATATGGCTTTCCTTAATCGCCAAGGCATTGCCTTTTTGTTCTTCTCCATCTTACTCCTATTCATTATGACGAAGAAATACGCAAAGGGTCCACAAAGAATGACCGCCCTTTTCCTCTTTGGCATTGGCATCATCATTTCGCACTACTCAACTTCATACGTAGCCATAGCGATGCTCGTGGGAACATACATCATCAATCGTGTAGCTAGGTTTATTGTTACGACAAAGTGGCCCGCTTGGCTACAACGCCTGATGAACAAGCTTCCAAATCGTGATATGTATGATAAACCAATACTCATTAGCTTCCTATTCACTTTTGGCATGCTGGCGCTCATGCTGGTCTGGTCAACCCTCGTCACAAAGACGTCGACAAGCTTTTTCAATACGATCCAGCAGATTATCGTCACCGTCGAACGCCCATTCAGCCTCGAAGAATCCTCTGGACAGGCCAATTACAGCCTCCTCCAACAGAAAAATAAGACTCCTCAGCAGCTATTCGATGAATTCAGAGCGGACGGCATCAAACAAGTCCAAGTCAAAGAACATCTATCTGAGTTCTATCCCATAGCAATAACTGAGAGCTATCCTGCTATAGCCATCGCAGAGACTCCAACCCCACTCACATCGTTCGGCGAGAAGATCCAATCTATCGTGCGGGTGAATCTAACGTATCTTTTTGCTGTCATCAAACAGCTTTACGCAAAGATTATCCAGGTGTTCCTGCTTATAGGTCTCTTGGGACTCGTGCTCGGATTCAGCTTCAAGAAGAATATCTTGAGGAAAGTACCCGTAGAATATCTTGCGCTATCGACGGCCGGGCTTTGCATGATCGTGGCACAAACAATATTGCCCGCAAGCGCTATCGATTACGGCCTATTAAGGCTCTTGCAGCAGACGCTCATATTTCTATCATTACCGACTATACTCGGGCTCATTCTCTTAACTTCTCTGGTGACCTACACCCCCAAGCGACAGCTCATCTCTTCGACGTGTGTCATCCTCTTTTTCTTTATAATTTTATCCGGATTATTCCCACAATTGACTGGTGGAGCGAGATACCCACTTCCCCTTGATAATGCCGGCCTTTATTACGATTCATACTTCACTCATGGAGAAGAGGTCGCGTCCATCCAGTGGCTTGCGCAGAATGGAGATCACTCGCTACCGATCCAAGCTGCTCACTTCTCAGATATGAAGATGCTGGCATTTGGAAAGATCGGAGCATACATAGAGCTCCTACCTGAGACTACAAAGAAACGGTCGTACGTATATTTCAACTACGATAACACCAAAACAAATAACATCCTTGAGATCGTGAACGGCAACGTCGTGTACTATCAATTCCCGACAATATTCCTGGATCGCTATAAGAGCCTTATTTATAGCAACGGGGGCAGCAAGATATTCCGCTAATCTTCCATGAGAATCCTTTTTATTTCAGAATATTACCCGCCCTATATCAAAGGAGGAGCAGAAGTAAGCACCTTTCTCTTAGTGAACCAGCTGGCGATAGAACATACGATTACAATCGCATGCAGCAAGATCGCAACAGGACCATGGAACGAAAGGGGTGTTGAAGTGCATCCGATAATACGGAGGTTCACTCTGAAAAATAAAAATATACTATCGATCCTACAATACGGCTTTGGCATTATTTTCAATCCTTTAATCTCGGCCGTAGCCATCATTAGGCTAGCAAAGAAGGTTCGTCCGGAACTAGTGAACATAGTTCCCTCCTCGTACCAGTTCATTCCTATTGCACTGATCATGAGGCTCATCTTGGGCATACCGACAATCGTTGACTGCCGCGACTACAGCATTATTTGTCCTGCCCATATGAATTGCGACAGATTCGACGATAGCATATTCAGAACCCATGGATACAGATGCCTTAGGACGTATAACGTGGAGAACAAATTCCTTTCACTTTTCATCGCCCCGTTCGCGTTATATGAATCGACTGTCTTTAATGCATACAAATATTCCCTGCGCTTCACGCTTGAACATGTGGACGGATTAAGGCTAATCACACTGAGCCGATATGTGCGAGATCAATTAGTACTGAATGGATTCGCTAAGAACAAGATATCCGTCATCGCTAACATCTGCGAGATCCCTGACCGTGAACCGCAACAGGGAAAACTAGGATTGCCAACCTTTGCGTTCGCTGGCCGCCTGGAGAAAGGAAAAGGCGTCTGGGAGATCGTAATGGCGGCAGAGATGTTACAGAAGCGCGGATATGATTTTGAAGTGCACATAGCAGGAACTGGAGATGAAGCTTCTAGTCTGGAGTCATATGTCAGAGACAATCCTAATACGCCGGTTAAATTATTGGGCAAAATGGATCATACTCAGGTGATGGAGCTCTATGAAGCGGCTACGGCCATCCTCGGGCCCTCACAGTGGCCAGAGCCCTTCGGACGCTTCATTCTGGAAGCATTCAGTATGGGAAAACCGATAATCGCTACGCGAAGCGGTGGTATCCCTGAAGCAATTAATGATACAGTGACTGGAGTGCTTATAGATCCAAAATCCCCTTCTCAATTAAGCTATGCGATGCAGTATTTCATCGATCATCCCGAAAAAGGCATAGCAATGAAAGCTGCGATCATTCGGGAAAGAGAGAAATACAAAGCAACTTGGATAGCGAAGGAGAGAGTAGGCATTTATGCGAATCTAATCGCACGTCAACACACATCTTTATGAATACACTAAAGGAATCTTTAAGAAAAATCACTCCGCACTTCATCCTCGATATCGTTGGAAGATACGATTTTATCAAAAAAACCGAATTATTTTCAGAGAGGCCCTTTTATAGCATGTGTAAGCTCTCACGCTGGATGTTCTTCGTTTGGACCAAAAGAGATGTTTCCTTCCGAACTCCCGATGGAACGAGATTCGTTTCGATGCCATATAATTTGAGCTCGTTTTTTGTTTGCTTTACAAATTACCGCGATCCGGCTATCCAGAAATTCATGACAACGCATCTAAAAACAGATGCTGTATATGTCGACGCTGGTGCCAATATAGGGACGTACAGTGTGAGGGCAGGACAATACCTCAAGCACGGCCAAGTCATTTCTTTTGAGGCACACCCGCTGATATTCTCTTATTTTGAAAGGAATATCAAACTAAACGGATTGCGTAATGTCAGATTATGCAATGTCGCGCTGGGCGCAGAGAATGGAGAGACCGAAATGGCGTATTCCAGTAAGAATGCCGGCGAGACACATATCGCGACGCCTGGCGAGCAGAAGATTAGCGTTCCTCTGCGGACGCTCGATAGTGCCCTTATGGAAATGAGCATTCGTGAGATCGATTATTTGAAGATTGATGTCGAAGGGTTTGAGCTTCCTCTCCTGAAGGGTTCTAAGGAGATTGTGCGGAACAGCAAAAAGATAATCATCCAGACGGAATTGAACAACAAGCATGCGCAAAGATACAATAATTCTGTAAAGGATCTAACGGACCTACTTATGAGCTGGGGGTTGGCACCGCACTCAATTGACAATAACGGACAATCCCATACTATGGAGCCAAAGGAGCTTGAGGAGGATTGTGACGTGCTTTGGTGGAGAGAACAATAATCGATCAAGATGAATACCACAGCAATAAAAAAAGAGGTCCATGTTAGATTTTCAGGAGGTAAAGTGAAACCTTTGATCCTCCTGATGAGTCTAAGTATTTTTGCTTTTTTTATTTTGGTCGGTTTCATCCGCTCGATTTCTCAAAACGAACCGCCTGCAGTTGTAACCCCGGCCCTCACCTCTACTACGACAACGGCGGCATCGACAACTTTCCCTAGTAAACCTAATCCCCCAGTAGTCACCCGCCCTACAACACCCGTAACCATAACGCCAAGCGGCCTTGCGGGGATCGGGCATGCAGTAGGAATCTCTGCCGGAGGATCTCTGTCGCGAATGAGTCTGTCGGATATGAATGCGTATCTCGACCAAATGTCAGCCCTCGGCGTCACGTGGGTCAGGTTCGATGTCGAGTGGGGCATCGTTCAATATAATTCACCCAACAATTTCGACTGGAGCAATTTCGATGACCTTGTAAGTGCGATCAACTCCCACCATATGAATGGCCTAGGTATCATCCTTTTCACCCCAGCATGGGCTCGAAATCCATCCTGTACAGGTGGCGCAAAGTGCCCTCCAAACGATCCTCAACAGTTCGCAACATTCGCTGCTTCCCTCGCAAACCGATACAAAGACAAAGGTATCCACGATTGGGAGATCTGGAACGAACCAAATAACTATGATTTTTGGGCGACAAAAACAGACTGCGTCGCATATACGAATCTTCTTAAGGTCACATATCCTGCTATAAAGGCTGTTGACCCGCTCGCAGTCATCGTGAGCGGCGGTCTAGCTCCCGAAAATACCGACAACCACAACATATCTCAGATGGACTTCCTCAGGTGCATCTATGCCAATGGCGGGAAAGAGTATTTCGATGTGTTCGGTGACCACTCATACACATTTCCCTCCCTACCAAGCGATAATAAAACAAATATCTGGGCACAAATGTCTGTCACGTCTCCAAGCCTGCGCAGCATCATGATCGCGAACGGCGATGGCGCAAAAAAGACATGGATCACAGAATTTGGAGTTCCCACGAATGGCCCTAACTCAAACTGGTATGTAAGCGAAGCTCGACAAGCGCAAATGGTCGTAAGCTCGATGAATCTATACAAGACCTATGACTGGGCAGGGCCTATATTCTGGTACACGTTGAGAGATAATGGCACGTCAACGAATACAAATGAGAATTTCTTTGGGCTTATACGAGCGGACGGAAGCCTTAAACCTGCTTATACAACGCTCAAAGATATACTCTCTCACGGAATCTAATCACACCACGATAACCTTCTTCCACGCAAGGACAATATAGGGTATGCTGGATACTATACATGATGAAACGTATGGCCATTATGGCCATTTATATTTTATGTAGTACGTGTTCGCTGTCTCCTCTCACAAAAAAAGCCGAAGCCTCCACATTCTCTATCGGCGAACGTGTCTACATAGTAAATACCCTGAGGGTGCATAAGATACCCTCCAATTCCACCGACTCGATAGTCGGCGCGCATCCTGCTGGCAGCTTTGGAACGATCATAAGTGGTCCCAAAGTAACATCTGCCTATACCTGGTGGCAGGTAGACTACGATTCAGGCGCAGACGGTTGGAGCGCATCGAATTGGCTCTTTCGTGCCCCCATCCAAACTATCGCTAAAAAAAATAGCATTGTCTCAAGCACGAATCTTTCAGGCACTATAGGAAATCAAACAGGGAACACTGCTGTGCAAGTCGGAAATCAAATACAGACCACAGCTAATCTGAAGGTACGTTCTGCTCCATCAGCTAACGGAGCACCCATTGGCAAGCATACTGTCGGGTCCAAAGGGACAGTTACAGCAGGGCCAGTCTCAGCGAACGGTTATAAATGGTGGCACATCGAATACAGAGATGGACTATCAGGATGGAGCGCACAAGATTGGCTCGCACCCGCCGCAAGCTCTGCGCCTGTAATTCCGATCTCCACAGCCGACTCAGCGATGCCATCGACAGCAAATGATACTCCATCATATTCCGGAGAAGGCGGGGGTGGATCTGCAACACGTGCACCTGTCATACCGACACCACCAGTATCTACAAATACCGGAGGCGGTGGAGGCGGATCAGTACTACCGGCACCTATCATACCGACACCACCAGTATCTACAAATACCGGAGGCGGTGGAGGCGGGAATCCATCTATCTCCGCACCGACTCCGACGACCTACACGTTAAATGCATCAAGCGACGTTGGCGGAACTATTTCTCCAACCGGATCTACAAAGATAAATAGCGGAGCTTCTCAGACATACCTCATCACCGCAGCTAGCGGCAAGAAGATTTCAACTGTCAGCATCGATGGAAAAGCTCTGTCAGGAACACCTTCAAGCTACGTCTTCTCAAATGTGACCGCAAACCATACCATACATGCTACGTTCGCCGTTTCTACAACAACACCACCTTTACAGCTGACAGCGCCGACCATCACATCTTTCAAGGCGGGCACCTCAACGATAACGACTGGCAAATCTACTAGCTTGACCTGGATTGTTACTGGAACCCCGACGCCATCGATCAGCATCAATCAGGGCATTGGTACCATCATTGGAACAAGCTTGGTTCTGATCTCCCCTACCACTACCAAGGTATATACCCTGACCGCATCGAATACGTCTGGCACAAAAACGGCTCAAGTCACCGTCATCGCCATCGCACCCAGCACCAGCACGCCAACCGCCAACGATCAGCCCCCAGCAACACCTGCCACTGCCGGATCCAGTGCGGCAGCGCAGATCGGGCACACGGCCGGCATATCGGCGGGATGGCCCCTGTCACAGATGACGCCCGCAGCAATGAATGCCTATCTCGATCGGCTTGTCGAACTCAAGGCGACTTGGGTACGGTTCGATATTGATTGGGACCTCATTCAAAAGGATTCGCAGAACGCATTCGACTGGAGCAAGATAGACAGCTTGGTTGCAGCTATAAACAGCCACCATCTGAGCGGTCTTGGCATACTACAATTCACGCCGGCCTGGGCTCGTAATTCTGCTTGTGCGAGCGGCAATAAATGTCCGCCGAACAAGTTCGACCAATTCGCGACGTTTGCCGCAGCCGCCGCCACCCGATACAAGGACAAAGGCATTCACACCTGGGAGATATGGAACGAGCCAAACAATGCCATCTTCTGGGCGCCACGTACTGATTGCGCTGCATATACGAGCCTGCTCAAAATCACGTACACGGCGATCAAAACTGCTGACCCAGGGGCCGTAGTCTTGAGCGGCGGCTTAGCTCCAGAACCCACTGATACCTACAACACTTCCCAAGCAGATTTCCTTAAGTGTATCTATACGAATGGAGGCAAAGAGTATTTCGACGTCTTGGCTGACCACTCATATACATTCCCTGCTCTTCCTTCTGATAACAATACGAACATGTGGGCTCAAATGGCGGCGACAAACCCGAGCCTACGCAGCATCATGAGCACCAACGGGGATTCACATAAAAAAATGTGGATTACTGAATTCGGCACCCCTACGAATGGTCCTGATTCGAATACATTTGTTGATGAGGCTCGGCAATCTCTTATGGTCACAAGCGCCATGACTCTCTATAAGACCTATGATTGGGCCGGGCCGATATTCTGGTACACATTGAATGACCTTGGTATATCAACGAGCACTATCGAGAACTTCTTCGGATTAATCCGAGCAGATGGAAGCCTAAAGCCAGCATTCACGACTCTCAAAAATATCATAAACGCTGGCCTATGATCTCATCTAAGGGAATAGCTAAAATATCGGTTGCGTGGATGATAGTCACAACCTGTGTTGTTTTCATCCCCAGCATTTCTGCGTGGATCGCAACCCCTTTCGTCTTGGTTGGCATTATATTCGTGCCCGGTCTATTGCTTGCCGTCAATCTGGGGATCCATCGAAAAAGTATCCTCGAATATATCCCCTACTCATTAGGACTCGGGCTCGGATTCGTGATTATAGGCGGATTGGCTTTGAACTGGGTATTACCGCACGCAGGCGTATCCGCTCCTCTTGCGCGGGTGCCGCTTATTGTATTCTTCAATTGCTCTGTACTGGTATTAGCTGTAATAGCTTACAAATTTAAAACCGTGGAGACAGAGTTTGAAATTGGTTGGCCTGACGTAACAAGTGTGTTATTCGGGACAGTGCCCCTGCTCTTCGTAGTAGCGAACGTAGTCGGAGCAGAAAGATTGAACAACGGACAGAACGGAATAATGACACTCACGACGTTGGCATGCACCACAATCTACTTCTTAATTCTATCCTGTCAGAAAAAACAGCCCAAAGAGTGGGTGTACATCTGGTCTCTATACTGTACCTCCCTCTCGCTTTTACTTATGTACTCATTAAGAAGCTCCCATATATTCGGCTGGGATATCAACCAGGAATACCAAGTATTTCAGGCAACACTCCAACATCTTGTGTGGAAAGTATCCTATTATCCTAATTTCGACTACAACGCCTGTCTGAGCATCACTATATTGCCAACGATTCTGAAGGTACTAACGAACATATCAAGCGAATATGTATTTAAAATCACATATCAGCTCATTTTTGCTGCTGTTCCAGCCCTCGTATACTTACTCTGCAAACGGTACCTCACTCAAAATCTAGCATTCGTAGCGGCATTTCTATTACTGTCACAGAGATGGTTTTACGAACAAATGCCTGCTTTGATACGGCAAGAGATCGCATTCATATTCTATATATTCATACTCATCGCGCTCTTTGATACAGATTTGTCTAAACGAACCCGCTATACCCTATTATCTATATTCACTACTGCTCTGGTGCTTTCTCATTACTCAACGACATATATTTGGATCGCCGTGATGTTTGGAGGACTCGCTATGTCTTATCCTGCGCGCTTTTTCATCAAATCATTGCGCAAACAAAAACCAGTCATCAGCCCGATCATACTAATCTTCACAATCATCATCCTGGCGGTATGGGAGATACCGGTAACGCATACCGGGAGTGCCCTTTCTAAATTTGCCACAAATCAAAATCCTTTAGGTGCAACAAAGCCCGCAGCAGATGTACCACCACAGACAGTCCAGCATCCGGAGAATACAAGTGATGGTATAAATATCGACACCAAAACTATAGCCCACGATGCTCCTGCAGCCCAGGCGGATACTATGGCCCACAAACTCATACAGCAGCTTTCTTTTGCGACCACAAACCCAAACAGTCAAACTAATCTGGAGATAGCGTACCAAAAAATTATTAATGCTTATGGTAACCCTACCAAATACGATATATACAGCGATGGATCAAACTCACACTATATGCCACGTGTTGTAAATAATACGGCTCACATGTCGCCCCAAATAAATCCATCCTTATCGACAATCATCCGCTTCGCCGAAACAACTTCTAAAATAGTCCTCATAGATATGTTCCCTATTGCTGGGATAATTGTCCTTTGTTTGCGCCTTCGAAAACGAGAGTCCAGCACCACATACGACCTCATTCTCATAAACATGAGTGCACTCGGACTTATAACACTTACCCTTCTCGTCCCCTATCTTCAGGACTACTACAATCTAACCCGGCTCTACCTGCAAATGTTCATTTTAATCTGCATGCTTTCTATCGTTGGGGGGATGGCACTACTCAAATCGCTTCCACGGTATCAAATCGAAATTCTTGCATGCATTGTGGCGATTATGTTCTGTTCCCAAAGCGGATTATTTGAACAATTTACGGGGGGAGAAAAGCGACTCACACTCAATTCTCTTCCAGGGAATCTGGATATCTACTATACATATGACAGCGATATTGCCGGCGCCAAATGGTTGGCTAAAAATAGAGACCCTATCGCCCCAATCCAATCTGACATTATATCCTCATTGCGCCTCCAGTCATTTGGAGATATAGCAGCGGGTAATTTTGCAATACTTCCCCAAACTCTTCGTCGAAATAGTTATGTGTATCTGACAAATCTAAACATTAATTCAGGAAAAAACTTCTACCAGTACGAAAATAATCTTTTGATATTCAACTATCCCTTAGAATTCCTCGACTCGCACAAGAATCTCATCTATAGCGCCGGGGGATCAAGAATTTACAGGTAACCCTGGGGTCGGACGATTCCTGTATAGGAATATGTACACGAAGGCGATTATTGCAGCCACAAGATTGCCTACCAGCCACGCTATAGCGATCCAGGATAGCCCCTTATTAGCCCAAAACACCGCCAAGAAGGCCACAACCCCTGCATATACTACATTCGTTATGACCAGAGCATACATCTGATGCCTGATCCTCAATAAGACGCTGCCAATATTGAATGCTGCGACAGCTGGGGCCGCAAGCGCCAAGAGGGCTATGACCTCTGAACCTCCAGAGCTATATGACTTACCAAAAAATCTTAAAATGTCAGGGCCAAAAAACGCGAGGATGAGACCTGCAGGTAACATCAAGAACACCATTATTTTTAGCGAACCCTTGATGAGATCTCGTATAGATTTCTCGCTGTACGATCCTTCGGCGAATAGAGACTGAGAGACCGACGCTGAAACTGTGTAAAGTAAATTGATGATCATGAAGGCCAGATAGAAGTACCCTGCCGCATCAGCCCCCAAGCGGCCGATGATGATAATCGGCAATATCGAAGTCGGCACTATACTAAAAAGATTTGCGAGATAATTAGTAAATGAATAATGCAATACTTTCTGGAGTATTTCCTTATCGATTCTGATCTCTGGACGATACCCGAACTTGATATACAGCAAAGTGAAGCTCACGAGCATTCCGATCGAGACGGCGAGGCCCGAAGCCGCGAATATGCCGTAGGCTCCGACCCCAATAAAAACAAAAGGCAGTAGAAGCTTAGCGACGCTAATGATGATACCGTCAGTGAGAAAGTTATACTGAGCTGCTCTATATGCGATGAATATGCTATCGCTCAAAGAGTTCGCTGCTGCAAAAGTGACCATGATGACGAAACCTATGGAGTACCATACGTTCTCCCGGATGATGCCTAAAGATGGCGTTATATACGGAATTAGGATGATATAAGCTATCGAGATCAGTGCAGCAGCCCCCATTACTATGATCGATCCAGTATTGATCTCCTTATTCCTGTTCTGGGAGCTAGGCAAGAACCTGACAAACGTACTATTGAAACCGAAAAGGCTTACGAATGAGATGAGTGTCATCGCCGAGATAAGCGTCGTGCTCACCCCGATCTGGCTTGGGGTAAAAATATGAGTGCAAACCAGCCAAAAGAAAAAGCCGAAGCCGCCCATAGTACCAGTCGTCAGCATAAGATAAATAGAATTCCGGAAAAGATTGTCTTCCAAAAAGTGTTTCCAGAGAAGATTGAAAGGCTTAGTCATTCGAGTATATATTACATTACGTTTTCTTTTATACCTCGTCAACCTGATGTCTTCATGTATAATTGCAGCATGAAAGCACTTAAGGCCCTCACCTTTACACTATTCTTTTTCGGTTTTGCTGGATGGTTTTATATTGCAGAAAATGCTGCGTTTCATCCCAATACTCTTGTATTGCCGCTCACACATCTCGCTTCATGGCCTCGCGAAGATACATTCGGGATCATTTGCTTTGGACTCTCCTTCTTAAGCCTTTTCATCTACATGCTTATAAAAGATAGGAATAAATGATGTCCGCCCTCATGGATTCGAACCATGGACCCCAGAGGTATAAGCTCTGTGCTCTAACCAACTGAGCTAAGGGCGGAAGCGAGGAGGAATGAATAAAGCCTTGCCTTACTCATTCAGTCCGAGCGCACCGTCCGCACGAGCGAAGCGAGTATGGGCGGGCGCATGCCACAGCTTAGAACAAAAAAAGCCGCCCGACAACGCCGGGCGGCAAAGCTAATCTGCGGACATGCTCATGCTGCCCTGATAGCGCTGCCCCATGGCAGAGAATTGAGAGGCGGCATATACGTCTTAGGGCAGAGGTTATGGATCAGCTCCTGCCGCACTTCTTCAGGATAGGGCCCGAGATTCGTTCCGATCATGGAGGCAATGAAGATATACTGCGTGACCTCCTCAGGAAGATCGAGGAGCTTTGCGGCATCCCACTCATCATCAGACGTTAAGGCCGGCCTGAAGCCCATGACCTCATTCGCAACGGCACAGAGCGGATGCCAGAACGTAAGCGGCATTTCAGCGACGGCATCATCCGCCCGTATAAGAGAGATCTCACTGGTCCGGGAGAGCAGGACGCATTCCCAGCGAGTCCGAACAAGATCGCGGCAGCAGGCAAAGAAGTATTTGGTTTTCATAGTGTACCTTTCCGGGAAAGTGTACTCTGGGGCCCAACGATGTCAATATCAGATGACCTTCTTCTCCTTCTTGAGGACGATGCCGTTCGCCGATACGATCTTCTCATATTCCTCGCGCTCGATGGTCTCGGTTTCGACGAGGCGCTTGGCCACGACCTCAAAAGCCTGCTTGTGCTCGTTCAGCACCTTTTCCGCCTGAGTGCGGGCCTCGGTCATGATGCGGGTGACTTCCCCATCAATCTCGGCCGATACCTTCTCGGAATATTCCTTGCCTTCTACGCCCATGCCGAACATCGGCCTGCCGTGCCCGCTCTCGAGAGCGACCGGGCCTATCTTCTCGGACATGCCATACCTCGTGACCATGTCGCGCGCGAGAGCGGTCGAGACCTGGAGATCGTTGGAAGCTCCTGTCGTCATGTCATCGAAGACCATGCGCTCCGCGACATACCCTCCGAGCGAAACGGCAATGTCGTCCAGGAATTCCTTGCGCGACTGGAGCTTGCGGTCCTCGAACGGCAGCTTGAGCGTGTAACCTGCGGCGCGTCCGCGTGAAATGATAGATATCTTGTGCACCGGATCGGCGTGCGGAAGGACCGAAGAGACGATGGCGTGGCCGGCCTCATGATATGCGGTGATCTCCTTCTCGTGCGGAGAAAGGACGTGGCTCTTCCTCTCGGGACCGAGCATGACCTTCTCGATGGAACGTATGAAATCGAACTGGCCGATGGTAGTGCGGCCTTCGCGGGCGGCAAGGATGGCGGCTTCGTTCGTGAGGGAGGCGAGATCAGCGCCGGAGAATCCAGGAGTGCGCTCGGCGATGACGTGCATATTCACGTCTTCAGCGAGCTGCTTCTTGCTGATATGGACCTGAAGGATGGCTTCGCGGTCGAAGCGGTCAGGAAGGTCGATGGTGACGCGGCGGTCGAAGCGGCCCGGGCGGAGCAATGCCGGATCGAGAACATCGGGCCTGTTCGTGGCGGCCATGACGATGACTTTCTCGTTCGGCTCGAAGCCGTCCATTTCGACAAGGATCTGGTTCAATGTCTGCTCGCGCTCATCGTTGCCTCCGCCGAATCCGCCGCCGCGGGCGCGGCCGACGGCATCTATCTCATCCACGAAGACGATGGCGGGTGCAGTGTCCTTGGCCATCTTAAAGAGATCGCGTACGCGGGATGCGCCGACGCCCACGAACATCTCCACGAATTCAGAACCCGAGATGGAGAAGAACGCCACGCCTGCTTCGCCTGCGACCGCGCGTGCGAGCAAGGTCTTTCCTGTGCCCGGAGCGCCCATGAGCAGTACGCCCTTCGGGATCTCTGCGCCGATGTCTATGAATTTCTTTGGATTCTTGAGAAAGTCCACGATCTCCATCAATTCCTGCTTGGCTTCCTTTGCACCCGCGACATCCTTGAACGTGATGCGCTGCTTGGTGTCTTCAGGCAATGTGATGCGCGCCTTGGATTGGCCGAACGAGAGAGCTGCGACGCCGGCACCCTTCATCTGACGCGAGATGAGCCACACAAAGAATATGAGGAAGAGAATCGGGGCGAGGAACGGAGCGAGTTGGATGAGCCAGTACACGAAACCACCCTGTTCTGCGATGGCGATGGTCGTCGAGGCGAGCTGGCCTTCGGTCACGCCGAATCGCGACAAAGATTCCGTGAGCGAGGAATCGGTTTCCTTCTGCGATGTCTTCACTGTCTTGTCGGCATACTGTGCCTTGATAGTCGTGTCCTGGACTGTGAGCGACGTGATGAGGCCCTTCTTCAGGTCATCGGCGATGATGGAGAGCGGCACGGACTGCACCGTCTGACTCTGGGATGAATACTCTGCGTATATTCCGGTGATAAGGAGGAAGACCAGAATGACCGTGGCGATGATGTTCACGAAATTCCAGCGCGGGGGCATGAAACCAGGGCGTTTGAGCCCGTTTTTACCCTGCCCAGGAGGGGTGTTGTTTGAAAATGGCGGCATGGGGTGATTATACAGAAATGCGGGGAAATAGGAAGAAAAGGCGGGCAAAAGAAAACAGCCCTTCTTCCCCATGAAGAGAGGCTGTTTTCGGAGCCTTTCGAAAAGCCTATTTGCTTCCGCAGCCGCAGCACTTGCAGAGCTTGCTCAAGCCGATGATCATGAGGAGGATCGGCCACGATGTGCTCACTGCAGCGGCATCAATCACGGCGAAGTTGCCGAGAAGGAAGATGAGGCCGATAAGCGTGATGGCGATCGGGGCTACGATATGGTGCTGGCACGAGCAGGCGCAATTGCAGGTCTTGGAAGCTTCATTCGGGTTCATAAAATGAAAAACGATTATATGCTTTTGATAAGTCACGAAATTATATCATGGCCGTTTGCCTTGCGAGATGATATTGACATTAATAACATATTATGGTTGTATTCTAGCAGTTCTTTCAGAATCACAACACACAAACACTCAACCCACAGAGACAATGAATGACTTCAGTGATTTTTCAACTGACTTTTCGGATCGTGCTGCATCGGTAAAAACAAAGCTTCCTGTACGATTCCTTGGACCTATTGGCGAAGGAGACGATCGCGGACGGGAAGCTCTTGAAACGGCCGGAGTAAAATTTCTTGAAACAGTGCCGAACAATTCCCTCTTTCAGCACGTAGAGCTGCCGGCAAACTGGAAGCTTGTGTACCATCCACGTCACCTCTTCTGGACACACTTGATCGACCATCAGGGTCGCAAGCGTGCCGGGATCTTCAGCAGGAATGGATACAGCGATCCGTATGTGCTCGTATCGTGCAGACTGAGTTACAAGCGGACAAGCGACTACGATAACTTCGTTATGTATGTTTCGACAGCAGTGTTCAAAGATGGTCTTGAAATCTACACGGTAGCTGAGAATCAGCGGCCTGATAGCACCGAGTCAGAGCGACACACGTTGGCGGAAGATGTCGATGCTCGAGCCCTGGAATGGTTACAGGGAAAGTACCCAAACTGGCAGGACCCGCGGGCATATTGGATTTAAAATAGCCGACCTTAAAAAATTCGCCCGCAGCAACCCTTCGAGACACATTCTCGAGGGGTTTTTATTTTATTTTGTATAAAAATGCCTCCGTGAGATTTCTCTTACGGAGGCATTGGTATTGACGCTTAGGTTTTCTTTTCGGCGTCATTGGCTTTTTCGTCGGCGTCATCCGCCGTTTTCTGTTTTTCGTCGGCATCAGCTCGGGCCACTTCTGCTTCCGCTTCTTTGGTTTCTTTCTGGGCTTGATCCAGATGCTCTTGTGCTGCTTCTTTATCGGGCAATGTAATCACCTCCTTCAAAATCGAATGGTATAGCAAAACATATCCTGATGCAAAGGCATCATGCAAAACGCATACAAAGCTATGTGTTCCTATAATGTGGACTTTGTGAGCCAAAGTTGGAACTACCTACCCTCTTGGTTATTTGAAGCGTCCAAAGCGATTTTAAGTTTATCCGTACAAAAAGAAGCGCCCACCGAAGCGAGGCTTCCGTGGGCGTGATTATGGTTCAAACTGTTTCTGTCGTCTATACTTCGAGTTCCTTTCGGATGAAGCCTGTGAGCTCATCTCCATATTGCAGATGCAGGTCAACAAAGACTTCTCCAGCGAAAGCGGCAGGATTTTTGACCAGAGCCAGAAGAACGTGTTCAGTCCCGATGTAGACGTTTTCCTTGATCACCGTTTCCCGCTCTTGCGCGGCGACAACCATAACATCGACAGCGTCTTGGGAAAATCCAATTTCCGCAATACTGTTTTTATTCGCAATCGCAAACAACTCGCGAGCTTCATTGACAATCGGAGCATTATTTATTTGGTAATGCTTCTCGAGAACCGACCAGGCCACCCCTTGACCAAGCCTAACGATTGCCAAAAGGAGGTGGTAGGGTTCAACATTGCTGTCTTTCCTGAGAGCAGCTTTACGGGCCAAAGCGAGCACCTGATGGAGCCGCGGCGTGTAATTTACTCGGATCATTGTAAAGGTAAAACTAGTCCGTTTATTTGAAAGAACCATTCGGAAAGATACCGAGGGCTCAAAAACACCTTACAATTCTGTAGTATGGTTGTCAAATTTGGTGGATTTGGTGAGCCAAAGTTGGAACCGGCTACCCTTCTGGATATTTGAAGCGTCCGAAGCGATTATAAGGGCTCGATCATTTGCACATTAACACTCAGGAACAGGTTAATAACAGTGCTTGGGGTCACATGCTGGGAATGGAGTACGGGTATACAAGTATATGTTATTTAAGTTATTAATAATGAATATAAAGACAAACAGGAGTATGCTTTGAAATTATGACTCTTATTATGGGTTTAAACTTCAGCCATAAGTTGTATCTAGCCGGAGATACCCGAGTAACAAGGACTGAACCAGGGAAAGAGCCCATTTCAATCGACAATATTGCAAAAATCGTCCCGATATGGGGAAAGCAGATACTTGGTCAGGCTTTTTATGACAAGAACACAATTGCATTAGCTGTGGCTGGAGATTTACACTTTGCATCTTTTATTAAGGAAAAGGTAACGAATGCCTTAAACAAAAAAGAACTCAATTCGAACATAAGGGTTTTTTCCACTCAAATAAAAGAATACTTGAGAACTGCAACTGACGAGTGGCTCCTAGATCATGAATATTCCAATTGCGCTTTAATATTTGCTGGAATGAATTTAAGGGCTCGTAAAAAAATCTCACAAGAAAAATTGGATGAATTACTTGCGCAACATGAACAACAACGCGAAAAAGATAAGCCTTCTCGTGATCGTTTTATCAAAGAAGTACTTCCCACAAATCCTACTTGGCAAGCAATGGAGGCAAAACTACTCCAACAAAGAGGTAAAGGTGTGGAAGAAATGATAAAGGAGGGTGACATTCCAAAGATTAGTCCCTGGATACAAAAGGCTATTGATGAAAAAACAAATGAAATCGATATGCCTGATTCACTCATCATTGGAATTGAAATAAAGCCACATCAAGGTATTTTTAACCAGCAGGAGGCCGAATGGGGAGAATTCATTGCTTATGGGGCTGGTTTAACAAAAAATGATCTCAACCAATCAATGATGGCCGTTCTAGAATTTAGTCACATAAAAGAGGAGGATAACCCTAGGCTTCTTGAAGGGGCTATATTAACAAGTGAAATTTTGGATACTGCAAAAAACAAAAAAATCGGATCAATAGGAGGAACTGTGCTGTTATACAGCTTAGAAATGGACGGTCAGATGAGGATTTCAGGAAAAGATGTAAAGTTTAACAATCCAGGAGAACCGATATCTCTTAAACTAATGGGTCAAGATGTTCCACTAATAATGTTCCATCAATACCCCAAAATCCCTAAGGGTCCTGAGACGATGGAAATGTAGATTGATGACAGAAAAAGCGGCTTTGAAACCGCTATTCTGTCCCTGCCTCTCAGGGTATTTATCCTCCCAGAGGCTCAAAAAGGGGTGCTAGTGGAGATGGCGGGAATCGAACCCGCGTGCAATCGAGGCTGTCCGGACGGTTCTACGACGGTAGTCATCTTTGTGGTTTAGTGAACGGACTCAAAAGAAGACAAAACGCACATTCACGATCTCTATGGTTCGGGTAGTAAGGTGAGAAACCCTACTGCCCTACATCCAGGTTATGACATCGCACTAAGGTCAGGATCCCCCTAGATTGACGCGCACTACTTAAGCGAGTGCGAATGCAAAGTCCTTGGCTCCGAAATACGGAGATACGGTGTTTTTAGCATTTCGAGTTTCCAACGGATTAACGAGTCGCTGGTGCTCGCGCCGCGCGAACGGAAGCCGGCAATTGTCTATGCCGATCATCCCCATGAGTTTTCAACGATCTGCCTGACCGACTATCTGTCGTTCATAGCCCTTCGGGCTTCCCTGGCGGTCTCGCGGTCCTTCGTCGAAGCGCGCTTGTCATGCTGCTTTTTGCCGCGGACCACGGCCACCGAGACTTTCACCAAAGGACCTTTATTATATATAGAAATTGGCACTATTGTCAAACCGCGGCCCTCCTCGAGATGGGCCAGGCGGTGGATCTCTTTCTTCGTGAGGAGCAGGCGGCGATTCCTGCGCGGCTCATAGCCTTTCGGCGTGTTCTTTTCCTGATACGGCGGCACGAATACATTCACGGCATACGCCTCTCCTCCGCGGACGATCACATGCGAGCCGTCGAGCGATCCCTGCCCATTCTTCAGGGACTTCACTTCATGGCCGGAAAGCTCCAAACCCGCCTCGAATGTTTCGAGGATTTCGAAGTTGAAACGGGCCTTTTTGTAGTCGACTAATGACGTCATGGGTGATATCGTACCATAGAATATTATGACTTCCCCGACCCAGTGGTCCCTCTACGCATCCAACGAAGAAGCGTGGGCTGCCATCCTCGCCGACTGCGCCGCTGCGCAGGAATCCATCGTGCTCGAGCAGTTCATATTCACCGTCGACAGCTTCGGACAGAACCTCATCGATGTGTGCACTGAGCGCGCCGCCAAAGGCGTCAAAGTGCGCTTCCTCTGGGATGCCGCGGGAAGCTTCAGCGTCTTCGGCTCCAATATCGCGGCCGATCTGCGCTCCAAAGGAATCGAGCTCGTCTTCTGGAGGACGCTCATTCCCGCCTATCTCAAGATCCCGAATATCCGCTCGTGGTTCCTGAGGAATCATCGCCGCACGCTCGTCATCGACCAGAAGATCGGCTACACAGGGAGCATCTCCATCCGGGACAGCATGCGTGGCTGGCGGGACACCAATGCGCGCTTCGTGGGGCCGGTCGTGGTCCAGATGCAGAACGCCTTCGAGAATATGTGGGCGCGCGCAACCAAGCTCAGACATCCGCGGATCCGCAGAGTCCAGCAGGATCCTGAATTCGCGTACGAAACCAATTCCCCGTCTCCCGGCAAGCGCCGCATGTACCGCACGCTCGTCGAAGCGATCAGGAATGCGCGCACGTATATCTATCTCACCACCCCGTATTTCGTGCCGACGAGAAGGCTCGCCCGCGTCATCCGCCTTGCGGCCCATCGCGGCGTCGACGTCCGGCTCATGGTGCCGGATCGCACCGACCACTACCCTTCGCTCGATCTGGGCGCACGCTCGTTCTTCACCTCTCTCCTCAATTCCGGCGTGCGCATCTTCCTGTACCCGAATAAGGACGGCACGTCCCTCATTCACGGCAAGACGGTCGTTATCGACGGCACCTGGGCAACCATCGGCTCCCTCAATCTGGACAATGTGAGCCTGCTCTATAACTTCGAGGCCAATATGGTCTCCAGCAATCCGCGCTTTGCCGAAGAATTGGAGGCGCATTTCATTCACGACATGAGCGTATCCGCCGAAGTCATGCGGGATGTCTGGAAAAGCCGCTTCTTCCTGGAACGCCTGCCTGAATATGCCATAAAGGCGGTCAGAAGGTTCCTCTAAACCAGGGCCGGGCAAAGCCGGAGTATAGGCCTGAAAAAGCTTGCGCACGGCCCATACTCATGCTATAAATAACACCTGCATCCATAATCGTTCCTCAGTTGGCTATACGCGTCAAAATCAACCATCAAATCAAAGCGCCTGAAATGCGGGTAATTACCGCAGATGGCGAAAACCTAGGAGTCATGCCGACTGGCAAGGCTCTTGAGGAAGCCCGTGCAAGGGGCCTTGATCTGATCGAGATATCCCCGACCGCAAAGCCGCCTATCGGAAAGATAATGGACTATGGCAAGTACCTTTACGACGAGAAGAAGAAGACCAAGTCAGCCCGTTCCAGGACCCAGACGACGGAAGTCAAAACCGTCCAGGTCAAGATAGGAACCGGCGAGCACGACCTCACCCTCAAAGCCAAGCGCGTTTCCGAATGGCTTGCCGAGGGCAACCGCGTGAAGATCGACCTGTTCCTCGTGGGACGGTCGAAGTACATGGACTTCAACTTCCTGAAAGAAAGGCTCGAGCGCATCCTCAAGCTCATCACTGTCGATTACAAGATCGCACAGGAGGCAGTCAAAGGACCGAAAGGCTTGACCATTTACGTAGAGAAGAAATAAGGATCATATAACACACGAATCATGGCCATAAAAACCAACAAATCATTTGCCAAGCGCTTCAAGGTCACCCGCACCGGAAAGATTTTGTCGCGCAAGCCGGGCCAGAACCATTTCAATGCCAAAGAGCGCAGCCGCACATCCATGAACAAGAAGCGTATGGCGACGGTCACCATGGACAACAAGGCGAAGAGCCGCTTCCTGGTCAACCTATAAATTCCCTATCAATTAACCCTAGATTTTTAATCAACTTCCATGACACGCGTAAAGAAAGGAGTAAATGCACTTAAGAACCGCCGCAATGTGCTGCGCCAGGCCAAGGGCTTCCGCTTCCGCCGTTCGACGAATGAGGCAGCAGCCAATGAGGCTCTCGCCCATGCAGGCGCCTACGCCTTCGCTCACCGCCGCGACAAGAAGGGCGATTTCCGCCGCCTCTGGAACGTGAAGATCAACGCCGGCCTCCGCGCCATCGACGCCAAGCTCACCTACAGCAAGTGGATGGGCGCAGCCAAGAAGAAAGGCCTTCTCCTCGACCGCAAGGCCCTCGCCACGCTCGCCGAGTTCAAGCCTGAGACATTCAAGCGCGTTGTCGAATCGGTTAAATAATAGACTTCGCGAAGTCTGACAGATGAGTGCCGACGAGAACTGCGTCGGCATTTTTGTTGATGTCGGAGATAGTGCGGATATTGCTTGCCTGACAGAGCCAGCCCGGAAATGCTGCGCGAGCTTGGTCAAAGGTCTTGCCTTTAAGACCCCCGGTCGCGAGGTCACGGCTGTTCCATACAGCTTTCATGTCAGACGATATCTGCTTAAGCTCTTCGATGATGTTGGGCTCAATGAGGCACTTCCCTACATGGACTCGCGGGATGCGTCCGACCACGAGCACCCAGTCAGCTCCGGCTTGTATAGCTCGCACGATCAGATCGTCAGTCGCATGAATTCCTTTCGCTAGAATGGGCTTGCCCGTAAGCGCCTTCGCTTTCTTGATCAGTTCGAACGATCCATTCCAACGAGGGTCGGTATGTATGGAAATGATATCCCCTATTTCATTGGCGATCTTGAATAATTCGTCCCAGCTTTTATCCGATACATATCCAAAGGGCGAATGTGTTTTAACTTCAGCGATCACAGAAATGTCCTTATCTCCTACGCGGATCATTTAAGTTCGTATCTCTTCAGCCTTTCCGGCATCATAGCCTTCACGCGGAGCTCGTCATTGAGGCGCTGGGCGAGATGCATGGAGGCGCCAGGCTCGCCCATAGCCACGTATACCTGCTTGAGACGGTCTGTGGCAGTCGCGACGAATTCCACCAAGTGGTCGCCGTCCTTATGCGCTGAGTATCCGTATATGGTTTCTATATGAGCCCTCACGGTGATGTCCTGACCGTGGATGTGGACCTTCTTCGTGCCGTCCGCCAGCGCGCGGCCGAGCGAGCCCGGAGACTGGTAGCCCACGAGGAGCAGCGTGCTCGTGGCATCGGGCAGGAATCGCTCTTCATGGCTTATGACGCGGCCGCCGACTGACATTCCCGAACCGGCCAGAATGATCTTGGCGCCCTGAAGGTGCTCGATCGAACGAGACTCCCCTTGCGACATGGTGTATTGGAGTTTAGGGAAATCAAAGATGTCATCGCCATTCCTGATCTGCGCCTGGGCTGCGGGATTGAAGAGCTCGATGCTGTCGCGATATACGTCGGTGGCCTTGATGCCCATGGGCGAGTCCACGAATATCGGAACTGACGGGATCCTGCCCTGCTCGACCATATTGTTGAGCTCATAGAGGAGCACTTGGGTGCGATCGATGGAGAATGCAGGGATGACGAGCGTGCCGCCGCGGGCCAAGGCAGCCTTGATGATATTCTCGAGCTCCGCCGAGCGCGTTTCCCTGTCTTCATGATTCCTATCGCCGTAGCAGCTTTCCATGACCATATAGTCTACGTCGCCCACGGTCTCGGTATCTCGGAGGAGTGGTGCCGGTGAATTTCCCAGATCGCCCGTGAATAGGATCTTGGTTCCCTGCGAATCCTTGAGAGTGACCTCGATCATCGTCGAGCCGAGAATGTGGCCGGCATCTTTGAGATATATTGAAACATCGGGTGCGATTTCAGTCTGCGTATGATATTCGACGGTCTTCCATTGCAGAAAGACAGGCGGCACGTCAGTCGCGAGATAGAGAGGGTCCCTTCCCTCACGTCGCGCCTCTTCGGCCAGAATGCCAGCGGCATCGGCCAGCACGAGCTCGGCAAGCTGCTTGGTCTGCGAAGTAGAATATATAGGGCCTTTGTATCCCTCCTTCACGAGCTTCGGGATGCGGCCCACGTGATCGAGATGGGCATGCGTGATGAGGAGTGCGTCTATCGAGGCAGGATCGTACGGGAACTTCTCGCGATTCTCTTCCTGGGCGACTCGCTCCCCTTGTACCATGCCGCAATCGATGAGGATCTTGGTGCCAGCAGGAGTTTCCAAAAGAAAGTTCGCGCCCGTGACCGTGCCTACGCCTGTCGCGAATAGGATGCTCGGCTTCTGTTGGGATTCATTCATACACTTATTATACCCCGCCACACAGAAACACCCAGTGGGTGATTCTACTGAATCAAAAACACCACCTTCGCCTAGGGCGCGGTGATGTCTTCGGTAGGTTGCGAGTATAATAACCTGTTTACACAGGTGGGTCTTCTCACGTCCAACGCCGAAGCGCGGATGAATATGAACAGCCGAACTGTTCGTCGAAGTCCCGTTAAAGTTGAATTTGTAGTTTTTATACTACGCAACCTGTACCCATTGTAGACCTCTGGAGCGCGAGCGCAAGTGCCCCGATCCGTTCGGACATTATTCGAGAATTCCGTCGAGATTGACGTCGTACAAAATCCCCTCCTGCACCAAACGGTAGTCTATGACCTCTTGAGGCTTGAACCAATGCGCTATCTCGTCTTCTGCCTCTTTGACCGAGCCCGAGGCATGCACGAGGTTGCGGATGGCGCGGCCATCCTGGTCAGTGAGGGCATAGGAATCGATGACAAAGTCTCCGCGGATGGTGCCCACATCAGATGTAAGAGGCTCCGTGCCGCCCGTAAGCTTCCTCACGATCGATATCGCATGTGCGCCCTGCCAGACCATGACGATGGCCGGGCCCTTGGTCATGTAGTTGACCAGGTTACGTAGGATCTTTTCGGTGACCTTGAGCGGATCAGTTTCCGGCGGAGTCATGCCCTTGTCGGTATAGCCTTTGATGGTCTTCACGCCGGTCTTCACGCGCCATTCGGGGTCGAGCGTATAGTGCTTCTCGATGAGCTCGGCTGTCGGCACCATCATCTTCATGGCGGCGAGTTTCATGCCCACGCGCTCGTAGCGGCCGATGATCTCTCCTATGAGGCTGCGCTGGATCCCGTCGGGCTTGATGATGACGAGCGTGCGTTCGAATTTCGGATGGTTATTGGATGTGGTGGATTTCATACACGCATGATACGTGTAATAGCCGATGTATGCAAAATGCTAGGCCGTCAGGATCTCCGCGTCCCCTTTCGTTATCAGAATAGTGTGCTCGAAATGCGCACTCGGGCTGCCGTCCGCAGTCCTGTATGTGTAGCCGTCTTTGTTATCGAGGACGATCTCCGATGTGCCGAGGTTGAACATCGGCTCGATGGCTATGACCATGCCGGGCTTGAGGAGCTCCCCTTTTCCAGGCTCGCCATAGTTGGGCACATATGGGTCTTCATGCACTTCATAGCCAACTCCGTGGCCCGAAAGCTCTTCGACGATGCCATAACCGGCAGCGACGCCCACAAGCTCGATGGCACTCGAGATGTCTCCGACCCGTTTGCCACCCTTGGCCGCTTTGATGCCGGCCATAAGGGCTTTCTTTGTCGTCTCAAGAAGCTTCTCCAGCTCAGGGCTGATCTTGCCCACCGCTACAGTAACGGCCCCGTCGGTTATAAGATCCTTTTTGATGAGGCCCAGGTCGAGCGAGACGATATCTCCCTCGTTAAGGACGCGATTATTCTCATTCGGGATGCCATGGACCACTTCATCATTCACCGAGACGCAGAGAGCTGCCGGATATGGCCGATCGGCACCATACGGCTGATAGTCCAGGAAAGCGGCCCTGTCGCCTTCCTCGGCGATGAGCGCACGAGCGCGATCCTCAAGCTCGAGCGTCGTGATGCCCGGCTTCACCATGGCGGCAAGCTCGCGCAGGATGGCGGCATGGCGATGCCCGCCCTCGCGAAGGACGGCTATGTCTTTCTTTGTCTTGATCCTGATCATATCTAGAGCCTACGATAGGCCGATGCGCTTGGCAATGTCGGCATGTATCTCCTCTACCGAGCGCTCGCCGTCTATGTCGAGGAATGTGACACCCGGATGCGCGCGGTACCATTCGATGGTCGGGATGACATCTGACTCATAGGCGACCTTGCGCACCTCCATAGCGGCAGCGTGGTCATCAGCGCGGCCGCTCGTCTTGGCGCGGAGAAGAAGTCGCTTGTGCGATTCCTCATGTTCGACATCGAGGTATATGACGTACGGCTTGCCGAGCCCATAAAACGGGAAAAGCCCATCAAGGAGCTTTGCCTCCAGAAGCTTGCGCGGGGTTCCGTCAAAGACCATATGTTCCGTGCCCGTATAGTTGTCGCCTATGAGCGTCGCCCACAGATATACGCACATGAATTCTGGCATGAGCGACCCGCCGTCGATCGTCTTCTTGGTAAGCGCCGCGGTATAAGTAGTCCTCTTTGAAAAGTTCCGGAATTCCTGTCCTGTCTGGATATACAAAGGAGGATGTTCGGGATTCTGCTCCCGCAGCTGCTTGATTAAGAGCTCTGCCTGCGTGCCCTTCCCTGCGCCATAGCGTCCGACGAAGATGAATGCTTGAGGAGTCATGATGCGACGATTATAACACGAACAGACTTGGCTCCGAAGAGACTTTCGGAGGCCGAAGAGGCCGAGAACGAGACGCGGCCCCAGCAGGGGCCGACGTCGTGCTCTGAGGAGACAGAGTCCGTTCGTGCTTTAGTATTCGCGCATCGCCACCTGAGCGTCTATCTTCTTCTGGAGATCGAGCATGACTGACACGACGATGAGGAGGGCTGTACCGCCG
>JAQBQT010000012.1 GCA_028286835.1 Candidatus Parcubacteria bacterium
CGGTGCGGGCATATATGCGCTTGAGCTCATCGAAGCCGAGCTGCATCTGGAACGTGCCGGGCTGGAATGCGAGCTTCACCTTGGGATTGGCTTCGAGATAGTCGGCGATGGCCATATGGTATGGGAATGTGTTGTGCCCGAGGGAGGTGAGATAGATCCACTTCGGCGCATCGAACTTCGGCAGGGTATAGTCATACTCGGTGTGATTGACCAGGATGGTCCGGTCCGGTCCGTACCAGAGCACGAAGTGATAGTTGGTCGGCTTGTTCTTGTGGGTCTTTATATACGACGTGACGATCTTGTTCTTCTGCAGTTCGGTGAGGCATTCCTTGCCGTTCTGGTCATTGCCGATATTGGCGATGAGCGCCGAGCGGAGGGTGAGGCGGCTCGCGGAGACGGCAGCGTTCGCGGCATTGCCGACCGCCTTCACGACTTTCACATATTCGAAGGGGACTTTGTCGCCGAAGCGCACGCAGAGCTCGCAATCCTGCTGGTTGATCTTGCAATGGACCTGGGCATCCTTGAGGCGTATAAAAGCATCGGTGGTGAGATCGCCGATGGCTATGAAATCCAATGATTTTTTCAACATATGTGCATAGTATAGCATCCCGGCGTGGTATACTTAATTCACATAACGCCTATATCGCATATGACTTTACGGGAATACATCGCGGATGCACGGAAACGCCAGGTCGCCATCGGCCATTTCAACGTATCAACCCTCGATGGCATCTGGGCGGTCGCTGATGCCGCACAGGAGCTGGGCCTGCCGGTCATCATCGGCGTCTCGGAAGGCGAGCGCGACTATACGGGAGTCCTCCAGGCAGCCGCCATAGTGAAGAGCATCCGCGAAGAGCGGGGACAGCCTATCTTCCTGAATGCAGACCACACGTATTCATTCGAGCGCGTTAAGGAAGCTATAGATGCGGGCTACGACGCGGTCATCTTCGATGGGGCCAAGCTCTCCATGGAAGACAATATCGCTGCGGCCAAGAAATGCGTCGAGTATGCGAAGGCCGCTTCTGCACGGCTCGCCCATGAGATCCTCGTCGAGGGGGAGCTCGGCTTCATCGGCCAATCATCCAAAGTGCTCGATGCCATTCCTGAAGGGGCCATCGTCGGCGACGCCGCCATGACCAAGCCGGAAGACGCGCTGAGGTTCGTGACAGAGACCGGAGTCGATCTTCTGGCCCCGGCCGTGGGCAATATCCATGGAGTCGTGCGCGGAGGCGACCCGGCCCTCAACACCACGCGCGTGAAGGAGATCTCGGATGCCGTCGGCATACCGCTCGTCCTTCATGGGGCGTCCGGCAACACGGCGGACGATATCAGGAAAGCGGTCCAGAACGGCGTCGGCATCGTCCACGTGAACACCGAGCTCCGTCTGGCATACCGTTCGGGCCTCATGAAGTCGCTCTCCGAGAACGCCGATGAGGTGGCGCCATATAAGTTCCTGAAGCCGGCCAAGCTGGCCATGCAGGCGGTGGCCGCGGAGAAGCTTCGGATTATCAACGGCTTATAAAAAGCAGTCATTTATCTATACAACTATGTCAAACGAAGTACAATTCGACGAGGACAGCCTTTCGAACGCGAGCAGGCTCCAGATGAGCCAGAATGCAGCCGGCGGAGGGGATCAGCCAGCCATGGTCCGCTGGCTCATGGGCCGGGGGATCGCGAAGTCGGCTACTGCCGCCCAGGGAATGCTCATCGGAGTTATCGTAGTGATGATCGTCCTTACCTATATCATAATCAAGTTCCTCTCATAACGTGGAATCACAACCCACTTTACACGGCCAAAATACTGTGTATACTGTACTCTCATGCTTTCATTAACGGTAGAAAAACGCGATATGAAGGTAGGTGCGGACAAGATCCGCGCCTCCAAGAAGATCCCGGCCATTTACTATGGACCGAAGCAGGCTTCCACGCCGGTTTCGATTTCCATGTCCGAATTCAAAAAGGTCTGGAAGAAGGCCGGTGAATCCTCAGTCATCATCCTCAAGGACGGTTCCGAGGACCACGAAGCCCTTATTCACGAAATAGACGTCCATCCAGTCTCTGGCGAGCCCCGCCATGCCGATTTTTATGTCATCGAAAAGGGCAAGAAGGTCACGGTAAAGGTACCTCTCATCTTCACCGGCATTTCTCCGGCCGTTAAGGACAAGGGCGCCATCCTCATCAAGGTTCTCCGCGAAGTCGAAGTCGAAGCATCCCCGAAGGATCTTCCGCACGATATCTCAATCGATATCTCGTCTCTCGTCGAATTCAACGACACGATCCATGCCAAGGATATCAAGCTCCCGGCTGGCGTAGAGATGAAGGTCAGCGCCGAAGAGGTCATCGCCTCAGTCGCCGAAGCCAAGGAAGAGGTCGTCGAGGCTTCAACAGCCATCGACATGTCTGCCATCGAAGTGGAGGCCAAGGGCAAGGAAGTCAAAGAAGGCGAAGCCGGCGCCGCAGACGCGAAGGGAGGAG
Organism: Candidatus Parcubacteria bacterium; assembly: GCA_028286835.1. Lineage (GTDB taxonomy): Bacteria > Patescibacteriota > Minisyncoccia > Phycocordibacterales > PALSA-1337 > C7867-002. The sequence continues at coordinate 2,476 of JAQBQT010000012.1, forward strand.
ATGCCAAGAAAGACGACAAGAAGGGCGGCGACAAGAAATAAAGCGGAATATCCATACGAAGCATCAGACAGCCTGGCACACGCCAGGCTGTTTTTTGTTATACTGAATCCAATGTCCTCAAAGGCGAAACTAGCGTTTTTCGTGTTCCTCGGTGCGCTCTTTTTCGCGCCTCTTTCGGGCCATGCACAGCAGGCGCTGACTCCGGAACAGAGGGCTCAGCTCCAGCTCGAATTGAGCCAGGTTGAAGCTGAGGCCGCCGCAGCCAAGGAACAGCTCACTCAGGCCCAAGGCCAGAGCGCCTCGCTGTCGCGCGATATCGCCATTCTCGATGCCAAGATCAAGACGGCCCAGCTCAACATCAAGGCAAAGAACCTGCTCATCCAGACCCTCGGCAACGACATCACCGACAAGCAGAAGCATATAGACAATCTGGAGGCGCATATCTCCAAGGGCAAGCAGACCCTTGCTGATCTTCTGCGCAAGACCAACGAGCTCGACCAGCATTCATTGTCGGAGCTCCTTCTGTCGCAGTCGACTGTTTCCGGCTTCTTCAAGGATGTCGATACGTTCCAGTCCGTGCAGGAAGGCCTCAAGAGCACATTCGAGAACCTGCGAGATGACGAGGCCACGACGCAGAGCGAGAAAGAAACCCTCGATGCGCGCCGCACCACAGAGTCCGATGCGCGCCACGCCATCCTCGTAGAGCAGGCGAACATCCAGACCGCTCAGGCTCAGAAAAAAACGCTCCTTACGGTGAGCAAGGGCAATGAAAAATCCTACTCTGCCGTCCTTACCCAGAAGCAGGCGCGAGCCGCACAGATCCGATCGGCGCTCTTCGCCCTGAGCGGAACAAAAGCTATTCCGTTCGGCGATGCGCTCAACTTTGCAAACTCGGTTTCGCGCGTGACTGGAGTCCAGCCGGCCTTCCTTCTGGCCATTCTGAAGCAGGAAACGAATATCGGCGCCAATGTGGGCACCTGCTATCTCACCAACACGACAGATGGCTCGGGAATCAATTCCAAGAACAATACCGCCGTGAGCAATGTTATGAAGCCTGGCCGCGACGTCCAGCCGTTCATAGCCATAACCCAATCGCTCGGGCTCGATTACAAGACGATGCCGATCTCGTGCCCGCAGTCCATCGGATACGGCGGCGGCATGGGCCCGGCTCAGTTCATTGCTTCGACATGGGCGCTCTTTGTCGGCAGGCTGACTCAGGCTCTCGGTGTCGCTACGCCTAACCCATGGAGGCCTGCCGACGCATTCATGGCCGCAGGGCTCTATTTGGAAGATCTCGGAGCCGGTTCCACGAGCTATACCACCCAGAAGAATGCGGCATGCAAATATTACTCAGGCAAATCCTGCACGAGCGCCAACGGCAGTTCGAGCTATGGCGCGAGCGTGATGGCGCTGGCGGACAAGATACAGACGGAGCAGATAAATCCGTTGCAGGGATTATAATCAAACATATACTCTTCAGAACGGGTGTCAGCGTCTGCTGACCCTGCACCTGCTTCTCAGGCCTCTTCGGCTTTCCGAAAGCTTCTTCATGGCTTCATACTCATAGATCCCTGCTTCGGTGTAAATAAAAAGCTCCTACTGGCCATCGTGAGACGACCGGTAGGAGCACGCACTGCATCGCCGCGGTGGGCGTTGTCTGCAGACCTGTCTCCAGAGGATGAGACCGTTATAGTTACGGCCGGAGCCGGTCTATGCAGGCGATGTGGGCAGCCTAGCAGAATATTCCGATCAGTCAAACGATATAGTGTTTTTATAATAAGGTGAGGAACGTGTATACTTCTTTAACATATGGATATATCTTTTAATGAGCAGCCGCTCGGCGTCCTTACTGAAGAAAATCTAAAAAAGTTCTGGGGCAATGTAACAAATATAAAGGGCGTATCAGAGGGACGCTGTCAGATTATAGAGGTTGAAGGTGAACGCGCGCTTCAAGTCACATTTCCGAAAGGGAAATTAAGTCCAAGTTTAGGTGGTGCTTCGTGGCGGTATCGATTTGATAAGACCTATGAAGAATTAACTGTCGAATATAAGGTGCGCTTATCAAGCGAGTTTGATTTCGTTCGAGGCGGAAAGCTTCCCGGTCTTTGTGGAGGATCTTATCCGCGAGGCGGAGCAAGGGAAAAAGAATCCGATGGATTTTCTGCACGAATAATGTGGAGAGAACTCGGAGCCCTGATGCAGTACGTCTATCGGTTCGATGAAAGTTCGACCAGAAAATCAGGCCAGGATTTTTTATGGACATCCGATAAGCGCATGGGCCCGACGGTCACAGCAGATCTTTGGAAACAGCTCCAGAATCGGACCACAAAGATAGAAGGACTTGAGTACTTGTCTCCCAATGTCTGGCATACATTAAAGACTCATATAAAAATGAATATGCCTGGGCAGGAGAATGGCAAAATAATATCATCATTTGATGAACGAGAGGTTCTGAACATAGATCTAAGTCTAAGAAAGGATGCTTCATTCGGTATCGATTCCTTCCAGTTTGTTACTTATTTCGGTGGCAATGATGAAACATGGGTACCGATAAAGGATGAACAGATATTTTTTAAAGATTTTAGATTTATATCCGGAGAATAGTATTCTCGTCAATTCTAATTTTTTATACGAAAAAAGCCGCAGGATCTGAGTCTGAAGAGACACATCCTGCGGCTTTTTCTCTACCTAAATAGTCAGAATGACCGGGATCACCATAGGTCTCTTTGCAGTCTCCTGCATGAGGTACTTCGAGACCGCGTCGGTGACGTTGTCCTTCACGATGTCTATGTTGACCGGATTCATGCCGCGAGTGGTGCGCTCGATCGTATCCTTGATCATGAGGCGGACGCCGTGGAGCAATTCCTGCGATTCGCGCAGATAGACGAAGCCGCGGGAGATGATGTCCGGAGACTTCTTGAGCTTGCCCGTTCTTGAATCGACGATGCCGAAGACGATAAATATGCCGTCGGTGGCGAGGGCCTGGCGGTCGCGGATGACGACGTCCTGCACGTCTCCGACTGAGAAGCCGTCTACCATGACGAGGCTTGCCGGAGCCTTCTCCTTGAGCTTCACGATCTTGGTGCCTTCGGCCTGGATCTCGACGAGGGAGCTGTTGTCCGGGATGATGACGTCGGCGTCAGTGAGCCCGTTCGCTTCCTTGGCGACATCGCCGTGGACGCGGAGCATATAGTGATAACCGTGGACAGGCATGAAGAACTTCGGCTTGATCTGCTTGTGGATCCACGCCGTCTCATCGCGGTTCGCATGACCTGACGAGTGAACGTCGGCGATGCGGTAGTGGATGATCTTTGCGCCCTGGCGCGAAAGGTTGTCTTTGAGCTTCTGAACAGAGCGCTCGTTTCCCGGAATGACAGATGAGGAAAGCATGATGGTGTCGCGCGGCGTGATGCGGATCTTGGCGTGGGTCTTGTTGGACATGCGCATCATGGCTGCGAATTCGTCGCCCTGGGCGCCGGTCGCGAGGATGATGACGCGTTCCGGAGGAAGGTTGTCGATATCGTCGGATGTGATCATGGTGCCCGGCTTGGTCTTCAAAAGGCCGAGGTGGCGGCAGATCTCAAGGTTCTGCTTCATGGAGCGGCCTTCGACGCAGACCTTCTTGTTGTATGTCTCTGCGTATTCGATGATCTTGATCAGGCGCTCGAGAAGGGACGAGAATGTCGCGATGATAAGGCGTCCCTGGACGTTCTTTATGATCTCTTCAATATTCTTATGCACCTGCTTTTCAGGGATGGAGAAGCCCGGGTTCTCGACGTTCGTGGAGTCGGCCATGAGGAGGAGGACCTTTTCGTTCTTGAAGGCGCGCTCGTATTCGGCCACTTCGTTGTCTGTCGGGATGCCGCCGTCATGGTCGAGCTTGAGGTCGCCCGTGTGGACGATGGAACCGTACGGAGTCTGAAGGATGACGCCCATGGCATCAGGGATGGTGTGGGTCACCGCGAAGAATTTCACCTTGAATGAGCCGATGGTGATGGTGCTGTTCTTCTCGA
>JAQBQT010000007.1 GCA_028286835.1 Candidatus Parcubacteria bacterium
AGAACGTCTGACAGCGCGAGATGATTGTCTCCGGCACCTTGTCGAGCTCGGTCGTGGCGAGAATGAACACCACGTGCTTCGGCGGCTCTTCGAGAGTCTTGAGGAGCGCATTCCAGGCGTCCTTGGAGAGCATGTGGACCTCGTCGATGATGTATACCTTGAATGGCGAAGAGAACGGCATGACCGAGACATGCTCGCGGAGCTCGCGGATATCGTCGATGCCGCGGTTGGATGCGGCGTCTATCTCGTATATGTCGTCGTCGGCAGTCTCGAGGGCCTTAGCCAGAATGCGCGCGACCGATGTCTTGCCGGTACCTCGTGAGCCGGAAAAGAGGTATGCGTGAGCGGGCTTCTTGGCGGCGAGCGTGTCCTTCAGCGTGTCGACCACATGATCCTGACCGATGACTTCTGACCATTTAGACGGGCGGTACGTGCGGTATAGGACAGGCATAATGCGGTTATTTTAGCATATAGAAAAAGAAAATGGCTCCAAGTATAAATACCTGGAGCCAAACTTGAGGCGAGTATATTTTTTAAAGCTAGCCGAGTGAGTATGTGGCGAGCCCGTGATCTGTTTCCATGAACTGCGAGCAATCCATGGAGCAAGTCAGGGGTGTTCGACGTTAGCTCCTTTTGATTATTGGCGAGTTGATTGGTTGGGGTGGAACTTGCTGGACCAGATATTAAGATAACATGCCCTATTGAATGTGTCAATAGATATCCACAGTCCATACAAGGAAGTCATTAAATGGCTTTATTAAGCCAAATAAAATGACGATATAAAAAATGGCCCTGTCTATGCAATAACAGGGCCAATAAGTCTCTTGAGTACCCTTCGCTTTTTAAGAGCTGGGGCGGATAGCTTCAGGAAAGCTCCTCCATTTCAACGGTGCTTCATGTGGTGGTTGCCCACTGCGGATATCCGACGATCCATCGGACGCCAGCGTTTTTCAAAAGAACTTTTTCCCGAGTAGGAGTTCCAAAATCATCCTAAAATACTTATTGCTTATTTGCAACCAGCCACTTCTTCACGATCTTCGATACTTCGGCAGCGCTCTCCGCCTCCATGAGCTTGGCACGCAGTTCTTTTGCTCCATCCCAGCCATTCACGTATGCCTTGAAATGCTTCTTCATGACGGCGAAGTTCTTGATGCCGCGACCGACCGTGCCGTCCCTTCCCTTCTTGCCCCCGAACGTCTTTTCGAAAAGCTTTGTGTGCTCGACCATGATGGCCAGGCGCTCAGCCGGAGTGCGATCCTTGGGTTCCTTCTCGAAGAACCATGGCTTGCCGAATATGCCACGGCCGATCATGACACCGTCGCAGCCATATTTCCCCGCCTTCTCGCGCGCCTCTTCCATGGACATCACGTCGCCGTTGCCGATAATGAGGGTCTCGGGGCTTATCTCATTCCGGAGCTTCACGATCTCTGGCATGAGCTCCCAGTGTGCCGGAACATCCGACATCTCTTTGCGAGTGCGCAGGTGGACTGTGAGCGCAGGCAGATGCAATTCCAAAAGCTCCTTCAGCCATTCCATATCTACTCTGTTGTATCCGAGGCGGGTTTTGACTGAGACTGGTACTACATGACCCTTCTTGAACTTGGAGGCTTCGATGCCGATCTGCACTCCTTCCCGAGCTGCCTGGATCACCTTGAATGCATTCTCGGGCTCGCGGATGTGGGCCGCGCCTCCTCCCTGTTTTTCGACCGAGCGGTCAGGACAGCCCATGTTGATGTCGAGCCCGTCGAAGCCGAGCATAGCTGCAAGGGCGGCAGCTTTCTTCATCGCTTCGGGCTTGCCCGTGAAGAGCTGAGCTACGATGGGTCTTTCCTTCGGCGAATATTTGAGGTCGACGAGAAGCTTCTCGCGTCCAGGCGAAACAAGCCCGTCTGCGGACACAAATTCGGTCCACGTCACATCGGGCTTGCCGTATTTTGCGAACAGCGTGCGGAACACGCTGTCGGTCACATTGGCCATCGGCGCCAGGACGAAAAAGGGTTTTGGGAGCTTCTGCCAGAAATTCATAGGGGGCACTCTAGCATATTATTTGATCTTTTTGAGGAGCTCGGTCACGTCGACGTCCCTGTTCCGGCTTCCGAGGACCACGATGGCATACACGTCCTTGTGCGGCCCGGCGGTGAAAAGAGATGCGGTTGTGTTGGCCGCCTCGTCAGTGAATCCGTTCTTGCCGCCCAGATAATACGAGAGCGACAGGAAGTGCGCAGGATTCACCCAGGTGTGCGCGCGGATCGTCTTCGCCTTGAGCTCGGTTATGCCGAGCACGGTCGGGTCATGAAGATATATCCAGCCGAGGATGCGCGCGACATCGCTCGCAGTGGATTTATTCTGTGGCGACAACCCCGAAGCGTCGGCGAAATATGTCCGGTATGCCCCGATGGATTGAGCGAAATCATTCATGGCCCTAATGAACCGCGTGCGGCCGTATTGGTGGGCGAACGCCTCCGCGGCGTCGTTGGATGACACCATGAGCAAGGGATACATGAGGTCGCTCGCATTGAATGTCTCGCCGACATGGAAGCCCGCGGTATTACCGTATATATCCATGACGTCCGGGCTTATAGTGATCCGGGTATCGTCAGGGATGACGCGCCTGGCGACGACCGCTGTCACGAGCTTGGTGAGCGAGGCGATGGGCACGAGAAGATCCTGATTGCTCTGGGCTACCACCGTATCGCTGGTTATATCCTTCACCATATATGCTGTCGCGGAAATGTGGCCGGAGGACTTGGCGGGAAATATCTGAGTGTCAGGCGAAGGCGAGGGTGTTGGCCCGTTCTCTTCCTGGTCGGCCGTATAGCGGATCGTTCGCAGAAGGCCGGCGACAAGGGTGCCGTCTGCTGTCTGAGGCACGAAGAACGCTGCGACTTCGGATGACCTGAGGAGCTTTCCGCACCCCCAGCCGATGCCCACCCCCACAAAGACAGCCGTCAGGCCGCCGAAGACGAGGTTGAAGAAACGCTGCATATTTCTATTGTATCAGACGGTAGAAAACATTCGAACCGTAGCGGATGTCTATATATTCGTAGTTGAGCGCGCTATTTTTGGCGCGCGCAGTGCGGCTCATGCTGTTCCAGAAGGCGGAAAGGTTTGCGAGCTGTGTGGCGAACGGTACGGTGCTGTTGAAATAGATGATGGCGGTGCTCGATGCGGACGATGCGCTGGATCTGGTCGGATTCTGGACATAGAGCTCGTATTCTCCGCCGGCCTTGATGAGGATGGCTTCAGGGATGATGCCGCCAGCACGGACGGCCTTTATGAAATTCTGCAACGAATGAAAAGCCTCGGTCGATGTGGCGTAGCTTCCGACCGGGTTATCCTGAAGCGAGGGGGCGTAGTAGCGGTTGTAAATGCCCAGCGAGGAGCCAGACGCGGCGGCAGGCGTAGTGGTCGGGGTTCTCTTGAAGATCAGACCCGAATCGTCAGTAAAATAGCAGTCGCTCTGCTCCGAGTCATCCTGTATGAGCGCGCCGTTGTCATCGAAGTTTGGCAGGCTGGCACAAGCGACCGCGGCCGGATCCTTCTCGGAAATGGCTACCTTGAGGCCGTGAAGCCCGTCGCGGGATACCTTGACGCTCGCGATCCGCGGAGAGACGGCGCCGACTGCGGCCATGATGGCCCCCTTGGGATAGAGGAGCGCGTTGGCCCTTGAAAAGATGCCGAGGTATGTGCCCTGAAGCGTGCGGTACACCGCGGCCCGGAGGCTCGGCGTCACATCCGGTTCCGCGCCGGTCACCTGCACGTCTGTGAGCGCAAAGGTCGGCAAAGATGTGACCTTATATGCGGCGAACGAGAGCGAAGCGATCGCCAGCACGCCCGCGATGGAGCCGAGGACGATGCGCCGCTTCTTGCGCTCTTCGAATGAGCGCGACTGGTTGGATTTGGATTGTGTTCGGCGCGCTATGTTCTGGCGCTTGTGTATATTCATGCGATGGTGTCCTTGCCGAAGTATTTGGCAAGCGGAGCCGGCAGGCGGATCGTGCCGTCTGCCTGCTGGAAATTTTCGACCAGCGATACCAGGATGCGGGGGGTCGGAATGGCAGTGCAGTTCAGGGAGTGGCAGTATTTCAGCTTTCCTTCGGCGTCCTTGTAGCGGATGTTGAAGCGCCGGCACTGGAAATCATGGAAATATGAAGCCGAGGAGATCTCGCGGTATGTTCCCTCCTTCGGCACCCAGAGCTCGATATCGTATTTCTTGACCTGGCCCAGGCCTAGGTCTCCGCCGCAGTTGAGGACCGTGTGATACGGGATGCCGAGCGACTCGATGAACTCCTCCGTGTTGCGGTTTATCTCTTCGTGATATTTGACGGATGTCTCGTGGCTGGCTTCGCAGATGACTATCTGCTCGAATTTATAGAATTCATGGACGCGGATGAGGCCGCGCACATCTTTGCCATGGGCGCCTGCTTCGCGGCGATAGCACGGCGAGAAGCCGAGATATTGTTTCGGCAGAGCGGCGGCATCGAATGTCTCTTCGCTGTGCATGGCCATGAGCGGGACTTCGGCGGTGCCTGCGAGGGCGTCGCCATCCTGGGTCATATAGAAATCCTCGACATCGCCGGGAAGATGCGCCGTGCCATAGAGGTTGAGCTTGCGGACGATGGTCGGAGGGATGACGGGTATGAAGCCCTTCTTGTCAGCGAAGAATTCCATCGCGTAATTCCAGATGGCAAAGCAGAGGCGCGCCCCGTCGCCCGTGAGGTAGTAGCCGCGGAAGCCGTGGACCTTGGAGCCGCGCTCGAAGTCGACCATCTTGAGCGACGTCATGAGGTCGACGTGATCCTTCGGCTCGAATGAGAACGCTGGCTTGTCGCCCCAGACCTTTATCTCCTTATTATCCTTGTCGGTATCGCCTTCTGGCACTGACATGTCGGGGATATTGGGGACGTGGAGCATGAGGTCCTGCCATGTCTTCATGACTTCCTTGAGCTCGGTTTCGGCCTTTTCGAATTCTTCTTTGACCGTCTTCATGCTCGCGATGAGTGCGGTGCGGGCTTCCGGCGTGGAGGCCGAAGCGATCCCGGCGCTTGCGGCATTCTGTTCGGAGCGGGCTTTTTCCGCGGCGGCCATGAGTGTGCGGCGGCGGTCGTCGAGCGTGATCAGATCTTCGACATTGAATGCGACATGCTTCTTCGCTGCTGCGAGCGCGATCAGTTCCTTATTTTCGCGGATGAATTTGATGTCGAGCATGGTGGGCGGTTATGCGGGTATGGCAAAAGGGTTATGTGTGGTGGAATTGTAGCAGAACATCCGCCGCGTTGCTATAATAGAGGAGTGAACGGCGCAGTGCGCCATTTTTATTAGGTTGTTCAGGGATTTCGCAGAGCCGATTTATTAGTTCCTTATCAAATCAATATATATGCCAGATGATACGATCCGAGAGATAGCTTTTTCCGAGTACCCTATTACATTGCGGAATATTCCCCATCCGCCGCGCAAGCTTTTCATTCGGGGGCGATTGCCGGAGGATGCCTCAATTACGTCCGCGGATATGGCTGGAACCGCGGCAGCGGATGTGGCGGCAGGTACAGAGCGAAAATATCTATGTATAGTCGGTTCGCGCAAATGGACGACGTATGGTCGTGATGCCGTCAATAAGATCGTGAAGGGATTGAAGGGCTACCCGATTACCATTGTGTCGGGGCTGGCGATCGGCATAGACAGCATCGCTCACATGGCGGCGCTTGAAGCCGGACTGCATTGCATCGCCTTCCCTGGCTCAAGTTTGGGATGGGACGAGCTCTATCCTCGAGAGCATGCCCACCTTGGCAGAAAGATCGTCGAAAGCGGCGGCGCACTCATATCCCAATGGCAATCCGGCTACCAGATGGGCAAATGGGCTTTTCCGGCACGGAATGTGCTGATGGCAGGGATCTCACATGCCACTCTAATAGTAGAGGCGGGTCCACGCTCTGGTTCCCTTATGACCGCCCGGCATGCAGAAGAATTCGATCGCGATATCTTCGCTGTACCGGGCCCGATTACTGCATCGCTTTCATATGGGCCTCATATGCTCATACGGAATGGCGCCGCGCTTGTTTCCTCCTCTGAGGATGTGTTGGAAGCACTCGGCTTTGATGTTGTGCGCGCCAGCGCAGAAGTCGCTGCAAAACTGGAGCGGGATCGGCTTGATGCGCTCGACAGCCTTTCGACCGGAATACTCGGCATCATTTCCCGCGAAGACACATCGGTCGAAGTGCTAGCGGAAAAGCTGCAGACTCCCTCAGATGAGCTCATGAAGAAGCTCTCGGTCATGGAGCTCGAAGGATATCTGAAGATGAGCGAAGGCAAGGTGCGGAAGATGCAATGAGTAGGTGCACTGAGTAGATACGCTGAGTATCGGATGCTGCGAATTAGTGGGCACATGATGCCGGCCTGGGAAGATCGATGTCGCTCAGTTCATAAAAATTCATTGACATGCCGCTAAAGTCACGGCTCAATTTGTGAAGCTCTGCATGAGCGCGCCGACACCAAATAAAAAAAATTATGCCATTCGATGTCAATGAATTTATTTGGTCACGGCGAACTTGAATTGGTTCGGCCCAACATCTTTATATCGACCTTACTCTTTTGCTCTTTATCGTTCAATCATGTAATACTTAGCCCAGCGTGGCAATCCGTGCCGCCATTCATTCATGAAACTAGTCATTGTCGAGTCGCCATCAAAATCAAAAACCATCTCCAAATATCTCGGAGAGGGCTTTGTCGTGCGCGCTTCAGTCGGCCACATCCGCGATCTCCCGAAGTCGAGCAAGAAGGCCATAGACATAGAGGGCGGCTTCATTCCCCATTACGAGGTCGTACCTAAGAAACAGGAAGTCATCGACGACATCACTGCATTCGCCCGCAAGGCCGACGAGATCATACTTGCGACTGACCCGGACCGCGAAGGAGAAGCTATCGCCTGGCACATATCCGAAGTTCTCAAGGACAGCCTCGGCAAGGACGTAAAAAAGAAAATGGAGCGCATCAGCTTCCACGAGATCACCAAGGAAGCCGTGAATGACGCTCTCGCCCATCCGCGCCAGATCGATCAGCACCTGCGCGAAGCCCAGGAAGCACGCCGCGTCCTCGATCGCCTCGTAGGCTATGACCTTTCCGGCGTCATCTGGAAGAAAGTCCGCTACGGCCTCTCGGCAGGCCGCGTTCAGTCGCCCGCCCTCCGCATCATCATGGAGCGCGAGCGAGAGATCCGCGCATTCAAGCCTGAGACATACTGGGCCATCAGCGGCCGATTCGAAACGGCAGCCAAAGCGCCGCTCACGCTCACCTGTTCCGTCGAGCCGCGCGATCGTGCCGAAGTGGATCGCATTCTTGCCGCAGCCCAAAAGGAAAAATGGAGCGTCACCGACATTGAAGAGTCTGAACAGAAGCGCTCCCCTCGCGCGCCTTTCATCACTTCTACCCTCCAGCAGACGGCATCGACCCGCTTCGGCTTCACGCCTTCGCGCACCATGGGCATTGCCCAGAAGCTCTACGAGTCCGGCCATATCACATATATGCGTACCGACTCGACCAACCTCGGCCAGCAGGCCCTCGACCAGATCGGCGCAGCCGTGAAGAAGAACTACGGCGAAAAATATCTCCTTTTCCGCAAATACACCGCCAAGAGCAAGAACGCTCAGGAAGCGCACGAAGCCATTCGCCCTTCCCACTTTGACAAGGAGAATGCCGGGCTCAATGACGAGCAGAAGAAGCTCTACCGCCTCATCTGGCAGCGCGCCGTCGCCTCGCAGATGGCCGACGCAGTCATGGCTCGCACGAAGATAAGCGCCAATGTCGAAAGCGCTTCGGTGCCCGTATTCGAGGCCAATGGCTCGCGCGTTCTTTTCGACGGCTGGCTCAAGGCAGATCCAGAATCAGTCGGCGAAGACGTGAACCTCCCGAAGTGCGCCAAGGGCGAAAAGCTCACGCTCGCATCAGCGGACGCCATCGTCGCTGATGAGAAGCAGACTCAGCCGCCTCCCCGCTATACCGAAGCCGGCCTCATCAAGGAGCTCGAGAAGCGCGGCATCGGCCGCCCATCCACATACGCCTCCATCTGCAAGACCATTGAAGACCGCGGCTACGTCGAGAAAGAGAACAAGTCTCTCAGGCCCACTGACACGGGCGACGTCGTTTCCTCATTCCTGGAAGAGAACTTCCCTACGTACATAAGCGACACATTCACGGCCGACATGGAAGACAAGCTCGACGGCATCGCCGACGGCAGCCAGGAATATGTGAAGATCCTGTCTGATTTTTATACCCCATTCCAAAAAGAAGTTAAGTCCAAGGACAAGCTCGCCAAGGCCACCCACCTCGGCGTCGCCGACCCGAAGTTCAAGTGCCCGAAGTGCGGCACGACCCCTATGGAGATCAAGCTCGGCAGGAACGGCAAGTTCCTCTCATGCTCGCGATATCCGGATTGCGACGGAGCGCTCACCCTCGACGGCATGGAATTCAAGAAGGATTCCCCGATCGGCAACGATCCGACAACCGGCCTCCCTATTTTCGTCCTGAATGGACGCTTCGGTCCGTATGTCCAGCTCGGCGTGAAGCCGGAAAAGAAAAAGGCTCCCAAGAAGCGCAAGACGAAGGCCGAGAAAGAAGCTGACAAAATCGCACTAGAGAAAGGCATCGCCATCCCGGAGGCTGCCCCCGAAGAGCCTGCTGTGCCCGCTCAGCCGAAGCCGCGCATGGCTTCGATCCCAAAGACGGTCGATCCTTCATTGCTCACAGTCACAGAAGCACTCAAATATCTGAGCGTCCCTCGTAAGCTCGGTATCGATCCTGCGACCGGCAAGGAAGTAACCGCATCTATCGGCCGCTTCGGTCCGTATGTGGTTCGCGATGCTGATTTCCGCTCGATAAAGGCGCCTGATGACGTGTATACGATCACTCTCGAACGCGCACTCGCTATGCTCGCAGTACCCAAGCAGGCCCGCGGATTCAAGAAGAAAGCGCCGAAAAGCTAGCAAGTTAGGCGTTCTGCATCCATTGACTTTTGTCATTAAAACTGGTATTATATGTACTGGTTAGTTTTCACCTCCCGCTCAACAACAACGTCAGTTCTTATACAATATATGAAAGTTCCAAAAATCCTTATAGTCGAGGATGACCCACAGATCCTTGATCTGACTTGCGAAGCATTCAAAAGGTCAGGCCTTGAAATTATAGAGGCCACAAGCGGCTTAGATGGATTCGAAAAGTTCCGCTTGAACATGGCGGATATCGATATCCTGCTCACTGATATCGACTGCGCGTGCGGCAGCAGTTTCGACGGTCTCGCCCTGGCAAAGGAAGTAAAAAAGTATATTGATGCCCACTCTCTGCAGGTATCGATATTCTTCATGAGCGGCGGTCGTACCTATTCCGATGAAGAGCTGAGCAGGTATAGCCAGTTCCCGTTAGTGAAAAAGCCCTTCATCCCTCGACAGCTT
>JAQBQT010000017.1 GCA_028286835.1 Candidatus Parcubacteria bacterium
TAAAGAGGATTTGGCGCAATTATGGGGTTATTTGCCCTGGACGGTGCCATCGCCGTTCCTGAACGAGGAGTCGGTGCTGAAGCTCGTCGACAGCGTGCCCTGCGTGTTGGTGAGAGTGGTGTTGGTCCAGCTGTCGGTCGCGTTGAGGGTCGCCTGATTGACGATGGTCGGCGACTGGCCGATCTGGCTCACAGAAGGCTGGACGGATATCTGGAATTGGACTTCCCTGCGCTTGTTCGTGCCGCTCGTGTAGGTGCCGACCGTTCCCACGTTCCAAGTGACGGTAGAGCTGTTGGCGTCGTATTTCATATTCTCGGCAGAAGGGCTGATCTTGCCGAGCCATGACACGTACGGAGGCAGGGTCGCGGTCACCACCGCGTTCTGAAGAGCGTTCGACGTGTTGTCGACCGTCCACACGACGGTGTAGGTCGTCTTCTGATCGGCGCGCGGAGGTATCGGGCCCGTATTCGTGAATGGGCCGCCCGAGCGGAGGATCCTTCCCGAGAGCGAGGCCGTGGAAGCGATCTTGATTGTGCGGGTGACCTGCGCGGTGTTATTCGGTGCGTTCGAAGCTCCCCCGCGGATGCCCGTGACGCTGCCCGCGATCGTTATCGAAGGGTTCACGAGAGGATTCGACGGGGTTCCCGTGTCCGTCGGAGTGACCACGAATGTCAGATTGCCGCTCGCTCCCGAAGAGACCGTGGCGAGCTGCGGGTCGGTCTGCTGGCTCCATACGATGTCATCCGTTGCCGAGCGGAAATACCCGCCGACCGGATTCACGCTCCCCTTATTGTAGGCATTGCCCGAAAGGTGCGCGGTTATATTCACGTTCGACAGCGACTCCGGAAGGTTGTTCTGCCAATGCATGCCGACGTTGATCGCGCGCCCGAACTGCCCGGCATAGTCGCCGGTACCGGAATCGCTGTTCACGCCGATCGCAAGAGAGATGAAAGGCTTCTCGATGGTCACGTCCTTCTCGGCTTCCATATATGGAGTGCCGATCCCGAGCGTGCTGCCCGAGCCCTGTGCGCCGACGCTGAAGTGGAATGCGCGGAGATCCGTGTTCTCGCCCGAGAGCGAGCCGTGGATGACGATCTTCCTCGTCGCCCCTGCCGGGATGTCGCCGAGCGTCCAGACATTGTTGTCAGCCGATACCGGCGCCACATTAGAGGAAGCGTATGTGTAGCCGAATGGATACTGTGCTGTGAGAAGGACCTTCTTCAGGACATTGCTTGCGTTGGACTTCACGTCAACGGTGATGTCGAATGGCTGGCCAGAAGTGATCTTGTCGAACGATGTCGCTGACAGGACGACCGGAGATGAGTTGATCATGACGTCATATGTCTGCACTTTATTGAAGACCGACGAGGAGCCAGCGATGCCATAGGTTACCGTCGCCGTTATCTGCTTCTGGAGGTTCTGCTCGCCGAAAATGACTGCCTGGACGTTCTTGGTGACGGAGTTCCCCGGAGCGATATCGCCGATGGACTCCTGATAGTTATCCATGGACCTGGTCGTGTCGTTCGGGTCGGTCGTGCCTGCCGGGAAGCGCACCCTGAGGTCCGCACCCTTCAGGACAACGCTGTTCTTGTTGATGATAGTGATGCCGAAAGTGATCGGAACGCCGCCGGGGACCGATACCGGTCCGCTGATGGTGATATTGATATTGTCGGCAGAGATGAGATTGGCGCCGTTCAGGAAGAGATACGCGCCGCCCGCGACGGCGATGACGCAAAAAGCGGCTGACCAGAGGAGGAGCTTGGTGAAAAATGACATTGAATGTGGTGATTCGTATTCTTTTGTTAAAACGGGGTCCTCTCGCAGCTCCGCCTGCGGATGCTCCCAATCGGTTTTGATGTCGGAGGTGGGGCTCGACGTGCGCAGCTTTCGGCGCGTGCGCAGCTCGGGCGCATTCCTGGAATAGAGAGACTGCTTGAGATCCTCGATGCGATTGCGTTCCTCAGAGGGCATATTTTAAGTATACCTCATAGATGGCTTTCTTGGATGGCCTGATTGATATGGCGGTTGGCCAGAAGCCGTATGGGTACGAGTTCCTGGAGGAGCGGCCGATTCAGATCCGCCGAGCTGATATATGCGACGAACTGCGCATCGCTTCCGACGTAGCCCAGGGAATGCAGCATCCGGAGCACCGTGAGGGATTCGAGGGACTTGAATTCTTCATCAGAAAGTTCGGGCGTTCCGTGCAGGAATGCGGCGCACGAATAGACGAGCTCGAACAATTCCGGATGCGGATCCTCGCCCTGAAGGAGCCTTTTGAGAAGCGCGGCGATCTTGGCGATGAGGACATCCGCCTCGCGTCCTGCGACGGATTCCTTGAATCCCCCGTTCTCCGAAGCCGACGTCAGCCGCCAGAATTCCTTGCCCCTCACGAGCGAAAAAGTCGCGAACGAATGATTCTGCACATGATAGCGGAGCTTGGACTTCTCGAAGCGGATGCCCTGAGCGATCACCATGATGAGCCCCAGGTCGCGCGTGAATATGGAGAGCAGCTTCCCCGCCTCCCCGGAGGGCCTTGAATCGATGATGAAGCCGGGGGTGGTCTGGATGCTGTACATGCGCTAAGCCTACACCTTTAGGCCGAATGTGTCTCCGAATTCGATGGCCGAAAGGTTCGTCGCCTTTCTTATTTCCTGCTCATGTTTCGTGATGAGATCCTTCTGATCGCCGGTAGCCGACAGTATAGCCGTATCTTTGACCGATAATCCTTTTTCTTTTCTCATATCCTGGATTTTGCGCAGCAATTCGCGGAGCTCCCCTTCTTCCCTGAGCTCCGGCGTGAGGGCGAGATCAAGCTCAACATCCTTTTCAGAAGAAACGCCCAGGACGATCTCTTTGACATTGACTTCATCCTGAATGATCTCCAGGAAGGCTGGGCCGAGGCGCTGGGCAAGGGCTTTGCTTACGGAGAGCGTGGCGAGCGGCTGGCGGACATTGATCTTCGCGTTCGCGCGCGCCTCCAGACCCTTCGTGGCGATCGTACGGACAGCCTCCATATCTGCTATGACCTTCTCATCTATCTTTCCGACTGAAGGCCATGCTTCGAGATGCACGCTTTCCGCAGAGCCTCTGATCTCCTGATAGAGATTCTCGGCAAAGAACGGTATGAACGGCGCCATTATCTTTGCGAGCGTACTCAGCACATGGTACGTAGTGGCCAGCGCTTCCTTCTGGGCCGTCCCTCCCTCCTTGAAGCGGTCGCGCGAGCGGCGCAGATACCACTGTGAAAGATCGGCCACGAAATCGCGGATCGCCCGTGTCGGTTCGAGAAACACGTATGCGTCCAGATTGCTTGTAGCGGTGGCTATGAGCTGATTGAGGCGCGAAAGTATCCAGAGATCCAGAACGTTCGCGGAATGCGTCCCGATCCAGAGCTTCCTGTCTCCCGCCTCATCTGCGTAGGTCTTATAAAAAGTCGTCACGTTCGCCGTAAGATTGAAGACTTTTTTTATGATCTCATCCACGGTCTTCTCATCGAAATTCTTTGAGTCGCCAGGCTGGTTGACCGAATACATCCAGAAGCGCAGCGCATCGGCGCCGTATTTCTCTATCATATTCCATGGGTCTATCACATTGCCCACTGACTTGGACATCTTCTTGCCCTGGGCGTCGAGGATGTGGCCGAGGCAGATGACATTCTTGAACGCCTTGCCCTTGCCCATGAGCATACCGACGGCATGAAGCGTATAGAACCAGCCGCGGGTCTGGTCGATGGCTTCAGATATGAAATCCGCCGGATATGCGAGCTCCTGCTCTCCACCAAAGATACCCATGATGCCTTTCTTCTTGGCCTCGAACGGATAATGGTCCTGCGCGAACGGCATCGAGCCGGAATCGAACCAGACGTCCATGACTTCCTTGGCGCGCCTCATCTCGCCGCCGCATTCGCACGGAAGCACCACCTCGTCTATGTACGGGCGATGAAGGTCAGTCTCGTATTCAGGATTGTGGGGCAGCACGGTAAAATCCAGCTTGCGCACCTCTGCGTTGTTGATGAATTCGCCTCTTCCGCGAAGCTCGATCGACTGCTTTCTGTCCATGCCCGCCGCAGCCGCGATGAGAAGGAATGCCGGGGTCTCGTGAGTGACGATGAGGATCGTCTTGCTTTCATACCTGTTCTCGAGATCATACAGGAAATCGCCCATGCGCTTCTTTATCTCGGTGTAATTCTCTACGCCATCGGGGTGAGATGCGAACCGGTCGGAATTATTGAAATATTCATAGTACTCCTGGATCTTGCGCCCATTCCAGTGGCCTCCGCCGAGCTCGCGGATGCGGACATCCGTCTTGATCTGCTCGTCCTTCCAGCCATTCGTCTCCCTGAGGATGGCCAGAGTCTCCTGGGTCCGGACAAATGGAGATGCGAAGATCATATCGAACTTGATACCCTTCAGCTTCCCAGCGGACTCTGCGACCTGCTTCCTGCCCTTCTCTGTCAGATGGTGCGGAGCATCTGCAACGCCGGACAAGACTCCGAGCACATTATTGTCAGCTTCGCCGTGGCGGATGACATAGTACGTATTGCGCGGCTTCTTCGCGATGTCTGCGATGGAACCCACCACGGTTCGCTTCCTGCATGATTCGCATGACCATATAGGAAGCGGCGTCCCCCAATACCGCTCGCGCGATATCGCCCAATCCTTCACTTCGCGGAGCCATTCGCCGAAGCGGCCTTCTTTGATATGCGCAGGCTCCCAATGTATATCCTCGTTCTCCTTGACCAGCTTGTGGCGCAGGTCGGACATCCTGATGTACCAGGAATCGCGCGCAAAATAAATGAGCGGCGTCTTGCAGCGCCAGCAGAACGGATAGCTATGCTCATGTTTTTCTTTATGGAAAAGCAGGCTGCCCTCGGGACGGTTGGCCAGGTTCTTGATGATCTCGACGGCGACCTCCTCATCCTTAACGAATTTCCCCGCAAGGAATCCGACCTCCTTCTTGAAGGTGCCATCTTCGTTGACCAGATGATATTTCGGCAGATTGGCCTTGGTACCGAGCTCGAAATCATCCTGGCCATACATCGGTGCGATATGAACGATGCCCGTGCCATCGGAGGTTGTGACAAAATCCGCCGCATATACCTTGAATGCATTCTTAAGCTTGGCCTCCGCCGGCACGCCCTGCTGGGCGTCTTCCTCTGCGCCAGTGACGCTGTCTTTCAGAAATGGATAGAGAGGCTCGTATTCGAGGCCCACCAAATCAGACCCTTTCATAGAGCCCAAGACCAAGGTCTCGCCTTGAAGCGAGAAAAGCCTCATTAATGCCGGCTGTGCAAGAATGTAAATCTCATTTACATCTTTTGGCCTTATTTTTACGTAATCAATATCTTTACCTATGGCAAGAGCTGCATTCCCCGGCAAAGTCCACGGCGTCGTCGTCCATGCCAAAAGATACGTGTTCTCTTGTCCCTTCAGTTTGAACTTCGCATACACCGACAGATCCTTCACGTCAGCGTATCCCTGAGCCAGCTCATGCGACGAAAGAGCTGTGCCGCAGCGAGGGCACCACGGAACGACCTTGTAGTCTTTATAAAGGAGGCCTTTCTCGTCGATGGTCTTCACTATATTCCAGAGCGATTCTATATAGCTCGGCTTATACGTGATGTAAGGATCGCGAAGATCGATCCAGTAGCCTATGCGGCGGGTGAAATCCTCCCATTCATGCACATAGGTCCAGACGCTCTCCTTGCACTTCTCGTTGAAGGCGGCGATGCCGTACGTCTCTATCTCCTTTTTGGATTTGAGGCCGAGCTGCTTTTCCACCTGAAGCTCGACGGGCAGTCCGTGCGTGTCCCAGCCTCCCTTGCGGCGCACGCTGAAGCCGCGCATCGTCTTATAGCGCGGAATGGCATCCTTGAATGCGCGCGCCTCCACATGATGGATACCCGGGCGGCCGTTCGCCGTCGGAGGTCCCTCGTAGAATACGAATTCTTTCCCTCCTTTGTTCTGAGCCAGTGATTTGTCGAATATGCCCTTCTCTTTCCAGAAGGACAGGATCCGCTCCTCGCGCTCCGCGTGCGGGCTTTTATTGGTTTTTTGCGGGTCTACCGGGTTTGGATCGGCCATTGAAGTGGATTGAGGTAAAGAAAGTGTATCATATCGTCCGCGATGCGAGCCTGGCCTACATCCTCTTCGGAACCTTGATGCCGAGGAGCCAGAGACCGTCGGTCATGACTGCAAGGAAGCTGCGTGTAAGGGCGATGCGATACGGCGAGAGAGGTTCGTTGATGTCGACGATGACGCTGTTGGTATAGAAGCCATTGAAGGCTCCGGCCAGATTGATCAGATAATTCGCGATATGCTGCGGCGCGTATTCCTTGCGTGCGCGCTCGGCAATATCCGGGAAGCGCGTGATGAGCCGTTCGAGAAGGCCGGCTGCCTGGGGCAATTTTATTTTTGCTGGATCACCAGTCGCGCTGCCGGCCGACTCCCCTGCCTTGGCCAAGACCGACTGCGCGCGCACTGCCGAGTATTGCAGGTACGGACCCGAATCTCCTTCGAATGAAATGGACTTATCGGAATCGAAGATGACATCCCCTCCGATCCCCTGGCGAAGGATGCTGTACTTGATGGCGGCAACGGCGATCATGTCCGCGGTCTCATCTGCCTCCTTCGGAGCGAATTCCCTGCCCTGCATCTTTTGCGACACAAGAACTTTCACTTCCTCTATCAGGGATTCTGCCGAAATGATATTCCCTTTGCGCGAAGACATCTTGCCGGAAGCGAACCGCAGCATGCCATGGCTCAGGTGAGTGGTTTTTTCAGCGACTTTAGGCGCCACGAGAGAAAGGACTTTTTTCAGGACCTTGAAATACTCATTGATCTCATTGCCAGTCACGATGATGGATTCGTCCAGATCCGGATACAGCTTGAACTTCTCCACATTGAGGCCAATCTCCTTTGCCTCATATGTCGGAAGCCCCTGTGAATTTATGAACACACGGGTATGAAGGCCGTGCTCCTCGCCCTTGAAGACGACGGCGCCGTCGCTCTTCTCGAAAATATCTTTTTTCAGGAATTCCTGCACGATTTCCGCGCCCGTCTCGGCGACCTCCCTTTCGAAAAAGAACCTGTCGAACTTGGTGCCGAGCCGCGCATATATATAGTCAAAGTATTCCAGGCTCCACTTCCTGCCCTTTTCATACACCTCGTTCACGGCCGGATCAGTGCCGTCGAAGATCTTCTTGTTGATATCTGCGATCTCTTTTTGGATCGCCGGCTCCTCTTCGTGTGAAGATCCCTCCACATACATTTCGCCAAGCCAGCCGACTTTCCCAACTACATCTTTCCTTGATTCTACCTGCGAGATGGTCCCGTTCTTCATGATCGCCCACACGGCTTTTGCGACGTGAAGGCCGGTATCTCCCTGATAGCATACGCGGACCACTGTGACGCCCGAATACTCAACGAGCCTGGAAACCGACTCGCCCACAGCATTGGCCATGAGGTGGCCGATGTGGAAGATCTTGAAGGGATTCGGATCCGTATATTCCACCATCACCTTTCGCCCTGAATCAGATGCCGGCTTCGCAAGCGGCTTTATCGCCTCCTCCGCAAGGAATGATTCCTTCACCTTGAAGTTGATGAAGCCTGCGCCGGCAATGCTGACAGATTCCACGAATGCTGGCTGCAGCTTCTCGAATTCCTGGACGATCTTTTCGGCCAGGGCGCGCGGATTCGTCTTGAGATTTTTGGCGTGCGCCAGCGCAAGATTCGTCGAAAAGTCCCCATGCTCGGGGTTTTCAGGATATTCAATGGCGATCGCGTCGGTTTCGATCCCCGCCTTGACAGCAGCAGATTTTAAACTGCTTATAAGCTCGTCTTTCATGAAAAACATTGTAACAGAGCCGCGCCCGCTTGGCGATTTGACTTTTTGTGCATTTTTGCCGTAAAGTAGGGACGGCTGATCGATCAACATATGGTTAAGCGGATGGCACCCGAAAACGTGGGACGTTTAATCGGTTGCCTGAACCTGAAACCTGCCGCCGTCATATGCGATGCTGATGCTATCACGCGAGTGTGATTCAAAGCACCGTTGCATAACGGCCAATATGGGCGCGACGACCTTCGGGTTGTCGCGCCCTCTTTTTATACTACTTCTTCGCGGACTTTTTTAGGATCGCATCTATCCTTTCCGCTATCTTCTTGAAATCCTTTTCCTTCTTGCCCCGAGTGGTCTCGGCCGCGCTGCCAAGGCGGATGCCGGAAGGATCCATGGGCGGACGGCTGTCGAACGGTATCGCATTCTTATTCACGATGATGCCATCGGCCTCCAGAGCGTCGCTCGCGATCTTGCCGGTAACGCCGCCGACTCCCTTGTCGTTCGGAACGCCCGTCATCCACGTATCTACCAGGATAAGATGGCTGTCCGTTCCGCCGCTGATGAGCCTCCAGCCGCGGCGCGTCAATTCATCGGCCAGTACTTTTGCATTCCTCACGACCTGCGCCGCATATTTCTTGAATGAGGGGCTTGCCGCTTCCTTGAGGGCGACAGCGATGGCCGCGATCTGATTCAGGTGCGGGCCTCCCTGCAGGCCGGGAAACACCGCCTTATCTATTTTCTTCTCCAGCTCGCGCGAATCCTTCTTGGCGAAGATCATGGCGGACCGTGGACCGCGGAGCGTCTTGTGGGTCGTGGTAGTGACAATGTCGGCGTATGGGAACGGCGACGGATACGCTTCGCCCGCGACAAGCCCGGCGATGTGCGACATGTCCACCATGAGGAGCGCTCCCGAAGCGCTGGCGATCTCGCGGAGCTTCGCCCAATTGATGGTGCGCGGATATGCGGTATACCCTGCCACGATTACGTTCGGCTTTTCATTTATGGCCTGCTCGAGGATCTGATCGTAGTTGATGACTTCGGTGATGGGATCTATGCCGTACGGGATCTGATTCCAGATCTTGCCCGTGAATGAGACCTTGTGGCCGTGAGTGAGATGGCCTCCGTGGTCGAGGGACATGCCCATGATCTTTCCGCCCGGAGGGACGAGAGCGGCATACACGGCGAGATTCGCCGGCGAGCCCGAAAGCGGCTGGACATTCACGTGCCATTCTGCCGGAGCGAGCTTGAAGAGCTCGAGCGCGCGGGAAATAGCCAGAAGCTCTATCTTGTCCGTGACTTCATTGCCTCCATAATAGCGCTTGCCTGCGTAGCCTTCCGCGTACTTGTTCGTGAGCTCGGAACCGAGAGCTTCCAGGACATCATTGGAAACATAGTTCTCGGATGCGATCAGGTTCACCACCTTCTTCTGGCGCTTCTTTTCGGCATCGATCAGCTTCTTTACCTGGGGGTCTTTCATGGGTGGGATGGATTAAACTATAAGGCACAAGAATTGTAGCATGGTCTAGACGGTCAATTCTTTTTGAACAACGGCCATGAATTCCTGCTTCACTTCTTCCAAGGAGCGGTTGGCATCGATGATCACATGAGGAATTTTTGGAAAAAAGATCCACTTTCTCTTGGCAAAGAATTTTAAATACCCTTCCCTGACTCTGCCATGGAATTCCACATGCCTGTCATCGAAATGATCATACTTGCCATTGGCATCGGATGCAGCATTTCGAGCCTGAGCACGCCGAGTGCCCTCCTTGGGATCCACATCCAGATATATATAGAGATCCGGAACCAGATCGAGGTGCGAGCGCAGATTCCAAAATAACTTTTCCAAGCCGCCATTGGCCTGAGCCCAGATATTGTAGGCAAACGAAGATCCGTCGAATCTGTCGGTGATGACAGGCTTACCGGCAGTCAGCGCCGGCTTAACGGTATTTGCGATATGATCGAACCGCGAGGCGAACATGAGAGATAGAGTAGTTGCTGGAGGCGCGTCTTTTGCTAAAGGATTCTTCAGCGCCATGTCTCGGATAGCTTCTCCGTAGGGGGATCCTCCCGGTTCACGGGTTATCACTGCGGTATCTGCAAGGACTTCTTTAAGGAGCTTAACGAGGCTGGATTTTCCCGAGCCTTCTCCCCCCTCGATGGCGATGAATTTTGCTTTCATTGACTTATAGTATACTTGAATCATGAAAACCAATCATCCCGATATCGAGTATCTAAATCTTCTCCGAAGGATCCTCGATGAGGGTACCCAGAAGACAGATAGGACCGGTACGGGCACCAAGAGCCTCTTCGGAACCCAGATGAGATTCGATCTCTCCGAGAGCTTCCCCCTCCTCACCACCAAGAAAGTCCCGTTCAAGCTTATCCTCACCGAGCTCCTCTGGTTCATTCGTGGCAACACGCGAGTGAAAGAGCTCCTGCTTGAGAACAATCACATCTGGGACGAGTGGCCATTCAAGGCGTATCTGAAGAGGAATAATCTACCGATACCAATCGCGAATAGCGACGAATGGGTTGCCCAAATGAAAGCCTTTACCGATCGACTGCTCGCTGATCCGGAATTCGAGCAACAATACGGAGACCTCGGACCTGTATACGGCAAGCAGTGGCGCAACTGGATCGGACCTAATGGAAAGTCGACAGACCAGCTGAAAGATGCGGTCGATCTTATCCGCAAAAGCCCCGATTCTCGGCGTATCATCGTGAGCGCGTGGAATCCAGCAGAGATCGCGGAGATGGCAAAAGCCGGCCTTCCTCCCTGCCATTGCCTCTTCCAGTTCTATGTCGCCGACGGCAAGCTTTCCTGCCACCTCTATCAGCGCAGCTGCGATACATTCCTGGGCGTGCCATTCAATATCGCTTCATATGCTCTTCTCACGATCATGATCGCATCAGTGACAGGCCTTAAGCCCGGAGAATTCATCTGGACCGGCGGCGACACTCACCTCTATCTCAATCATCTTGAACAGGCAAAGGAACAGCTATCGCGTACACCAAAGGCTGCACCGAAGCTCGTGATCAAGCGTCAGGTCAAAGAATTATGGGACTTCACGAAAGACGACTTCGAGCTCGTCGGTTACGACCCGCATCCCGCCATCAAAGCGCCGATCGCAGTATAAAAAACGCGACGAATAATCGTCGCGTTTCGTGCTTTACGAAGCAACCTTCCAAAGTGTATCCACTTTATCGTAATGATGGTGAAAGAAACTGTTGGCTGTTTGGCTGGCGGAATGGAGTCCGATATGATCAAAATTTATTATATCGATTAGACAGGGATTTTCCCGCATATGTTTCATTGCTTTCGCAGAGAAACAGCGTTTGAGATTACCTTTGCGGTGACGGTAAGCATCCACAAGGGTGACGCTACCAATCTTCATCCTCCGAAACTCCTTTCCTCTTGCCCACAAGAAAACCTTTCGTACTTTCTCCTTTTTGCATATATCAAGGAGTTGAGATTTGTTATGAAGGAAAACCCAGTCATAGCTCACCATGAATGGACCAAACATCCATTCAATCTCCGGATAAAGGCTAAATGTAAGCGTGGGATACATCCCTGGCCAGTCCCGTTCGGCGCTAAGAAGAAAGGCGCATCCCTTATCACCAATCTTAAGCAAGATCGCTTCGTCATCCCTCTCTCTAACTCGAGCGATTACCTTTATCTGAAAACCGAGTATCCTTGCAATAATCGGCAACACATTTTCCCTACTCCCGGCTTGTGAGATAAGGTCTTTTATTTTTTTGATACGAACATCCTTTCTCTTAGCGAGTTTAGAGTTCAAATTTGCTATCTTTGCTATAAGCGAGCTTTCTGTCGCTGTAATCTTTGCTATAAGCGAGCGTTCTACGACACTATTTAATACAGACATCGCAATAATCCTCCTTGAGTTGGTTGTTGAAAAAGAACTGTCATGAACTTAATAACATTTACCAACCATATTGTCAATATCATTTCCCGCTCGATCCGAAGCCGGCATTTCCGCGTGCGCTATCCGAGAGCTCATCAGCCTCTTCGAAATCTACGCGCTCCACTTTCTGTATCAAAAGCTGAATGACTTTCTGCCCCTTATCGAAGGAAAAGAATTTATCGGACAGATTGAGGACGCCGGCATGGATCTCGCCGCGATAGCCGCTGTCGATCACACCGCCGAAGCTCTTGATGCCGCACTTATGCGAAAGACCGCTCTTGTCCCACATAAGACCAACGTACCCCGGCGGTATCTCGATAGCCAAACCAAGCGGAATGGATTTGCGTTCGCCCGGCTCGAGCTCGAACGGCTCGATCGTAAAGAGGTCCACGCCGGCATCCCCAGCATGCGCATATTCCGGTATCTTCGCGTCAGGATGAAGCTTTTTAATGTGGACTTTCATGAATTATTTCCTCTTGGTATTGGCAAGTTTTTTCTTGGGCGTAGGCGTTTTAACGGGAATCAAAGCCGCAGCCTTCTTTTCAGTGAATCTATCCTTAGTATACGATTCCACCTCGGCATTCAATATCTGGAGCTTGACCCCCGCTTGTTCGAACACTTCCTTGGAGCGTCTGCTTGCGTGATAATCCTTGAGCGCCACCACTTTCTTGATACCTGAATTGATGAGTATCTTGGCGCAAACGTAGCATGGGGTCATATGGCAATACACAGTAGCGCCATCGAGCGAGATGCCGAGCTTCGCCGCATGGGCGATAGCATTCTGCTCGGCGTGGGCTGTGCGGATGCAGTGCTCCGATATGCTGCCATCCTCATGTATGACCTTATGCATCTCATGCCCTACTTCGTCGCAATGAGGGAGCCCCATAGGCGATCCGACGTACCCCGTCACAAGGATGCGCTTATCCTTTACGACGACACAGCCCGAGCGTCCGCGGCTGCAAGTCGCGCGGCTTCCCACAAGCTCGGCGATATTCATGAAGTATTCATCCCATGACGGGCGCTTGTATGTGGGATCAGTGATCATGTGATTAGGCTATATAATTGGAGGTAGTATAATACAAGCTAATGATAAAAGCATTCCTCATCGCCGCGGTCTCAGCCGACGGATTCATAGCCAAGAATGAGCAGCATGCGGCCATGTGGACCGGCAAAGCCGACAAGAAGCGATTCGTCGAACTGACCAAGCGCGCGGGCGTAGTAGTCATGGGTTCGACTACATATGCCACCATCGGCCGCCCCCTCAAGGAACGGGTCAACATCGTCTATTCCCGCACGAAGACGTTCGAGGGTGCAGAGATAACATCGCTCGAGCCACGGGCACTCATGCAGGAATTAGAATCGCGCGGCTTCAAGGAGGTCGCCATCTGCGGCGGCTCTCACATCTACAGCATGTTCATGAAGGCCGGCCTCATTGATACAATTTACCTTACCATCGAACCCCTCCTCTTCGGCAGCGGCATCAGCCTTTTCAATGAAGAGATGACCCAGAGGCTCAAGCTCGTCTCTTCGGCAGAATCAGAGAGCGGCGCCCTCCTTCTCGAATACAAAGTGGAACACGAAGTGAAGCCGCAGTAAAGCAATAAAAAACCGCGATTGAACGCGGTCGTATCCTGAAAATTATCCCACTAGACCAAACTTGTTAATAGTCTTTCTCTCCATCCACCCTTTGACGATTCCCGTTATTTCTTCGTCACTAGTGTATGCGATAGGGTCATGAAGTCCCGAGGGACAATCTCGATTATCCGAGAGAATCAATTCCCTGTGCCATCTTATGCAATCAGGCACTATCTGGGATACCCTCGTTCCTATGGGATAAAATAAAAGCATTGGGCTATCTTTTATGCATCTTTCATGGATCTCCATACCAAGCCCAACAGACGGATGATCCAGTACTCCGATCATCAAATCAGCGCTACGCACGTTCTGCATATCGTGCAGATACGTATTTTTTGTCTTATCAGGTCCGATTCCAGGGATCCAATTGAATTCAAGGACCTGTACCCCAGCGATACCATTAAGCGTCTGGCGCAAGGCAAGCATTCGCTGCCTGAACTCTTCCGGCGCGCCGGTAAGGGCGTGAGCTAGATATATTTTCATGGGTTTCTGGCGTAACCCTACCTATTTCACCCTCTTTGCGCAAGCAACAAAAAAGCCGCATCCTAGCGCGGCTAAATTTAAGCTGCCTCACTCGAAAGAATGATCCGGTTACTGAATCCTCCTTTCTCCAGCATCTTCTGATGGCGGTACTCTTCTATGCCCCAATACTCAGGCAATTTCTTGAGCGCTTCTATAACTTCCATAATGTCAGCCAGCTCTTCCAGGGAATGCAGCGCGTCGAATTCTTCCAGCTCTTCATGCAGCTTTTTTACCAGCGCGCACCGATACTCCATAGGACCGGCGACGCGGATCTTGTGCGGCACATGCCTCGCGACCAACAAAGCGGGAATGTGATCCCGGACTAATTTTGTGATGGTATTCATGATCTTCCGGCATACTAGCACCAGCTTCATATATAGCAAGCGACGAAAAGCACCGGCTTTGAACCGGTGCTTTTTGCGTCTGTGTAAAATTATTTAACCCAGGATGTGAAATTGCTATTTCACATCCACACCCATCTGACGCGCCGTGCCTGCGACGACCTTCATCGCTGCATTGACGTCGCTCGTGTTGAGGTCCGGAAGCTTCTTCTCGGCGATCTCCTTGAGCTGGGCCTTCGTGAGAGTGCCTGCCTTGGATGTGTTCGGCTTGCCTGAACCCTTCTCTTTGCCGATGGCCTTGAGGATGAGGCTCGATGTCGGAGGGGTCTTGAGGACGAAATCGTATGAGCGGTCCTCATAGACAGAGATGACCACAGGGATCATATCACCCATCATGTTCTTGGTGGCTTCATTGAATTTCTTCGTGAAGTCGCCGATGTTGACGCCGGCCTGACCGAGGGTCGGACCGAGCGGGGGCGCTGGGGTTGCCTTCCCTGCGGGAGCGAGCACCTTTACTTTTTTGACTACTTTCTTTGCCATAGGATTGAAATATGTTGTAAATGGAAGACTACCTTATACTTTCTTGACTTGCAAGAAATCCAACTCGACCGGGGTCTCGCGTCCGAACATGGAAACGAGCACTTTGATCTTGCCGCGCTGCGTATCAACCTCGCCGACTTTGCCTTCAAAGTCCTTGAATGGGCCGTCCGCGACCTTCACGAGGTCGCCGATGACCAAGTCGATGGCGTGCTGGGTGTCGCCCTTATTCATGCGGGCGAATAACGAATCGATCTCGGCCTTATCGAGCGGCACCGGGAAGACTCCCGAGCCCACGAAGCCCGTCACACGGGGCGTATTGCGCACCACGTACCAGGAATCATCTGTCACGACCATGTCGACGAGCACGTAGCCCGGATAGATCTTCTCCTCTTCCTCGATGCGCTTGCCGCCCTTGACCTTGATCTTCTTTTCGGTCGGAACGACGACTGCAAAGATCTTGTCCTCCATGCCGAGGGATTCTATGCGCTGCTTCAAGTTGCGGGCAACCGCATTCTCGTAGCCTGCGTACGTATGGATGGCATACCATGCCCGTTCGCCTGTTGTGTGCTGTTTCGCCATGTTGATAGGTATTATGCTGCTAAGTTAACCGATCGATTGATAGATTATTTGAACAAAAGGGTGAGGAGGCGGGAGAATACAAAATCGCTGAGCCCGAGAAGGACTGAAATGATCAGGGAAATGCCGATGACCGCCGTCGTAAAACGGATAGTCTGACCGCGGGTCGGCCAGTTCACGTGGGTCATTTCTACTTGCGTAGCTTTGATATAATCGGCGAATTTCATGCTGGTTATTTAGCGTTGTATTAAAAAACCCCTGCTGGGGATTACCCAGATACAATATACCCTTTTTGGCCAGGAGTCAACTCCCTACCTATTGGATCTCGTACGTGATGGAGACTGTGCTGGTGATCTTCTGTTCGCCTGTAGGGATCTGAGGAGGCACTGGAGCGGCATCCATGGCCTGATTCTTGACCGCGCTCATGCCATATGCGACCGGGCGAGGATATGCGCCGCCGTTCTCTGAAAAGCTCACTATGCGGCCGAGACGGACGCCGAGCTGCTTGGCCAGCGCATCGGCCTTGGAACGGGCATCGGCGATAGCCTTCGAGCGCGCGTCTGCCTGCACTGATTCCGGCTTGTCGACGGCGAATGAGAGGCTGTTCACATTCTGGACTCCGAGGGATCCTATGGTCGTGAATATGGAACCAGCCTTCGAGAGATCGCGGACCTTCACCTGGATGGTCTCGCTCACCTCATAGCCAGTGAGAGTCGACTTGCCCGGCGGGCAGTATGCAACCGTTCCGCCTGCGTTGGGACAGACCGCATTCTGATATTCGTAATGAGGATTGATGTTATAGGACTCTGTAGAGACGTCCTTGTCCGCGATGCCAGCTGTCTTGAGCGCATCGAGTGCTGCGTTGATCTTTCCTGTCGCCGCTGACTGCGCATCCGCAACCGTCTTGGCAGTCTCCGTGACAGAGAATGAGAACGTGGCGATGTCAGGCACGGCCACAGAGTTTCCGGTGCCGTCAACGCTGATGGTGTTGGTCTGATTCGGGTTCTCGCCGATATGTCCGACCAGCTTGAGCTCCTTTATGATAAATACGCCTGCGAGTATGATGAGGACCGCAACAAACGCGGTAGCTGCCTTCCAGAACCTTGCGGGAATGTTCATGAATATATAATTAGTTAGTACGTAATGGAGTAATGATATCGCTAGCGCATGCAAATATCAATCAGGTTTTCGAACAAGGCGACGACCGTCATCGGGCCTACTCCCCCGGGGACCGGAGTGATAGCTCCGGCGATCGGCTGAACCGCATCGAAGTCCACGTCCCCCACAAGCTTCCTTCCCGAAACCTCGTCTTCGAGCTTCTCGCCCTTGATCGTATTGATGCCGACATCGATGACGATAGCCCCTTCTTTCACCTGGTCAGCTCCGATAAAGCCCGGCCGGCCCGCAGCGACAATGAGGACGTCCGCCTTCTTGGTTTCTGCGGCCAGGTCTGCAGTCTTGCTGTGGCACACCGTCACCGTGGCGTTCTCATTCATGGCGAATGCCGCCAGAGGCTTCCCTACGAGCATGGATCGGCCAACGACGACGACGTTCTTGCCGAAGAGGTCGATCTTGTAATGAGCCAGCAATTCCTTCACGCCGCGAGTCGTAGCGGGCAAGAGCGCGTCTTCCCGTCCTTCCATCCATCGCTTAACACTATAGGACGTAAGACAGTCCGTATCCTTACAAGGGTCGACTGCTTCCGTAATAGCATCCTGATCGAGGGCGATAGGTAGCGGCAGCTGGACGATGATGCCGTGAATGGAATCATCCGCATTGCATTCCTGTATCTTGGCGATCAATTCCTGCTGCGTGATCGTGTCCGGAAGGTGGATATGCTTCACATTCACGCCGATCTTTTCTCCAAATGCGATCTTTGCCTTGATAAAAGCCGTGGAGTCTTCACGCTTCCCCACCTGAACGATGGCCAGAGTCGGCGGACGGATGAGCGCCTTGACCCTGTCGGCCAAAGCCGGCAGAAGGGCTGCACGCACCGCACGTCCATCGAGCAATAAGGTTGACATGACACTAGAGTATCACACCTTTGACAGTCTGTTCAGGCGGAGTAGTATATGGGCTAAACGTTTTGGTCTTCGAAAAATTCAACAAAGGACTACCCATGAGCAGAGCCTCAGACAACATGAGCACAGTGGCCGCGCATCGGCAGAAATATGGTTACCTCTATTTTCTATCAGGGAAAAACGCTGGAAAAGATTACACTGAATGCGAACTCGAAATCAGATTCAGGAATTATGGAAAATGTTCTTCATACTACGTCCATGCCAGCCATATCAAACGAGACATTCGTGAATATCACCTGCTCGTTTGCACCGGAGAAGACGAGGGAATGCAGTCACTTATCTCAGGAGCAGTAGCGTACGTTGATCAATATCACATAACTATTGACACTGAAGAGCTAAAATATTCGGACTTTCTTACGGAAGAAACGGCGCATACGCTTCTATATGTGCTGCATGCGGTGATGTACCGACACATACTGGACAGCGATGCAAAAGAAAACGGCATCAATGCGTGGTGGGTTGGATTCTTCAGGTATGAAATCCGATTCACAGAAGAGAGCTCAGACGTATCGATTGAAGAATTCATCCAAACAATGCACGAACTCCTTCATGCGGTATAGAAAATTTCAAACAAGGCGCGCCCTCACAAGCGCGCTTTTTTATTATAAAAATTATTTCGCTGACCACCGCGCACAGATGCCTGCCGGCAGAAGGCGTCCGGACCTCTCCTGGATGGCAAGCTCCCCCGTCTCTATGGAGCCGCCGTATTTTTCTACGAGCGACAGCAGGTTGTTGCCATAGGCGATTGAGGAGTAACCGGCCGAATAGCCGTTGATGAGGAAGAAAAGCGGCTTGGGCTTGAGGAGCTTCTTGCAGTTCTCCAAGAGGCCGAGGAAATGCTCCTCGATCTTCCAGAGCTCATTGTCAGGACCGTGCCCGAATGCGGGAGGGTCCATAATGATGCCGTCATATCTGCGCTCGCGGCGGATCTCCCGCTCCACGAAGGCGCGTGCATCCTCGACGATCCAGCGCATCGGCTTTTCGCTCAAGCCTGACAGATCCCCATTCTCGCGCGCCCATGTGACGGCGGCCTTCGAACCGTCGATATGCACCACCTTAGCGCCTGCCTGCGCGCATGCGAGGGTCGCGCCGCCGGTATAGCTGAAGAGATTCAGGACTTCCGGCGCTTCTTCAGGCGTCTTCCCTGCGGCGGCCGGCTCGATGATCTTCCTGACCCAGTCCCAATTCGGCAGCTGTTCAGGAAAAAGACCCACATGCTTGAAGGCTGTAGGACGCACCCAGAATTTGAGGCCGCCGAAGCTGATGGGCCACTTCGACTCAGAGAATCCCTTGCGGAAATTCCAGTCCGCTCCTGCGCTGTCACGCATGAAGTAGGCGTCGGCCTTCTCCCACTCTTCCTTTGGCAGATTCTTGTTCCACAAAGCCTGAGGATCCGGTCGCGACAAAATATGAGTCCCGAACCGTTCGAGCTTTTCGCCGTCGCCGGAATCCAAGAGCTCATAATCCTGGCTGGGAGGCGTAACAAAGATATCTGTATGCTTCATATTAGAGGGCCGCGGAGGATGAGGGAGAAGAAGGCGAAAGCGGCGGCTGCGCAGGCATCTTTCCATTCTTGGCCAGAATGATCGCGGCAGTTATGAAGAGGAGTGTCGAAGTCGTAGCGGATCCGAGGCAGTACTGGCAGTACGAATGTATCACCAAAGCCTGAAGATAGAAGAACCAGACCGAAGCGGCCAGTCCGAGGACCGTGGCGAGCAAGGTCCACCTGAGCACCCAGAGATGAAACGGGCGCACGGTTCCGCTCAGGAGCTTTGCCTCGAGATATATGAGCGCGCCGATCGCGATCGCCAGATAATATATCGCGCCGCCAAGGGAGACCGGCACGCCCAGGACGACAGAGTATGCGCTCGTGAGCACGGCTTCGCAGCCGGAGGTCGTGCACGGCGGTATCACGTTCTGGTAATGCTCCACCGTCAGGTAGGCCGCGTCGGCAAAACCGATAAGCGCCACAACCAGCAGGAAGATCACTCCGGCAGTGCCGGGGCTATTTAGCGGCAGCGTCAATGATCGCTTTAAACGGTTCATATCCTTGTGGGTTAGTGACGACCTTCCCATTCACGTAGAAGGTCGGCGTATAATCGAGAGCGAGAGCCTGAGCTTCGGCGCGTCCATCATCTATGATCTTCTTGGTCGAAGGCGCATCGATATCGGCCGCGAATTTCTGCGCGTCGAGACCGATAGCGGCGGCGTAGCCAGCGAACACCTTGCGCGCATCGGCATCGGAGTTATTTTCCCATGTCGTCTGATTCGCGTAGAGCGTGCGGTACATATCCCAGAACTTGCCCTGTTTGGAAGCAGCCTCGGCTGCCTGGGCGGCGATGACCGCATTCGGGTGCTGAGGGAGCGGGAAATGCCTGAAGACCACCCTGAGGGTGCCGGTGGCCTCATCGGCGGCGAGCTTCTCAACGATCGGAGCGTAGGCCGCACATGCCGGGCACTGGAAGTCTCCGTATTCGATGACCGTCACTTTGGCGTCAACGGACCCGAGGATATGATCGGCGGATGTGACTGCGGGAGGAGTCCCGTAGTTTCCGACCGACGAGATGGTCTTTTTCTGAGCCGCGACGAGGCCCCAGATGATAAGCCCCAAAACGATGACGAAACCGGCCCAGAAGATAATTCGTTTAGTATTCATAGGAATTGATTATAGGTGAGCCCCATGCGCTTCGCAAGCAGGGCCGCGCTAGGCCGGGATCGCGCCAGATCTAGATGATGAGCATGACGTCCCCGAATGAATAGAAGCGGAAGCCTTCGGCGATGGCGCGTTCATAGAGCTCCCGCCAGGTTTTGCGGGCACCCTTCCCCTGCATGAATGCATCGAGGAGCATGAGGAGCGACGTGCCCGGCAGATGGAAATTCGTGATGAGCGCGTCGACGATTTTGAAATCATATGGAGGCTGGATAAAGATGGCGGTCTCGCCGGAATACCCTTCTCCTTTCATGATAGGATCGGCAGCCGACTCGAGCGTGCGCGCAACAGTGGTTCCTGCAGCTATGACGGCCCTGCCGGCCTCCTTCGAAGAGCGTACGAGTTGCGCCGCTTCAATGCCGACGCTCACAGGCTCGGCATGAAGCCGCCCGGCCGAAGCATGCGCTTCAGTGACCGGCGAGAACGTGCCGCGCCCGACATGAAGCGTGACCGCGGTTTGCCCTACGCCTTTTTGTTTCAGCGAATCGAACACCCTGTCTGTGAAATGGAGCGAGGCCGTGGGCGCAGCGACCGATGCCGGCCGTGCAGCGAACGTCGTCTGATACCGCTCGCGTATCTCGCTCTCATTCATGCCCGAATGGATATAGGGCGGCAGCGGCGTCCTGCCCCGCTCTTCGCAGAGCCGTTCGAATTCGGCCGGAAGGATCTTGAGCCTGAATGAGAATTCTTCGCGCTCATTCGAAACAGCCTCGACGATGGCGCGGCCATCCGCATACAGCATGTCGCCCGCAGCGATCCCCCTGTCAGGCAGGCCCTTGATGACCGGGCCGCGATCCCATTCATTGAACAGGAAAAGTATGATGACCTTGCCTCCGGTCTTCTTCGTGAGCTCCAGGCGCGCGGGCACGACCTTCGTGTCATTCAGAACAAGAAGGGACCCTGCCGGGATATAGCGCGCTACATTCGCGAATACATCGAGCGTGATCGTATCTGTCTTTGTGTCATACGCGAAGAGCCGCGAGGTGTCTCGCGGCTCCGCTGGCCTATCGGCAATACGGTCCTTGGGAAGATCGTAGCTGTAATCGCTGAGCGCCACAGGAAAAGAAAACTAGTACTGAGCCGAGCCTGACGTGTTAGCCGAAGCGTTCGTCGAAGCTGAGGCCGAAGACGAGAATGTCTCGCGGGCTGCTGCTTCGATGGCTGAGATGAACTGGGCCTTCATGGAAGCGTTCAAGCTTGCATTGGCCGATGCTGACGCGGAGACGGATGACGGGACGCGAGCCTTGATGTTGGCTGCGAGCGCATCAGTGTGATCCTCTGACTTGGCGAGAGCGGACCACCACGGGCGGTGCACCTTGACCACTGTCTCGTTGGAGCCTCCGACCTCTACCGATGCCCTTTCTGTCATGCTGACTGAGATGAATCCGAAGAGCTTTGCCGGGACCTTGTAATCGACCGAGACGCTCGTGTCAGTGCTCGATACTTCGGTGACCGAAGCATCCTGCTGTTTGACCGACATTGAATAGACGTCGAGATCGCTGTCGCTCTGGACCTGAGAAGAGGCAGAGACGCCTGCGGTTCCCTGCGCGCCATTCTGCGTGCTTGCATCGACTCCTGTCGTGGCGTCGACCCCTACGGAGATACCGCCGTTCGTGCTCGAGTTGGTCGAGGAGGCAGACCCTGAGGAGGTCACATTAGCTGAACCCGTGACATTTGTGTCGACCGTGAGAGCGAGAGTAGGGACTGCCGTTGCTACGCTCAAGCCGATCATAAGCGCTGAAGCTGAAAGATATTTTTTCATAATGCTAGGAAGATTAAGATATAAGGATGTGTTGAAGATTGGCGAATAAATAGCTCGATTGCTGTCTGTAATTACCATACCACTCATTCCGAATTACGCAAGAGTGCACGAAGTAGCCCGAATAGGCCTGAAAATGAAGTATGGAGTGCAGCTAAAAAGCTTAGAATGCGAACAAATGAGTATCCCCGGACAGCAATGTAACCTTATCCAGAATCTGCACGAGCTGGCTTTGCACTGCCTCACGATCCGCAACTGTGAATTCCTTGATTGTACCTGCTGGATAATTCATGAACTGCGATTCCCCTATCCGCGTTTCGAACTCATAGCAGGAAGAATTCTTGCGGTAGAAAAGGCGGTACAGCGAGCCGTTCGCATAATGGCCTGCACCCGCGTCGCCGACCTGCGCGAACTTGCTCGAAGCATAGGCGCCAGTCGAAGTTGAGGCATCCGGTTTCACGCTCGCATCGAATCCGGCTGGAGGCGTATTGAGGCAGGCTCGTTCAGCCGCGAGATCAGTGCGTTTCTGTATGCGTATGCCTGCGCTTTCGAAATTCGTGCCCTTGTAGGCGCTGCTCGTCGCGTAGAGACAGTATGAGAAGCCTTCGTCGCACGGCGGGATATAGGAGGTCACAAGCACCTGCGCCCTGTTCGTGGCTAGGCCGTACTGAAGCGAAGGATACGACACGATGATGGTGCCGTCGGAAACCGTGGTATCAAAGACGGGGCCTCCGGAAGCCGGAGGATTTTGATCCGAAACCTGTTGTGTGCTCGAGCGATTTTTGAAGTGCAGGAACCCTACGACGAGAATGATGGCGCACCCTATGCAGATCAAGACGAGTCCTGCGGTTGGAGATTTTTTCATGAATATAAGCTTAGCTGATAACGCTCTCACTAGCTTAGCAGTGGTATGGCTCCATTGACAAATGTGCTAAAAGGTGTATAATATAGTCTGAACTGAGCCCTTCAAAACCATCTTATCTATGAATGCGCGATTCGGACAACCCGTCAGTCTAGGGGTGGCTCTCAAGCGAGCCCTTCTGGTGTTAGATATGGATCTGACACCCCCGACAACAACTGCTCCTGTTCCACAAAAACAAGAGCAGTGCACCCTTGCAGGATTCCCAACGGAACCGACTGAGACTCTTCTCAAATATGAGATGGGCCGCAGAAAAGTCCCGAAACAAAAGTGGAAGCGAAAGTCTTCCTAACCCCAACCAGAAATCCCCCGCTCGCCTTCAAGGCAGCGGGGATTCTTTTTTACATATTCAAACGCAAAGCTCGCAAGCTCCTTCCCTTCCTCACCAATCTGTCTCCGTGTAGTCTTTCAAGAATTTCCCCCAGACATGGTTGCCGGTATTGAAGCCTGAGATGATCGGGTCCACGATGCGCGCGGCCCCGTCCACGATATCGAGCGGCGGGTGGAACTGATGATCCTTCTGCTTGCGAGTGGCGATCTGTGCCGGATCTTCATCGGACACCCAGCCGGTGTCGACTGCATTCATATGGATGCCGTCGGCCTGATAGTCCGCTGCAGCAGTGCGCGTCATCATATTGAGCGCGGCCTTGGCCATGTTGGTGTGCGGATGCCTAGTGGTCTTGAATTTGCGATAGAACTGCCCTTCGACGGCAGAGACATTCACGATGTGCTTGTCGCGCGAACCAGCAGGTTCGCCTACTGGGCTCGGTGTGCGCAGCATGAGAGGCTTGAGCCGCGCATTCAGAATGAAGGGAGCAATGGCATTCACGAGCTGGACCTCGAGCAACTCCACGGCCGGCACTTCAGCCATGAGCATGCGCCACGAATTGCGCTCGCGCAGATCCACCTGCTGGAGGTCCTGATCGAGGAGGCCTTCGGGAAACAGATCGCGCTGGGCGGCGCGCTCATCGGGTAGAAGCTGGACCTGCGACAAGGCTGCGGCGTGAGTAAGGCCGACAGCATTTGAGGCGCTGCCTGGTGCAGACGCAGATGTGGCTGCGGATGTTTGTGTCCTCGCGTCCCCTTCTGGCAGCAGATGATAGCCACGCAGGCCTTCGTACGCACCGAGGAGCTTTCGCGCATCCTCTGAGATCGTTCCGAGCGCGGCATTTTCCTGGGCCATCATATGCTCATAGAAATCCGGCGGGCGGCGGACAGTCTGGCATGCATTGTTGATGATGAAGTCGAGCCGAGGAAGCGTGGCAAGAAGATGCCGGGCGAATGCTTCGACGCTCGGCGTGTGGCGCAGATCGAGACCGAAGATCTCGAGACGGTGGCTCCAGTCTTTGAAGTCAGGCTCGGCTGCATAGCGCATCGCCGAATCGCGCGGGAATCGTGTCGAGACGATGAGGTGCGCGCCGGCGCGGAGCAGTTTGATCCCGGCTTGGTAGCCGATCTTCACACGGCCACCCGTGAGCAGAGCGACGCGGCCCCGCAGGTCTGCCGACTCGGTGCGCTTGCGGAAATTCAGCTCGGCACATGCCGGACAGAGCTGGTCATAGAAATGATGGACGGTCGTATAGTTCTGCTTGCAGATGTAGCAGTTCTGGGGCTCGAGCGCTTCATGGAAATCAGGATTGTCGGCGACTTCGACCTGCTTGAAATCCGGCGGCGGGAATATATTCGGTGTCGTGAAGACTTTTTCTCGGCGCAACTTGCGGATGCCCGTCTCATTGAGCTTCGCCTGGTCGCGCTCGGACTTCTCGGCCTTGCGCATACGCGCCTTGGCTTTGACCATGCGGCGCCTCTCCCCCGCATCCGGAGAGACTATCTTCCAGGCGGCCGTAAGGAGGCGTGCGCGCTCTTCCGCAGACAGGCCAGCAAGGACATCGCGATCAGCGACAGCCTTTTCTAGGAGCTCAGTTGCAGCCTTGAGCTCAGCGGCTAGTTGGGCATCAGGTTCGGACATTCCACGGAGTATATGAGAGAACGGGATTTATTACAAAGCCGCGCTACGCCGCTATACTCGAGGTGTCTTTTCCAGATCGTCGATATATGCGTTGTTGGCATCGAGCTTGGATTTCTCCGTCTCAACTTCAATTTCCTTGGTCACTAGTTCGTCCTTCAGTTTTTCATTATGCTTCTTGAGTTTGGAGATCATGAAGCTCTTCCTGAATATGTCCGGGAGCGACAGGAGGGCGCTGATGAGGAGGCCTATCGCTACGGCGAGAATGAGGATGAATGCGAGCGAGCCCTGGATCTGCCAGTCGAAGAACATCACCGTTACCGGCGTTATGTTCTGCAGCGCGAAGATGACCACGAATGCCCCGAGGACTATGCCGATGATGAAGAATATGATCATGTTGCTATTGTACTCCTAAATCAGAGGAATAAAACCTCCCTATTCTGAAGTCTCAGCAGCCGCTTCCCACTTCGGCCTCATCTCCTTTCCCCACTTCTGCGGATCTTCCGTATGCATCTTTTCCATTTCCTTCGCGACGTCCGGATGATTCTCCATGACATGCTCTGTCATCTTTCCGACTATTTCATCCCACGAGCTGGCCGTTAGCTTCTGATCGCATGTTCCTCCCAACTCCCTGCATGTCATTGTTTTCATATATTTTATTAGATATTGATATGCTCTTGCCCGCTCTACCTCTCTATAGTCGTTTCTGGTGCGTACTTATTACTCCCTATCTCATGGGTCAACATGCCGTGATCGCGGTATGTCACTGGGCTGCTTCGGCTGCCTCATTCAGGCTCAAGGCGTCCAAACATACAAGCGAATCTCCTTTCAGCAGACCGCAGACATCCCCAAGCTGCGCATTGCTCAGGCCTGAAAGATGCGCGTAGCCCAGGACGCCCTCATAGAACGAATACTTCTCTGCGAGCGACAGGTCGGTGGCATACATCTCGGAATTTTCCATGCTCTGACCCTTGAATTTGCTCATCATGGTCATACCCAATCCCTTCAGGCAGAAGTGATCGTCAGAGTCATTCAGACCGCTCTTCGCGCATAGCGCGGCAGCTCCTGTATAGTCTTTCGGATGCACGCGCAGGTATCCGAACGTGGAGTACAGGAAGCATGTCGGCCTCTCGTCTTCGCGCGCGGATTCGCAAGTGCTGAGAGGCGCCTTCGGGTCCCAGCCCAGCACCGGCGATGACAGGCTGGCAGCTCCGCCCCAGAACTGCTCCATGCGCACGCCCTCGAAACAGCGATATCTGTCGCTCGCCCATTCGATCACGCGGCAGCCGAGGATGGCTGCATCCGCATCGCGATCATTCGCAAGCATGAATACATGCCCCATTCCATGGAAGCAGCTGGCGCGGTCCGCCGCCGGGACCTGGTCGCAGACGAGCTCAGGCTTTTCCAGAAAACCCGGCTCATGAGCGGAAAGGGCTTCTTCGACTCCGTGCATGTATCCTCCCGCGCAGATGTTCTGCACGAGTGCATGCTTCACGTGATTGGGATTGTCGAAGGTCATCGCATCGGAAAATCCGTAATATTCGTATGCCTGGCGGCCGATATCATGCGCCATCTCATGGCAGTCATCGACGATGGCCGGATCGTTCTGAATCGCGTCGACCACTTTGAATATTGATTCGCGGTCCTTCGGATCGAGCAATGCGATCAGCTTGTCACGCTGAGCTATCTGCCTCAGAGGCGTGCTGCTGAGAGCATGCTGAACCGCAGGCGTATCCGTTGCTTGCGTGGAGTGAGGCGCTTCAAGCGGGTTTTGAGACTGATCTGCTGATTGTGCCGGGTCCCTAGAAAGAGAGGTGGTACAAAAAATCACAGCTAGTCCGAGAAGGATGGAAACTACTATGAGCAGCGCACGATCTTTCATATACGTATGCGCATAGACTAGCAGAGTTTGGAAAGGAATTCTTGCCTTTCCTGATCACATGAGTACTATGGTGCCTAGTAAGCAGTTCACCGACAACAAAAACTTTCAACCCAAACAGAAGGAGACCTATGATGAAAAAGAAGATTCTGGTCCTCGACGCCTTTACAAACGGGCACGAGGCGGCACTGGCCTTTATCCAAAGACAGGGCTGGGCAGAGACGGATCGTGAGATCGTCTTTTGTGGTACTCACCCGAACGTGTTCAGGCGACTTACCGAGGGACCGGCCTATGCG
Source organism: Candidatus Parcubacteria bacterium (assembly GCA_028286835.1). Taxonomy (GTDB): domain Bacteria; phylum Patescibacteriota; class Minisyncoccia; order Phycocordibacterales; family PALSA-1337; genus C7867-002. Next base: position 26,987 of record JAQBQT010000017.1, read on the forward strand.
GTCCTTCCCATTCGAAACTTGATCGCCGGTGAAGTCACGGAAGTGACAAAGCACCTGGCAGAGTTTCGGGAAACCGGATATGACTTGCAGGAACGAGATCGGATCGACCTTCAGATCAATCATTGCCTCTTAACGCCTCAGCACGTCAGCAGGGCTGAAGAGCTCGAGCGCGTGATGTCGCACGAGAAAGCGATCCAGCAGTGTGGCACATACCTCGACTCAATCGGGATCACTCCCGACAGGCGCAGCAAGCGCGATTCGACAGGCAATGCGGCAAAGGCTGTAACCAAGCTCGGACCCAATGTGAAAATCGGGGCCATTGCCCCAAGGGCAGCGGCTGAAGAATACGGACTGAAGATTTTGGCCGAGGGCATTCAGGATGTCCCTGACAATAAGACTACGTTCGTGCTTCTTCAGAACGAAGCAGCTGTCAAACAGGTAGTCGTAGGCATTATCGGCATCAATGGTCGCTTCGGTCAGATGCTCAGGAGATTATTTGAGCAACTTGGCTGTTCGGTCATTGGCTCCGATGAGAAAAAACCTACAGAACTATCTAATGCTCAAGTTATTGAGCAATCCGAAGCTGTGATCTTCTCAGTCCCTATCAAGGATACGCCAGCGGTAATACGTTCGGTATTATCCCATGTCCGGGAAGATCAGCTCCTCATGGATGTCACGTCCGTTAAGCAGCCGGCCGTCGAGGCGATGCTCGAAAGCAAAGCCCAGGTCGTGGGACTTCATCCCATGTTCCGGCCCGAAGTGCCATTCGACGGGCAAACAATAGTAGCGTGCCCGGCCCGTCTGACAGTTCCCGATTGGAAAACATGGGTCGTTAACATGCTGACGGCCACGCGAGCGCAGATCAAGTGGAGCACGCCGACTGAACACGATGGGTATATGACGACTGTCCAGGTCATCCCTCATTTGGGTAACCTGACGAGCGCCTTGCTCATCACAGAGACCGGCGTGTCAGTGAGCGAGAGTCTTGCCTTCACGAGCCCTTTCTATCGGGTGATGTTCTCACTCATGGGACGGCTTGTGAGCCAAAGCCCTGACCTCTACACTTCGATCGTCATGGAGAATCCGGAAACCCTGACGATGCTGGAGCGGCGGATCGCAATCGAGCAACGTTTGGTGCACATGATCCGTGAAAAAGACCAGGCAGCCTTCGAAGGGCTGTTCGCGCAAGCCAACACGCACTTCGGTCCGGCCGTTACAGAGGAGGCCAACGAGTTGTTCATGAGAATTCTCGGGGTCCTCTCCACGCTCTATGGCAAGAATTCGGTAACATTGGAATTCAGCAAAGCGCAAAGTCGGCCGGGGCTTTTGGAAAGGATCTCCAGAGTCTTCAGCCAGCGGCAGATCAATCTGACGGGGATCAACTCCGTAGCGCTTGATGCGCAACGCTTGCAGTTCACGCTCAGCTTCGAACAATCACGCGCCTCCGACGAAGTCCGTCGGGCACTTGAGGAGATCGAGGATTGGTCTGATCCCGAGGTCAAAGTCCTGGACTGAAAGGTCCTAGGCAAAACGGTGCCGCCACTCATGGAAACATGAATGGCGGTTTTTTCTTGGAGAAAGACTATATGCAAAGGGGCGAAATGACGCTTTCGTTCATTTAATTCTTTTGGGGTGCCTAATGGGATTCGAACCCATGCTGCGGCTTTCACAGAGCCGAGTGCTAACCATTACACCATAGGCACCATACGGGGAGCCGCTTCTTTATACCAGATAATGTAGGATATATCCATGAAACCTCTTCCCCTTTCCTTCTTCAAACGGCCCACGTTGGCGGTCGCCAAGGACCTCATCGGCTGCCGGCTCGTCCGTCGGAGAGGCGACGGCACCATCGAGCGCCACATGATCACCGAAACCGAGGCATACGACGGTCATGACGATCTCGCATCGCATGCCTCTAAGGGGCGCACTCCCCGCACCGATATCATGTTCGGTCCGGGCGGATACTGGTACGTCTATCTCATATACGGGATGTACTGGATGCTGAATGTCGTCACTGGGCCGAAGGACTACCCTGCTGCAGTGCTCATCCGCGGGCTGGAAGGGATATCCGGGCCAGGTCGGCTGACAAAAGCCCTTGGCATCTCGCACGCGCAGAATAAAAAGCCGGTTTCAAAAAAATCGGATCTCTGGATCGAAGGGCCCATGAAGAAGATCCCACCGGGAATGATCGAGAAGACGGCGCGGATCGGCATAGATTATGCAGGCCCGCTCTGGACCGAGAAAGAGTACCGATTCGTACTCAAAAGCAGTAAGCTGGGCTAGATAGCGGATGGCCCCTGTTTCTTTTTGCGCGGAAGCTTCCTCTCCCGAGCCTTCCTGCCGCCATCGGCATTCTTGCTGCTTCTTTCATTTTTCATTCTTTTGATCGCCATGCAGAAGATGACGATTTTCTTCGGGCAATATTACTTGGGGATCGAGCTTCCTGTCTCTATGAGTGCGCTTCCTGACAGCTTGTAGGTGAATATCTTTCGGAGAGTGGCGCAGCACATCGCATCATTCGGTCCCTGCGTGACGATGTCCGCAGTGATGACGCCTTTTGATATAGAGATCTTATTCACGGTGATGCGATCGCCGAGGTCAGTCCAGGCAGCGAGCTTGGGCGAGCCCTTTTCATTGAGGAATGCCGCGAGGTAATAGAAGTATCCGGTGCCTCCGGTCGTCTCCGCATAGACCGCAACAAGATCATCAGACCCATCGCCATTGAGATCGCCTGCTGCATACGAGGCAGGCTTGTCATCGAGATCCATCTGGATAGACTGTGCATCATCTTCGTAGTGGCCGTCTTTGAGAGCGACGGGCGGTGTACCCTCTTCGGCGAAGCTCGGCACAGTCATTGTCTGGATATCAGAAAACGCGAGCGGCCGGGCGTGCTGCACGATCGGAGCTTTCTGCGTAACGGACGCGGGCGTTTGAGCGGCCTTCTTGGAGAGATTCGTGCTATGCGCGTAGACGTAATAGCCCGCGATGCAGCCGAGTATGAGGATGATGAATATGACGGCTTTCTTCATGCCTTAATTCTATCATGCAAACAAAAACAAAACCTGTCGGAATGCCTTTTGTGCTCCCACCAGGAATCGAACCTGGACCGCAGGCTTCGGAGGCTTGCGTTCTATCCATTAAACTATGGGAGCGAGCGAGAAGCAGTGAAAGAGCTAGCTCGTTCACTTTATATCATACACAAAATGTGCGCGGGAGAGGACTCGAACCTCCATGCCCAAACGGGCGCTACCACCTCAAGGTAGTGCGTCTACCAATTTCGCCACCCGCGCATTTCAAAGGAACTGGCTCATCATAGCTGAAGTCGCGCTTATTTTCAAACAAAAAACGGGCAGCGGCCCGTCTGATGCTTACTTTGCTGCCTCTGCCGGAGCGGCTTCCGCTGCGGCGGCCGGAGCGGCCACGACCTCTTCCTCGTATTTGGCGTCCATGATGCGGCGCATCTGGCGGCGGATCTCCTTGGTCGCCTTCTCGCGCACGAAATAGAGCTTGGCGCGGCGGACCTTTGAGCGGCGGATCATCTCGATCTCGTCGATCATCGGAGAGTACAGCGGGAAGATGCGCTCGACGCCGATGCCGTCAATGACCTTGCGGACAGTGAACATGGCGCCTGCTTCCTTGCCGTGCTTGCGGGCAAGAACGATGCCCTCGAAGGCCTGAAGGCGGAATTTACCCTTGTCTTCCTCGATCTTCTGCCAGACGCGAACGTTGTCGCCCGGACGGATGTCCAACTTTTTGCGATGTTCTACGTTTGCAGGTGAAATAACCTTAGTAGCCATAGTGGAAGTACCTTATCATACCAGCTTTGAAGATTCAAGGTTTATGAGTTTCAAAGCCCTCGTAAAGTCTTCCGGCAGCGGCGCCAAAACCTTCACCTTCTTGCCATTCGTGGCCATGAACTCGATAGAGCGGGCATGAAGGGCCGTGCGCTCAAAGCCGAGCGCCTTGGGCTTTTTCTCGGCATACAAGCCGTCGGAAACCACCGGATGATGTATAGCCAGGAAGTGCACGCGGATCTGATGGGTGCGGCCGGTCTTCGGCTCGGCCAGAATGAGGGAGAATTTCTGCAGGCCGGTCTCCTGGCGCTCCTTGGCCCCTTCGGCATCGCTCACCACGTCTGCCTTCCCTGTCCAGAGGCGGGTCCAGTATGTCTCGGCATCGCGCATGTCGCCGCGGGCGCCGCGCTGGGCGGACCACTTCGGAAAATCCTTGGCGCTCCGTCCGATGGGGCGCGTGATGGTGCCGAATTCTTCAGCGAATTCTCCCCAGACGAAGGCGAGATATTTCTTCGAGACCGTGCGATCCTGGAACTGCTTCTTGAGAGCGGCATGCCCCTCTGCGGTCTTGGCGATGACGAGCGCGCCTGACGTCTCGCGGTCGAGGCGATGGACGATGCCGGGGCGGATGATGTCTTCCCCTGCAGGGCTCTTGCCTACTTCCCCCACATTCACGGCCTCAGGGTACTTCTGTATGACCCAATCCGTGATAGCGGGCTCGATGTTGCGGCCATCGGGATGCACGATGATGCCGGCGGGCTTATTGACCACCACGCAGTCTGCGTCCTCATAGAGGACGTCTATTGTGTACGGGAATTCATTGCTCATGCCATGAATATACGCTACTCTTGTCCAAAGTAGAAGCTCGAGACATTTTCGAGCACTATATGCGCCCTTAGCTCAGTTGGTAGAGCAG
>JAQBQT010000009.1 GCA_028286835.1 Candidatus Parcubacteria bacterium
CTTACCCTGACCGAGAAGAAGCTCCAGGCGGACATATCGGTGAGCGTGGACAAGATAGATGCCACGAACCTCCTCATCCAGCAGCTCTCGACCCAGATCGGCAGCACCCAGAATACGATCAGCGACAACACGCGTTTCGTCCTTGCATCCTTCAAGGCGATGAATGAAGGCGGCGGACAGGACCCGCTGCGCATATTCCTTTCAAGCCAATCCCTTGGCCAAGCCTGGAATACCGTCGCTCATCTCAGCATTCTTCAGAACAATCTTCAGGGCCACATCCGCGAGCTCACCGATGCAAAGACCAAGCTGGTGAACAACCGTACCGCGACGGAAGCGGCCAAGGCCGAACTGGTCAAGCTCGAGAAACAGCTTGAGGACCAGAAGAAGGCGGTCGTTGCTACGCACGCAGAGAAGAACGCCCTTCTCAGCCAGACAAAGAATTCCGAAAGCTCATATAAGACGCTCCTCACCAAGAAGCAGGCCCAGAAGGACGCCTTCCAGCAGGAGCTCCTGGACTACGAATCCCAGCTCCAGCTTGTCGTCAACAAAGCGAATCTGCCGACCACGGGCGCAGGGTCCCTCATATGGCCTTTGGATAAGGTCATCGTCACCCAGTATTTCGGCAACACGCCATTCTCGACCGCCAATTCGCAGATCTATAACGGCCACGGCCACGATGGGATCGACCTGGGCACGCCCATCGGCACGCCGGTCAAAGCGGCTCGCTCAGGCACCATCGTAGGCGTCGCCAATACCGACATAGTCGCAGGCTGCTATTCATTCGGCAAATGGATCATGATCAAGCACGGCGACGGCCTATCGACCCTCTACGCACACCTGTCAGTCCAGTCGGTCGCCATAGGCGACACGGTCACTACAGGCGACGTCATCGGCTACAGCGGCAATACCGGCTACTCGACCGGCCCGCACCTCCACTTCGGCGTATACGCGACCGACGGCACCGAGATCAAGCTCTTCACCAACAGCAGGAACTGCAAGGGCGCGACTGTCCCGATCGCCGTCTTAACCGCCTATCTGAACCCGCTGTCATATCTTCCGCCCCTAAAGAAATAGGCCGATCCTTGATATACTTATCGCATGAAAAAAAATCGCATGGCAGGGAACAGGGGGTTCATAAAAACGATCATTATCATCGTCATCGCTTTGCTCGCCATAAGCTACTACGGGCTCAACCTGAGGAGCCTGGCGGACTCTCCGACCACCAAGGACAATTTCTCGTATGTGGCGTCGACGACCGTCAATGTATGGAATAAGTACCTGAGCAAGCCAGCGACGTACGTATGGAATCAGATCTTCCTCCATCTTATTTGGGAACCAGCGATGGGGAAGCTCAGGAACATGGATCACGTGGATCTTCAGTCCACTTCAAGCCCTGGCTCGTATTAAACAGGAATGGAATACAGGCTTAGTGTCGCAAACATATATTGTGCGACATACCCTTACTTTCATTAACGCGGGTCGGAACGGCTTTAGAAGATCTCAGACCCCCTCTTCCCTCTGATGAGTCTGCGAACAAAAAACCGCACCCAGAGATGAGTGCGGCCTTTTGCTTTTAATAAAGATTTAATTTGATCTGCTGGCGCTATTACCTTGAAGCGAGATTCTGTCCTGCCCAGCACGGCGATGAAGCATACCAGTCCTTCGTGCCATTCTTGCTGTAGAGGTATTTGCCGTATGCGATGTTGCCTTCGATCGTATAGATGTCATATCCGAGCTTCTTGGCAGTCTGAGCGTGATAGTATTCGTTGATCTGGAACACGCCGACGTCCAAGGGATTCTCCTTGCCGCGGATAACGCGTCCGTCCTTTCCATACTGCCTGTATGTGGACTCGCAACGGGCAACCTCGATCAGGATAGGCGTAGAGGCCAATTCCTTGCGGATATAGGCTTCTATGGCTTTTGAATCTGTCGAAGAGCTGAGTCCGGCGGTCGTCGTAGAATCCGAAACTGAGATAACGGCGGCTGTCTGAATCGTCTGAGCATCCGTCTGGCTTACTCCGTAGAGAGAAGACATGAGGAACACTACACCCGTTGCGATTTGCATCATATGTTTAATATAAAAATGAGCTATAAGACATGGTGTCTACTAGCTCACTTACATACATAATGATAGCATTACTAGCACAAAAAGTCAAGGGCTATGATGGCGTAATGTGGCTCAACAAGGCCATATTTTTGCCTATAAATCCCTATGTTCTTAGCCACGCCCTGAAAAGCAGCCGGCAAAAGCCCTAGGCTGGGCCGCTTCTTGCGCCAAAAACGACCATATGTTAAGCTCTGTACTATGGCTCATAAGAAAGCAGCAGGTTCAACCAATAACGGCCGAGATTCGAACCCCAAATACCTGGGTGTTAAGATCAACCACGGCCAGAAAGCCGGCGTCGGCCAGATCATCCTCCGCCAGCGCGGCACAGATACCCTGCCGGGCAGGAATGTCGGCGTAGGCAAGGACTATACCCTCTTCGCCCTCGTAGACGGCACCGTCCAGTTCTCAACGAAGCGCAAGACAGGCTTCAACAACAAGATCCTCCGCAAGAAGGTTGCGAACATCATCTAAATAAAAAAGCCCCTGCGATGGGGCTTTTTTATAAGTCTACATATCTAAAATCGACCGGCAGCCTATTTAGCCTCGATGATCAGATTGAACTTGGCTGACTTCCCTCCTACTTTGACCTCTATCGCGTGAGTGCCGACTTCCTTGATAGGATGCTCAAGCTGAATGAAGGACGGATCGATCTGGAGCTGAGTCTGTTTCAAAAGCTCATCAGCGATCGCTTCCCTGTGGAGTCCCGCGAACAGGTTTCCCTTTTCGTTCGCCTTGCCCGTAACGCTCAAGGTGATGCCGTTGAGGTCGTTCACATTCTTTGCGACGATGTCTTCCATGACCTTCTTGTCGCCGAGGGCTTTCTTCTTCTGGATCTCGACGCGCTTCACGGCTTCCGGGGTCGCAGCGACTGCCAATCCCTGAGGGATAAGCAGGTTCTGGGCATGTCCGCCCGAGATCTCCTTTATATCGAACTTCCTTCCGATCTTTGCGATGTCTTTCAGCAGGATGACTTTCATGGTGGGGATTGTTTATTAAATTAGTGTAGTAGAAGTTATAGCAGTCCTTCTCCCGGAACGCAATGCGCCGATTACGGCTGGGAGCCGAGGAGCTGAAGGGCCTTGTTCATCTGAGGATCGGTGCCTGCCTTGAGGTCGGCATCGGTTATCGGGACGTTGTAGTCGGGATCGAGGCCGTCGTGGGAGAGGTTGTGGCCTTTCGGCGTGAGCCAGCGGGCTATGGTGACCTTGAGGGAGGTGTCGGCAGTGATCGGAACCAATTCCTGGACCGAGCCCTTGCCGAAGGTCTTCGTGCCGACGAGCTTGGCGATGCCCTGCTCTTTGAGCGCGCCCGCAAGGATCTCTGCCGCGGAAGCCGAGCCGCTGTCGGTCAGGATGAGCATCTTGAGGTTGCTGTTGAAGACGTTATATCCCTTGCTCTTATATACGTTTGGCTCCCTATTCGTGCCGAAGTCCTCAGTCACGACGACTTTGCCCGCGGGAAGGAAATACGAGGCCATGTCCCAAGCGGCGTCGAGATATCCGCCCGGATTGCCGCGGAGATCGAGAACGAGCTTGTGGTCGCCGGAAAGGACGAAGTCGCGCAACGCATTCCTGAACAGATCAGCCGAGTTGGAAGTGAAGCTGAAAAGCTTGATCACGAATATGCCGCCGGGCTTCTTGCTGGTTTCGATGGTCGGAATGTTGATGACATCGCGGACAATGGTCTTTTCGACGGCCTTGGTCGCTCCCTGCTGGAGGAAGGAGATCTTGACGGATGTTCCCTGTATGCCGCGGATAGAGTCCACGGCGACATCGACTGCCATCTGCGAGGTCGAAGTGCCGTCGATAGCGATGATGGCGTCGCCTGCCTTGACACCCGCTTTTTCAGCAGGGCTGCCCTTGATCGGGGCGATGACGACGAGCTGGCCGTTCTTCTGGCCGATCTCCATGCCTACGCCGCCGAAATTGCCGCGGATATCATCCTGGAACATCTTGGCTTCTTTTGGCGGGAAGAAAACCGTGTATGGATCTCCATATGATGCCGCCAGGCCTTCGATGGCGCCGTACACTTTGCTCTGAAGTGTGGTCGAGGCGTTGTTGACCTGTTCCTGGCTCAGGATCTGCCAGGCCTTCCAGAATGGGGCGAACTCATCAGCCGTTGCGAAACTGCCGTTGGTCGCCTGGGGATTATCGAGAGCGGTGGCAGGCGCATGCTTTCCCCCGAAATAGAATCCCACAAAAAATGCCAGCACGACGGCCGGTATAGCCACAAAAAGATACACATTCTTCTTATCTGACATTTTCATGCGAGGGTTATGCGGCTATTATTGCACACAATAACTGGTGAGCCAAGCAGTAATCGCGTATAATTGTTCCCATGATAACAACGCATGCCACGCGCGGACTTGTCTGGCTCGATTTGGAATCGCCGACCGATGAAGAAATCGGGGGACTCGTCCAAAGATATGGCTTGCACCCCCTCGTCGGCGAGGAGCTGCGCCGCTTCCCTTCCCTGCCGAAGATCCAGTCGTACAAAGACTATGTCGTGGTCGTCCTCAACATTCCCGTCCGCACGAAGCAGAACGGCGTCTACAAGATCATCGATCAGGAGATAGACTTCGTCATCGGCAAGACCTTCCTTCTCACATCGCGCTCCGAGACCATCGAACAGCTCGAGTATTTCTCAAAGATCTTCGAGGCGAACGCCATTCTGAACCGCGGCGAGAAGATAGAGCATGCCGGCCACCTCTTCTATTACATGGTGAAGCGCATGTATGCTGGGATGTTCGCTGATCTCCAGAATATCCGCGACACCCTTCTCGATGCAGAGAATCATGTCTTCAACGGCGAAGAGCGCAGCATGGTCATGGTCCTCTCGAATGTGAGCCGCGAGCTCATCGACTTCCGCCAGGCCGCCCGAATCCACCAGGACGTCTGGGAGGAGATGCTCGTGCATGCCGACAAGAATTTTTTCAGCCCGGACTTCTTCGAATTCATACGGGACCTCAGGGACCAGTTCAACCGCATCCATGAATTGGTCGTGAATTCGCGCGAGCTTCTGGCGGATCTCCGCGAGACCAATGATTCCCTGCTCAATACCAAGCAGAATGACATCATGAGGACGCTCACCATCGTCACCTTCATCTTCTACCCGGCTTCATTCATCGCATCTCTCTTTACGATCCCCGCGGCGGTCGTCCCATTGGTCGGGACCGAGCTCGGCTGGGTCATGATCCTCGTCGGCATAGTCGTCATAACCGGCGGCATCCTCTGGTTTATCAGGCGCAAGGGCTGGATTTAATCCCGCCTGCGACTATACTAAGCCGTTATGGATATCCATATCTTCAATACCCTCACGCGGCAGAAAGAGGCCTTCAAGCCGCTCAAGGCCGGCGAGATGAGCATGTACCAGTGCGGCCCGACAGTCTATGACACGCCGCATATCGGCAATTACCGGACGTTCGTGATGGACGACGTTGTCAGGCGCGTTTTCGAATACAATGCGTACCGCGTGACCCAGGTCATGAATGCGACCGATGTCGATGACAAGACCATCAAGCGCAGCAAACAGGAAGGCGTGACGCTCCAGGCTTTGACCCGCAAATACGAGCAGATGTTCCTGGAAGAGCTGGAGTCCTTGAATATCCTCCTCCCTCATCATTTCATTCGGGCTACCGATTACATTCAGGCAATGATAGACCTCGTGTCCGCGCTTCTCGAGAAAGGCGCGGCGTATGCGGCCGAAGATGGCATATATCTCAGCATCTCAAAGGTGAAGGACTACGGCGCTCTGGCTCATCTCAATATCAAGGATCCTTCCAAGGAGCGCGTTGCTAACGACGAATACGACAAGGAGGATCCTCGCGACTTCGCCGTATGGAAATTCCGATCCGCAGAAGATGGCGACGTATCATGGGATGCTCCTTTTGGCGCAGGACGTCCCGGCTGGCACATCGAATGCTCGGCCATGGCCATGAGCGTTCTCGGCACCACTCTAGACATCCACACCGGCGGTACTGACCTCATATTCCCTCATCACACGAATGAGATCGCCCAGTCAGAAGCCGCCACAGGTAAACAATTCGTGCGCTATTGGATCCACGGGGGCTTCATGAATGTGAGCGACGAGAAGATGGCCAAGTCCAAGGGCAACTTCATCAAGCTTGGAGACATGATCGAGGAATCCGTTTCCCCTCTCGCCTATCGCTACTGGCTTCTCACTTCCCACTACCGATCACAAGTGAACTTCACATACGAAGCCGTCAGGTCGGCTCAAAACGCCCTCATACGCCTCATGAAGGAGATCGGACGATATCCTGCAGGCGGCGCGGTCATTTCCGCCTACAAAGAGCGTTTCAATGCCTACATCAACGATGACCTGAATACACCGCAGGCGATCGCGCTTGTCTGGGAGCTTTTGAAGGACGCCGCGCAGAGCGATGCCGACAAGAAGGCGACCCTGCTTGATTTTGATGCGGTATTCGGCCTCAAGCTCGCTTCCGTTCCGCCATTCGAGGAAGAGCCGGTTCCTCCCGAAGTTCAGGCCCTTGCTGATGCCCGTGAAGAAGCCCGCAAAGCAAAGGACTGGACTCAGGCCGATGCCCTGCGCAAGGAGATAGAAGAGCGCGGCTTCGAGCTCAACGATACGCCAGATGGGGTGAAGATACGCGGGAGATTTTAAACATCCATGAAGCAAAAACTCATTGAAATTTTCGGATGGTATGGCACGTGTGCCATCGTTCTGGCGTACATCCTAGTCAGCTTTTCTTTTACATCATCGACTTCGCTGATATATCAAGCATTGAATCTTACGGGAGCGCTTGGGATCATGGCCATCTCATTTTACAAGAAGACATATCAGCCGGGAATCCTAAATCTGATCTGGTTTCTAGTGGCGCTGATCGCGATCATAAATATCATTCGCTAAAAACACAAAAGCCCCCGAAGAGGCACTTGTGTGGACCTATTCTGCTAGCGCAAACTCCCTCGCAAGCTCGCTTGAGACTTCACGAGCCCTTGCCAACTCCCCTATCCCGCCCTTGATCTCGATGAATTCATGGGCAAGATCGTGATAGCCTGAGTCCATCTTGTCTTCGATATCTGCAAGCCTGGAATATATGCGCGACTCGGCGGAATCTATTCGCTCCTCCAGCCTTTCGAAGCTGCGAGCCACCGACACGGCTATATCGTCGCCGTTCTTATATATGACGCGCTCTAATAATTCGATATCTTTCTGCTCTAACGACATATGTGTGAGTATTACTGCTGATAATCGCATGGATATACGATATCAGGCGGCCCATCAATTTTTATTCAAAATTTCATCAAATCCTGCTGAACTTTTCTTCAAATTCCCATGAAGAAGGCTTAAAATCGTGATGAAGTTTTCTTATGCACAGTTTTTCCCCGAAAGCGCACATCTCATGGGAACAATCGTCCCAAGCCGATGTGATATTATAGTCGCATGAGCCCAATCTCTCCCTATGTAAAAACCCGCGATCTGAAGATCCCACCTCAGTCTATCGAAGCTGAAAAGGCCCTGCTTGGCTCTGTCATGATCCGGAGCGAGGCAATGCATGACATCACCGATACTATCGGCGAGAAATCTTTCTATTCGAACCAGCACAAGATGATCTGGGGCGTCCTCTTTGAGCTCCATGCCAAGAGCACTCCTATCGATATCCTCTCTATATCTGCCCGCCTCAAGGAAAAAGGCCAGCTCGAAGACTGCGGCGGCATGTCCTATCTTACGGACATCATCAATACGGTTCCTTCCTCGTCGAACGCCGGCCACTACGCCGAGATCGTCGAAAAGAAGGCGGTCATGCGCGAACTCCTTCGCGCGGCCGAAGCCATCACCACCCTCGGATACGAAGAAGAGTCTGATCTTCACGACCTCCTTGAAAAAGCCGAGAAGGAGCTCTATAACGTGACGAACAAGACGGGCTCGCACAAATTCGTGGTCCTCAAGGATACCCTCACTGAGGCCTTCGAGCGCCTCGAGCACCTCCACCATACCCGCGACGAGCTCCGCGGCGTTCCTTCGGGCTTCCCCGAGATAGACAACAAGCTCGCGGGCTTCCAGAAATCCGACCTCATCATCCTTGCAGCCCGCCCTTCCATGGGTAAGACAGCGCTCGCGCTCGATATCGCCCGCAAGGCCGCGATCAATCACAAGGTCCCAGTTGCCATTTTCTCGCTCGAAATGAGCTCCCAGCAGCTCGTCGACCGTATGCTCTCCGCCGAATCCCAAGTCGATGCCTGGAAGATCCGCACGGGTCATAATCTCTCCGTCGAGCATGACTTCAAGGCTATCGGCGATGCCATCGGCCGCCTTTCCGACGCTCCTATCTATATTGACGACAAGCCGGGCAACAATATCCTCAAGATGCGCGCGGTCGCACGCCGCCTCAAAAACGAGCACAAGCTCGGCCTCATCATCGTCGACTATCTCCAGCTCATGCTTCCGACCAATGCGAACAAATACGGCGACAACCTCGTCCAGCAGGTCACTGAGATCTCCCGCTCCCTGAAGAACCTCGCCCGCGAGCTCGAAGTGCCCGTCCTTGCCCTCTCCCAGCTCTCCCGAGCCGTTGAACAGCGCGGCGGCAAGCCTCGCCTCTCCGACCTCCGCGATTCCGGTTCCATCGAGCAGGATGCCGACGTCGTGATGTTCATTCACCGCGAATCCAACCAGGAACAGGGCGGCCGCAAGGAAGAAGCCGAGATCCTCATCGAGAAGCACCGCA
>JAQBQT010000003.1 GCA_028286835.1 Candidatus Parcubacteria bacterium
GATCGCTTCTAAGATCGCGGTCGTGCGCGGCGATTTCCGACAGGAAGAGATCCTGAAGCAGTGGGACATCGTTCTTGGTGGCTCTGAAAAGATTTTTGACGCGCTGAAGCTCAAAGTTAAATGCTCAAGCGGCACATACATGCGCTCACTCGCTGATCGGATGGGGAAGGATGCGGGAACAGGTGGGTTTGCGCTCTCGATCAAGCGGAATAAGATATTTTTGGTATAATCTCTTTACAAAAGCACATATCATAAACAGGTCCACTTTGGGCCTGTTTTTTAATCGAGTAATTTTAAACAAATATGCATTTGAAAGACTTTGATTCATGGAATATGCGCAAGCAGCATCTGAATCTTATAGGAAAGAATGACCCATATAATATTAGGGAGATATGGTGGTGCTCTTTGGGAGTCAATATAGGTTTTGAAGAGGATGGTGACGGCATTCGTGCCGAAAGGCCAGTGGTAATTCTACGTGGATTCAGCAAGCAATTATGCTGGGTGGTTCCTCTCACTAGTTCTCTGAAAATCAATCGCTATTATCATCGCGTTGGAAATGTTGTTGGTAGGGAAGCGTCCGCTATTGTGTCTCAATTCAGGCCTGTAGATACCAAGAGACTAACAAATCTTATCGGAAGAATGGACGATGCTAGCTTTGAAAGCATGAGAAAAGCCATCAAAGACTTGCTCTGATGGCTTTCCCGTTCTCCCCACTTAAGGGGTAAGCCCGAAGGCACTGTTTCTCCCTTCTTGCGAAGGGCGCTTGCTTGTCCCGTTTCCGGGGGCGTTTTGTATTACTAGTCTAGCAGACCAGAAATCGATGTCAAATATGAATATTGACAATAGATACATAAACATGTTAAAATTGCTTCAGCAAAACCTTGGCTTTTTGACATTCATTTCACCGCAGGATGCGCTCTCTCATCAATGTTTGATGGGCGAGGTCGCACGATTGCGGTGAAAATTTAAATAGAAATATGAAAAAAGAAGAATCATTTAGCTCTACTTTGTTATCTAAACCTGTAATTGAAAGGTTCTTCAAAGATTCATCATATTTGCCTGAAGATTGGATTGCTGAATTACGGCATTCTTTAGTTGTTGATTATCTGCAAAAAGATTGTGAATTTGTCAAAGAGTATCCAAATAGTTACTTGTTTCCGGAGTACAGGGATCAAGTAGAAGAATTGCTTCGCTGCGATCCTCTCGCTCAAGCTGTAGCAGAGCAGTACAAAATTGATTCTGCCCAGCATGAAGAGTATGTAAAATCACCAGAATATAAAGAGTGGCTCAAAAAAACTTCTGAAAACTTCATGAAGCTCGCAAGAGTCGTTACGGCTAAACCAAATGGTTCATAATCATGTTAGTTCAGTGGTCGATATAAGTCGACCACTTTTTTATTACAAAAAATCCCACATTGCTGCGGGACTTTTTCGCTTATATTTAGATTAAAGATCCTTCCTTCTCGACTTCGCGCGGTCCAATTCCGTGAGGAACTTCTTGCGGAGGCGGATGTTCTTCGGAGTGATCTCGAGGTATTCGTCATCGCGCATGAGCTCGAGGCCGCGTTCGATAGAGAGCTCGAAGTGGGGCACGAGCGTAAGGGCCTCATCTTTTCCTGAAGAGCGCATGTTGCTCATGGCCTTGGCCTTGCACGGATTCACGTCGAGGTCGTCGCCCTTGGCTGTGTCGCCGATGACCATGCCTTCGTATACTTCAACGGCAGCGCCGATATAGAGGCGGCCGCGTTCCTGGAGGTTCCAGAGCGAGAAGCCGTACGTACGGCCTGAAGCCATGGATGTCATGGTGCCGCTCTCGCGCTTCTCTATCTCGCCGGCATACGGCTTGAAATCAAGGACGCGTGAAGACATGATGCCTTCGCCCTTGGTGTCGATGGTGAAGACGTTCTTATAGCCGAGGAGCCCGCGGGTCGGAATCTCGAAGGTCATGCGGACCTGGTTCTCGTGCGTGGTCATATTGCTCATGACGCCCTTACGCTTGCCGAGCTTCTCGATGACGGCGCCGGAATATTCGGTCGGGCAGTCGATGATGACTTCCTCGAACGGTTCAAGCTTCTGGCCGCCTTCTTCCTTGATGATTACTTTCGGCTGGGAGATCTGGACCTCGTAGCCCTCGCGGCGCATATTCTCGAGGAGGATGCCGATGTGGAGCTCGCCGCGTCCCATGACCGTGAAGAATTCGTTGGATGAGAAATCGACTTTGAGTCCGACGTTGGTCTCAAGCTCCTTCTCGAGGCGCTCGCGGATCTGGCGTCCTGTCACGAATGTGCCTTCGCGGCCTGCGAACGGCGAGTTGTTCACGAGGAATTGGAGGGAGATCGTCGGCTCGTCCACCTTGATGGCCGGAAGGGCCTTGGTCGCTTCGTTATCAGTGATGGTCTGGCCGATATAGATAGCGGGAATGCCTGCGACGATGACGATGTCGCCGGATTCGGCCTGAGGGATCTCGACGCGCTTCTTGCCCTCGAACGAGGAGAGCTTGGTGATCTTGCCCGTGAATGATGTACCGTTTATATCCTTGATGAAAATGTCCTGGCCGTCCTTGATGGTGCCATCGTAGACGCGGCAGATGGCGAGGCGGCCGAGGAAGTTGTCGTAGCCGAGATTGAAGACCTGGGCGGTGAGCGGTGCTGTTGAGTCGCGGTTGGCAGGGGCGACGTGCTCGAGGACCATATCGAGAAGGGGGGTGAGGTCCTTGCGCTCGTCATCGAGCTTCTTCATGGCGACGCCCTGGCGGCCGATGGCGTAGATGGTCGGGAAGTCGAGCTGCGCGTCGTTGGCGCCGAGCTCCATGAAGAGTTCGAGGACTTCGTCGTGAGCGCGGGCTGCGTTGGCGGCCGGCTTGTCGATCTTGTTGAGGATCACGATCGGCTTGATGCCGAGTTCGAGCGACTTCTTTAGGACGAAACGGGTCTGAGGCATCGGGCCTTCCTGGGCGTCGACGACGAGGAGCACCGTGTCGATGGCGCGGAGCACGCGCTCGACCTCTGAGCCGAAGTCGGAGTGGCCCGGGGTGTCAACGATGTTGATCTTGGTGCCCTTGTATACGATGGACGTATTTTTGGCGTAAATGGTGATGCCGCGCTCCTGTTCGAGCGCGTTCGAGTCCATTGAGCCTTCGTCGGCATGGCCGCACTGCGTCATGATGGCGTCAGTGAGCGTGGTCTTGCCGTGGTCCACGTGGGCGATGATTGCGATGTTGCGGATCTGCATATGAGTAAAATGGGTGAAAAAGAGGGTAAATTAAAAAGCCGTCGGGCTGTGAGCTGGCGGCTCCTCGTAGGTATAGTAAAGCATGAAAATAAGTCGTAGGCAAGTCATTTTTTGAGTCCCGTTCAGGTACTTGACTTTTATACCAATATGGTGTATTATGTAGCCTGATAAACACCGGTTAGGCGGCACCTAACATAAACAAATTCAGTATGTGAGGCATTCAATGAAAACCTTGATAATCGTAGCGGGAGGCTGTGAACTTCCCACACCGGACACGCAGGCGATGATCGAAGACACTATGAAGGCAGCCAGCGTCTGCGTTCTTACGGGTCGCAACAAATGCGCGTATACGGTCGCAGATAAGATCGCGGCCCAGTGCGGAGTTTCGGCAGAAAGATCGGATTTCCTGTCTCAGGACCCAAGCGACCATTCGACGAAGCTCCTCTATTTTCTTCATCTTGAAAATGAAAAAAAGACTTTGGAGCGGATACAGGACACGGCCATCATGGTGACCACACACGAATGTGTCAAAGAGTTCATCTTTGGAACATCTCTACGCGATGTGCACGGACCCCTGGAGCCAGGCGAAGCGTTAAAGATTGACTGGCAGTCGAAGACCGCCGTTCATTGCAAAAACTTTCGGGCCGCACTTGCAGCCTGAACACCAAACAACACACTAAGCCCGATCGAAAGATCGGGCTTTTTTCTTGTATGGATAGGGGTCGCGAGACAAATAAAAAACCTCCGAGGTGAGTCGGAGGTTGAGGTTGAAAACAAAGAAAACTTACGCAGGCACTAATTCACGAGTGTCCTGCCTTGTGATTTGGGGTGTACTGCGAGCGGTGAGGGAGATCTCGGTTCCTTGTTTGAATTCCAAGATACGATTGCTAAGGTAGCGGCGTTGTTTTGTGAGCGAAAGCTCGCCATTGATGATCGGCATCTCGCCTCCTCGGTTGAGGATATGCTTGATGCCCTTGAGCTCGTTTGCCGCCCGTTCCTGGTGACGCTTGAATTCCTGGCGGGTCATGCCGTCGAAAAAATGCTTCGACGCTTCATGAAACGTCATGCTTGGGCTTTGTTCCAGGGACAACGTAAGCAGATGAGGACACAGATTGTCGATATCACATGCATCGGGATAGGTACACGGAAAGCCTGTCATGACGACGATCGGCTTTCTGGCCTGCACTGCCTTTTCGGCTTCTTCCATAAAGATATGGAGGGGGCTTGTATCACGTCTGCCTGGCTGACGATTTTCCGCCTTTAAGGTGCGGATAGGAATCAGATAGACGGGGTTTTGGTCGGGTAAATCGGCACACAGTACCTCTGTGAGCCTTTCGTAACCAAGGACGATGACAACTAACAGCCGATTAAGGATGTCTTTTTTCATGCGCTGTATTTTTTCTGGGTTTTCCGTCAAATCCAAGAATTGGAAAGAGCGGGATCAGTTGAGGATAGTAACATTGAAATGAACTTTGCACAAGTTCTGTTGATAAGTGCGAGAAATAGCTTTTTATCAAAAATTGAATATAAATTCATCAAAACTTTAACTTTTCTTGAAGGGGAATTTATCTGTTTAGTGTATTCTAATAGAAATAAAATTTAATTTATAAATTATTATGATAAAGAAAACGGAAGGCTCATATAGGCAAATAAAAAGTAGCATAAGTGTTTTAATAAGAAAGGTAAGGTATGTAGATTTAGAATTAAGTGATTATTTGAAAAATCATTTTGTGTTTAATGATGCCTTGGAAACATTCCAATATACCGGTGTTCCGAGTGTTATTAAAAGTCTTTTAGATAATGCTATTTAAGGACCAATTGAATTGGTGTCTCAATGTGTTAAAGTTGAATGACGATGTATCCAACACGGAACGTAGCGGCATTCCTCCTCGCATGCATTGCCTTCATTGGCATTGCGAGCGCACTCAAGATAAGCCAGACCATCGGATCTCTGACGCCGAAGCTGGCGCCGCCATCAAAGGAGCAGCAGATTCCTAGCGCGGATGAGTCATTCCTGCCCGCTGCAACCCCCAAGCCGGCTCCTCAGGTCCCAAAAGCGCCATCGGATCCTGTCACTGCGGACGCATATGTAGTAGGAGATGTGCAGACCGGTAAGATATACTTCCAGAAGAATCCCAAGCTCGTGTTGCCGTTCGCTTCAATGTCCAAGCTGATCACTGCTTTTGCCGCCACTGACATGCTCGCTTCCGGTACGCCCATAACGATCACTGAAGCGGAGACGCAGGTGCCCGCGGATGCGAGCGCCCTCAAGGCCGGAGAGAAGTTCACTCTGAGCGAGCTTCTGTACCCGATGCTCCTCAACTCCTCTAATGTGGCTGCGGAAGCCATAGCGTC
Organism: Candidatus Parcubacteria bacterium; assembly: GCA_028286835.1. Taxonomy (GTDB): domain Bacteria; phylum Patescibacteriota; class Minisyncoccia; order Phycocordibacterales; family PALSA-1337; genus C7867-002. The sequence goes on from JAQBQT010000003.1 coordinate 5,586, forward strand.
TTCGAGCGAGCGCGGAAACTTCCTGGAACAGATGCGAGGATACGCGTGGGAAGTGGGGATGCCGAATTCATATTTTGCCGATCCGACGGGACTTTCGCCGAAAAATGCTGGCACTGCGGACGGCTTCTTCGCCCTTGCACAGTACCTCTATGCGAAGCGTCCTGACATCCTTGCGCTTACTCGCACGGTTTCCTCCTCTATCGGTACAACGAGCGACCACGGCGCGCATACATTCACGAGCATACATCCGTTCGTGACTGATCCGCGCTTTCTAGGTGGAAAGACAGGCCACACTTCCGCGGCGCTCGACACCATGATCACGATCATGAACATACAGAACCATCCGATCGCCATTATCATCCTTCACTCATCGCAGGGCAGGGCGAAAGATACCCAGCTCCTTATCGACCGTGTAGAAAAAGTGATCGCCCAATAGAGGGGCACCTATTTGAGCCAGTCAGAAACGAGTCTTGTCGTCTCCTCAGGTCCCGATACTTGTATGCAGTCTACCCCGGTCGTTTTAGCCGGATAGTCGTTGCCGCCGAAGAAGAGCGCGTCGCCGACGAAGATCATGTTCGAGATGGGGATATTGAGATGCTGTTCGAGCTTGTGGATGCCGTAGGCCTTGTTGATGCCTCGGCGGGTGATGTCGATGGATGTCGTGCCGCCGACGCGTATGTCGAATTCGGGCAGCCTCAGCCGCAGGACCTTGGCTATCTTCTCGCGCTTCTCATGCTTCGGGTCCCAAGCTTCCTTGAGCTCGAGCGGAGCATTCTGTCCGAGGCCGGAAAAGGTGATCTGCGATCCGCGGTCTTCGATGAGCGGTCCGTATATCTTCGGGGGCTCGTGATATCCGCCTACCTTCAGGGCTTCGCCGAAGGCTGCGATGAGGCGCTTGCGCTCCTGCTCGGGAAGGCGCTCGTTATAAACTTCGGTCCACGCGCCTTTCCAGACCATGAGGCGGGTGCCGGAAGTGGGAAGAAGGAAGAGATTGGAAAAGTTCTCGTTGCCGGGCGGGAATGATCGCAGGAATTCGCTCTCGAACTGTGGAAATCCTCCGCCGGAAATGACGGCGATCTTCACTCGTGCGAGCAGCTTGGGGATGAGTGCGGCCAATTCTGGTCCCATTGCCTGCTTCGAGGGCGCGAGTGTGCCGTCGAGATCGAAGATCACCAGTTGTTTGTCTTGGAGCGTCATATTTCGAGCATCTTCAAAAGGGCTGATAGCTTGATCGAGGCGACGCCGATGACCTTGTCGCCGCCGCCGTAGTACATGTATGCGGTCGATCCGCGGACGACCAGGCCGCACGGGAAAACCACATTGGGCACGACGCCTTTGCGCTCGTATTCTTCCTGGGGCTCGAAAAGAGGGATGGCCGTGCGCGCCCGCACGATAGTCGGGTCTTCAAGATCAAGAAGGACGGCGCCTACGCGGTATGTCGTGGACCAAGAGACCCCGTGATAGAGAAGGAGCCAGCCGGCTTTTGTCTTCACTGGCGGAGCGGAGATGCCGACCTTGCCGCCATCCCACATGCCCCTGCGAGGCGAGATGATCTCAATGCACTGAGTGATGCGCTCCTTCGAGAAATCCAAGGACTGGACGAAGTCGGCGCAGACGCTCTCGTTTATGCGGTGAAGGACCATGTAGCCGCCCTTCACCTGTTCCGGAAGGATCGCGGCATCCTTGTCGTTCACCCCTTCTGGAGTGATGGCCTGCGGCATGCTCCACGCGCTCCACTTCTGCTTGAGGAAATCGTCGGTGCTGATCGAGCTCACGGCGACGCGGGGAACCCGGCCGTCATACCCGGTGTATGTCATGTATACGCGGTCGCCGATCTGCATGAGGCGGGGATCCTCGCAGCCATAGTTATCCGTGCCGCCGTCGGTGCGCAATTCGAATGGCGCACGGCCAAAATAGATCGGCTTGTCAGAGCGGGTGTCTATGGAGAAGCCATCGCTCGATGAGGCGTAGCCGAGAGTCGAGATATTGCCGTTGGCGACTGCGCGATAGAGGATGTGAGTCTTGTCACCGAGATCTATGGCGGCAGGATTGATCGTGCCATATGCCTCCCACGCAACGCCTGGACGCGGAGAGATGATGGGATTGCCGGGAAAACGGACGAGGCTTTTCTTGTCCGTGCCGGAGATGCTTGCGAGCAGGTTATCGAGCGGAATGGTTGCTACCGCACAATGCGTGTCGGCCGCTCCGTAGTACACCTCTAGCTTGCCGTCCTTGAGGAGGGCGCCTGTAGGGAATATCGTATGGGAGATATGTCCGACTTCCTCGTAGTACGCCTCTGGGACCATGAATGGGCCTTTGGTCCTTCCGATGATGTTACGCGGATTCTTCAGGTCGAGAAGCAGGGCTTCGAAACCGAAGATGTGGTCGCTCTTGCCGTATCGCTGCATGTGCGCATAGATGACGAGCCAGCCTTTGTCAGTCTTCACTGGCGGTGCGCCGATCTCTAGATGGTCGTCAGGAAGCCTGCGGATCGAAAGCTTGTGGGCATCTGCATTCTTCTGCCATGCGTCCCAGTACGAGGCGGACCACATATCTTCCGGTGAATCGAACTCGGCGATGCAGATGTCGGAAGGGGCGCGGTCGGTATTGATGGTGAGGAGCGCTGTCATCTTCCCATTGATCTTCTCGGGGAAGAGCGCCATGGCTTTGGCGTTGAAAGGGGTCACGAGGTGCTTGGATCCGATCGTATTCAGGTCCTTGGAAAGCGCGACAGCGACTTTGATGGTGTCTGCGGAAAATGGCAGGCCGCCGAGCGCCGTATAGAAAATATAATAGGTTCCGTCGATCTTGGTCACGCGGGGATCCTCGCAGCCATAGAGATCGAATTCGCGGTCGGGAGATATCAGGACTTTGCGGTCCTCGTACGTGAATCCGTCTTTCGATACCGCAGCGGCGATAACGGAAGTGGACATGTGCGGCTCCTTGAGAAGATCGGGTTCCGACATGGCGCGATAGATCATGTGGGTCGTCTTGCCGGAGACGATCGGGCAGCCGTTGAATGCCGCCATCGCTTCCCACGGGTGGCTTTTGACAGGAGAAAGGATCGGGTTGCGCTCTGAGCGAGTGACAGTGAACATATGGATGTATTATACCTTGCCGTACTCAGTAAGCCATGCGAGCAGGGATCCCATCTGCGTCTCGGCGACGCATGTGTGCTTGTCTCCGCCGCCATAATAGACGATGAGCTTGCCGTCCTTCACGACTGCGCCGCTCGCATAGACGACTCCGGGCTTCCCGTCATTCTCGTATGACATGTCAGGGGCAAGGATCGGTTCTGGTGAGCGATAGAGGATCTTCGTCGGATCCTTGAGGTCGAGGATCATGGCGCCGACCTTGTAGCCGACGACGTGCGTTGGGTCGCGCGAGTCTACGGCATGATAGAGAAGGAGCCATCCGATATCGGTCTTGATCGGAGGGGCTCCGGCTCCGCGCACGCGCTTGTCCCAGTATTTTGCGCGGCTCTTGTCTTCATAGCCCCAGCCTCCATGGTCACGAACGCTCTCTATTTTCGGAGTCATGTCGGGGCTGTCTACGTATGCGATCGAAAGCGGGGAGAGGCTGTGGAGGATGGCGTATTTGCCATTGATCTTTTCGGGGAAGAACACCCAGTTCTTTGCGCGGGAATTCACGGGCGAAATGAGCCGCGGCTTGCGCCAGTTCCAGCGCTCATGCTCGAGATCGTCCAGCGAAATGGAAGTCACGGCGATGCGCATGTTGTCCCACCCTTCGAAGGCGGTATACGTCATATACATTCGATCGCCGATAATGACTGTGCGCGGATCCTCCGACCCTCCCCAGCCTCCGCCTGACGCATGCGCTGAGGCATCATATCCGTGCGGGCCATTCATGTCGGTCGCTTCAGGCTTCCCATATCCTGGGAATGGCTCGTACACGGGATATGGGGATCGTTCAGGAAAAGATCTTCCGTCAGGTCCGGATGTGTGGCCGATCCTGGAGATGCCGTCCCTGCCGAGGGCGCGGTAGAAAAGGTGCACCCAGCCGCGCCTGTCTTTTACTGCGCCCGGATTGAATGTGCCCTCGGTCTCCCACTCGCGGTGCCTGAGCGGAGAGATCACCGGATTGGTCTTGTTGCGCGCCAGGAAATATTTTTTCAGGCGCCTGATGCCTTCGTGGTCGGCTAGCGATAGGCTGAATACGTAGACGGCAAAGCACAGGACCAGAAGGAAAGAGGCGATCGCTGTTACAAGTGTCACATTCATCTTCCGTATTTGTCTTCTAGGCGCTCGATGTCATTCTCATCGAATGTGCCGAATGAGATTTCAAGAATGGAGAGGGGAGCCGAGCCGCCTTCCATGCGGTGATTCGTGCCGCGGGGTGCGAAATATTCGTCGCCGGGGTGCGCGGCCATGCGGTCGGAACCGACTGTCAGGAATCCGTCTCCGGAAAGTATGTGCCAGAACTCGTCGCGTTGCGCATGGCGCTGGAGGCTCAGGGCTTCACCCGGCTTCACTGTGATGATCTTGACCGTGGATGGCGTATTTTTCGTATACTCCACAAACTCCCCCCACGGCCGCTCTTCGCGATAGGGTTTAGGGGATTGCATATATAGTGCTTGCCCGTAATTTTAGCACGATACTGAGTCATTTTTTCGGCCAAAAACTGTGAATAACTATATGTACTGAGGCCACGGCGGGAATCGAACCCGCGATGGAGCTTTTGCAGAGCTCTGAATTACCACTTTTCTACGTGGCCTGTGTAATCCTATGAAAATCGGGATCGGCTGTGCCGGATCCCGCTTAAATCTACAACTTTTTTGTTATCTCGTCTAATCGCTGGCGGTTCTTCTCGCCCTTGTCGAGAGCGACTTCGAAGAACGGGATGCGCTGGATGCGGGACTTTTCCATGACGAAGTGCTTGAAGTCGGTGAGCTGGCGATGGGCGAAGCCGAGGGCCTTCTCTTCTTCCGATTCGGGTATGACCGTTATGAGGATGCGGGCGACCGAACCGCGCGCGACGACTTCCACGGCGGTCACCGTGAGGAGAGACTGCCTGTTGGATTCGCGGGAAAAGAAATCAGCCGCGAGCTCGCGTATCATCTCTTGGAGTTTTGCATCTTTGTCGGACATGGATGGGTATTATTTCTTCTCGATCATATGCACGGCCTCGATCTTGTCGCCCTCGGCCAATTCGGCCTTGCACTCGATCATGGTGCCGAACTCGAAGCCCTCTCGGACCTCGGTGACGCGCTTCTTGGCCTGCTGGAGCTCGCGGATGGTGCCGCGGCCGATCTCGATCTCGCGGCGCATGATGCGCACCGCCGCTCCGGTCTCGAGCATGCCTTCCTGGACTTTGCCTCCGACGACCTGGCGGTCCTTCTCCTTGGAGAACACTGCGGCGATCTTGGCGCGGCCGAGCATCTCTTCTATGTACACTTTAGGTATCTTGGCGGTCAGTATCTCGCGGATATAGTTTGCAAGCTCATAGATGATGGTGAAGGTCTTGATCTGGAGCGGAAGCGGCGAACGCTCGATCATGGCCTGGGCCTTCTTGTCAGGAGCTTCATTGAAGCCGAGGACGATGATGGTCGGATCGCCGATGGCGGTCTTCACGTCGTTCTCGTTGATCTCGCCGATGCCCTCGAGCACGATCTTGAGCTTCACGCGGTCGTGGGAGATCTTGGCGAGCTCGTGCTTCACGCCTTCGAGGGAGCCAATGACATCTGCCTTGATGATGAGGGGAACGATGGCGATCTGGGGAGCCTCGTCTTTTGTGCCAGGCATTCTGGCAGCCTGAGCTGTCTGTACGTTAGGCTTCGTGGTGCGGTGCGTCGCAGCGTATTCGGCGGCCATTTTCTCAGCATCCTTCTTTCCGGTGACGGTGACGAACGGCGTGCCGCTCACGGGCATCTCATTCCAGCCGACGATGACGACCGGCTGCGATGCAGTGGCGCGCTCTATCTTGGCACCCTTGAAATCTTCGATGTAGCGTACGGGCGTGAATGCGGATCCTGCGACAGCGAACGTTCCTGTTTCGAGCGTTCCGTCTTTGATGAGAAGGGTCGCGGTGATGCCTGCGCGCGTATCGAGCTTGGATTCGATCACAACGCCGGAAGCCGGAGCCGACATGTCAGCCTTGAGATCGGCGAGCTCGGCCGTAAGGTCGATGGTCTCGAGAAGCTCGGGAACGCCGGTGCCTTTGAGCGCGGACACGGGGACGCATGATATGTCGCCGCCCCATCCCTCTACGTATACTTCATGTTCGGCGAGGTTGGTCTTGGTGCGGTCGATGTCGGCATTGGGCTTGTCTATCTTATTGATCGCGACGATATACGGGACGCCTGCGGCTTTGATCTCGCGGAGCGCTTCCAGGGTCTGAGGCTTCACGCCGTCTTCGGCGGAGACCACCAGGATGGCGATATCGGCTGCGACTGCGCCGCGCTGGCGGATGCCAGCGAAGGCTTCATGGCCCGGCGTGTCCAGGAATGTAACGGTATGCTTTGCGCCATCTGCTGCGGCATATTCGGCTTCGTACGCACCGACATGCTGCGTGATGCCGCCAGCCTCGCCCGCGACGATATTGGCCTTGCGGATGTAGTCGAGAAGGGTGGATTTGCCATGGTCAATATGGCCCATCACGACGACGACAGGGGAGCGGCGGGCCAGGTTTTGCTGGTTTTTAGCAGGCATTTTGGTGTAGGAAGGCTCAGTGTAGCAGAAATACTGATGATTGACAATAATTATTTCGCGTTGTAGTTTTACAACAGATATCTAAACGCCGCAGGGCAATCTTCAAATGCAAGGAGTATTCATGAACTCGCTAAAAGAATCAGAAGAAACCCTCAAGAAGGGGGATATAAGCCGCTTTATCGTTGAAAGGTTCGGAGGAAGCACCCTGTGTGTCCGCCCAAGCAGAGGTGGGGAGGAGTCCCTCATCCGTTATGACTCCGGGGATTCAATTCCAGAGAGTGCGATCCTTAAAACGCAGCTCCTCCAATATCTCGATGAAATCGGATTTAAAACATGGGAAATGACATGGAGGCTCGGCATGCCTTATTTTATCCTTGTTACAAGGGCTAATGGAGCAGCATGGCAAAATAGGTTCCTGATCTCTGTCTCGATGTACAATGAGATCGGTTTGGCCAATGCCATCCGGCTTACGGTGATAAATTTAAATTTCCCGCCCGACGCGTTGTAGGAAATGAGCAGAAAACGAACGGACAAAATCTACGCATCATATCGGCCGCCTATCTGCTAGGCGGTTTTTTATATCTGCTTGAGGCCCTTCCGCGCTTCTTCCACGGCCTGCTTCTCTTCGGCTGAGAGCTCATGTTCGGACGCGTGCTTCTTCAGGGGCTTGCCGAATACGCTGACGCGCTCGCGGGAATACAGGCTGGAGATGAGGATACCGTCTCCCTCTTCGTTCATGAATGCGGTCGCGAAGCTCTGATTGCCGCCATCTCCTGAACCCTGCCATGGATTGAAACGGACCGTATGGACGGACCTGATGCCTTTTCTGACGCGCTTTTCAACGGTGCTCAGATAGTCCTCCAATTCTGTGCGGAAGGCTTTGAGGTCGCCAAGATCGCCGCTGACGCTTGCGAGCGAGTCGGTGATGCTCTTCGAATCTATATCTACGAGGAATCGCCCCATTTTGCGCCACATGGTGAAAATGAGGATGAACTGAATGACGCTCACGAGCGCGAGCACGATGATCCCGTCGAACAAAGGGTTGGTTAGAAGCGTATTCATGCGCACAGTATACTACGAAACATTTTTTGATTCCTGGGAGCTTGTGGAGGGCTTCGCAGGTGATAAAATTACCCCAATGATGATGTGCTGCCGCATGCGTCAGATTATTTCTAAAGCAGAATTTCATGAATACCGTCGAAAACAAAGAAATAACATTAGATGATCTTGCGGCAATGGTAAGCAAGGGGTTTCTCGAGTCCCGAAATGAGCTGAATGAATTCAAAATCGAAGTCAGGAATGAATTTACAGAATTCAGGGCTGAGGTTAAGAGCGAATTTACCAAGTTTAGGGCTGAAGTTGATGGGGAATTCGCAAATGTGCGAAAAGATATCGCGAATCTGAGGGAGGATGTAGATGATCTTAGGAAAACCGTATTGCTTGATCACGGTCGTCGACTGAGGAAGATCGAACACAAACTAGAGATTGCCTAATAGTGCGATGTTGCCAGAAATTGCATAAACCTAAGGGTTTGTCATACTGACCCTTATGGCCAAAAGAATCTATCTTGATTATGCGTCGTTTACGCCAGTAGATCCGTGCGTGGTTGCTACCATGCGGGCATTTTCTGCACCTGAATATGCCAATCCATCCTCTATATATAAAGAAGGAGTCGCTGCAAAGAAAGCTATGGAGGCAGGGAGATTGGAAGTGGCTAGCTTCATTCATGGGCATCCTGATGAGATCGTATTCACGAGCGGGGGAACGGAAGCCAACGGCTTGGCTCTCGAAGCGGCAGGAAGGACTGCCCACAGGAAGGGCATTGAAAAACCTCATATCATTATCTCCACCATCGAGCATTCGTCCATTGTGGAGACTGCGAATATGCTGGAGAAGCACGGGGTAGAAGTCACGAGGATCCCTGTGGACGCTACGGGTGTTGTGTCTGTCGACGAAATAAAGAGAGCCATCAAGCCGAGCACCTACATGGTGTCCATAATGATGGTGAATAACGAGATAGGCAGCATTCAGCCGATCCGGGAGATCGCCAAAGCGATCCGGTGGGCGCGAGCGAATGTGACAAAGACCCAGTATCCGCTCTTCCATACGGATGCTGCGCAGGCTGCGCTCTACATGGACCTTAATGTGGAGCAGCTTGGTGTCGATCTTATGACTTTGGATGGCACGAAGATGTGCGGACCACGAGGTATCGGCTTTCTTTACGTCCGCAGGAATACGCCCATAGAGCAGATCATATATGGCGGCGGCCAGGAGCGCGGCCTTCGTTCCGGAACAGAGAATATTCCGGGCATCATGGGATTCGCTGAGTCGTGCAGGCTGGCGGCGCGCAGCAGGAAATCCGAGACTGCGCGGATTCAGAAGCTGAAGAACGCTTTTGTGAAGAAACTCCGCAAGATCCGGCCTGATGCGATCGTGGCGGGAGGAGATGTCACAGCCCCGCATATCCTGAATGTTTCTTTGCCCGGAATAGACAATGAATTCTTCGTGCTCAAGCTGGACGCGAAGGGCGTGGCCGCTTCCACGAAGAGTTCCTGCCTCAGAGATGAGGACGAATCATACGTTCTGAAGGCGATCGGAGCAGACAGCAAGACGGCAGTCAGATTCTCGTTCGGAAGGTGGACCAAACGCCGGGATATCAAGGGGGCGCTTAAAATCATAGCCAGAACGTTGACTTCATAGGCGCTTTTTGCTACTTTATACCTCTCATATGCCAACAACCCCTAAGACCATAGAAACGATGTTTTCAGCCGGAGTGCATTTCGGCATGGGACGATCGCGCCGCCACCCGTCAGTTTCTCCGTTCGTATTTGGTACCAAGAACCGCACAGACATCCTCGACCTCGAAAAGACAGGGGATCTCCTCGATAAGGCCAAGGCTTTCGTCGCTAAGATGGCTTCGGAAGGCAAGACTATCCTCTTCGTCGGAGGCAAGAAGGAAGCTTCAAGCGCAGTCAAGACTGCCGCTCAGTCCATCAACATGCCATATGTCGAGGGACGCTGGATCGGTGGCACTCTCACGAACTTCACCCAGATCAGGAAGCGCATCGAGCTCTACGAGAAGCTCACATCTGACCGCGAGAAGGGCGAGCTTGCCAAATATACCAAGCGCGAGCGCATGCTCATCGATAAGGACATCGCCCTCCTCGAGAGAACATTCATGGGCATCGTGACCCTGAAGAAGATCCCTGACGCAATGTTCGTCATCGACCCTCGCCGCGAGAAGAACGCCATCGCTGAAGCTGACCATGCAAAGATCCCGGTCATCGCCCTCGCCGGATCCGATTGCGATATCCGCACGGTCGCATATCCGATCGTAGGCAACGATGCCGCAAAGGCCAGCATCCAGTTCTTCACCGAAGAGATAGCAAAGGCTTATCAGGACGGCAAGAAGACCGTTTAATACTATGATCAGTCCCTTTATGCTGCTCGCGCGGCATAAGCCGAACAAACCTACGGTACCAGTGCAGGCCCCGGCTCAGAAAGATCCAGCTCCAAAGCTTTCAAATCAAAAACCAATGTCAAACACCCCTATCACAGCAGAACAAGTCAAACAGCTCCGCGACGCAACGGGCATTTCCGTCATGCAGTGCAAGAAGGCGCTTGAAGAGGCCTCAGGAGACTTCGAGAAGGCTCTCGTCATCCTCAGGAAGAAGAGCAGCGGCATCTCTGCAAAGAAGGGCGACAGGACATTCGCAGCCGGCACTGTTCAGTGCTACATCCATGCGAACGGCACGGTCGGAGCAATGGTTGAGCTCAACTGCGAGACCGACTTCGTCTCGAACAACGAGGAATTCAAGACTCTCGCCCGCGATATCGCCATGCACATCGCCGCGACCAATCCGAAGTTCATAAAGAAAGAGGATGTGACTGAGGCTGACCAGAAGGTCGCCAAGGAAGTATTCCTGAACGAGGTAAAAGACAAGCCTGAAGCCATGCGCGAGAAGATCCTCGAAGGCAAGCTCAGCACCTACTTCGCCGAGATGGTCCTCATGGATCAGCCGTTCATCAAGAATCCGGACATGACCATCCAGGCTCTCATAGAGTCTGCCATCCAGAAGTTCGGCGAGAAGACTGCCGTGGGCCGCTTCTCGCGCTTCAAGGTTCTCGAGCAGTAAGCCAGCTCGCGGCGTGCCGCGCTCATAATCACGTATACCATGTATACTCTCATAACAATCTTCTACGCTTCGTTTATCGCAATGGCCGCGATGATCCTTTTGAAGAGGAGGGAAGTCATGACAGGCAAGCCGAGCATCGTGTCGCGCATCGGTTCGAACACTGACCATATATTCCACGCCCTTTTTACCTCGGTGGGCAAAGGCTTTTCATACATCAATAAGCATACGTTCATCGCTCTCGCTCATCTCATCGCCTTTTATATACTGAAGAATATCCGCCACGTATACATAGAGCTCAAGCATCGTTTCATTTCCAATCCGCAGGGCAAGAAGCTTATAGATGCCGTGCGCGGCCGGGGCGAAGTGACAGATCACGGAGCCTCGTTCTATCTCCGCCGCATCGCTCCCAAGGACGAATAGCGCGAGGAGATTGCATGGAATAATTTTTTTGGGTAGAGTAGTGGTTACGCCGCCCTAGCTCAGTTGGTAGAGCGCCGCTTTTGTAAAGCGGATGTCCCCGGTTCAAGCCCGGGGGGCGGCTCAGAAAGATAGTCCGATTTAATATCGTTCCTTAAGAATTAAATCATAATATGCGAAATTGTCTGCACTGCAAGATGGTTTTGACGCAGAGGCATAAGAAAAAGTTTTGTTCTAATACATGCCAGCATTCATATCAGCATGATCTGTTCGTATACAAATGGAAGAAAGGGATTATAAGCGGATATGTGGGCATACAAACCAAGATTCCATCAAATCACCTGCGTACATATTTGATCGAGAAATTTGGAGAGAGATGCACGGCGTGTGGTTGGAACCAAAGGCATAGCATCACTGGACACGTGCCACTCGAAATAGATCATATTGATGGAAATTCCGAAAATAATTTAGAAAGTAATCTAAGATTATTATGTCCGAACTGCCATTCCTTAACAGGAAATTTTAGGAATCTGAATAAAGGTAAGGGAAGAAAATGGAGAATAGCGGCTATTTCTTCGTCGTCGTAGCGGTCGTGGTAGACGTCTTCACTTCAGGCATGAGGGCTTCTATCTGTGAGAGCGATTTGAGGCCGTAGGTTGGTTTTCCATGGATAACAAGCGCCGGAAATTCCGGTGCTATTCGGTATATGCTCACAAGCGTGCGTACTGCGGAAATGTCTGCGTGGTAATCAAAAGAATATACGCGGACTCCAGGATAGGCTTCGCGCAATGCCGTGAGGACTGAGCCGGTGAACTGACAGTCAGGGCAGTCGCCTCGGTTTGAATAGAAATAGAGCACGAATGCGGGCTTGGTCTTGCACTTGTCGGACATGCTTTGCATGAGGATGAAATCCTTTATCTCGAGCAATGAATAGTTGCTCTTGAGCTGGATGACCTGGGCGTCGTTTGCGCCGCGGGCGTTTTCGAGATATGAGAGCCGCGAGCCGAGCGAATCCAATTCATGGGAGAGCGACGAATCGCCGAGATATTCGCACGGCGTCTGCTTCAGGAGATCGAACTGGATCTCCGATGACAATATGTCGAGCGAGATGCTGTCGTCGATGGCCTTCACCTCGTTGATCCTCTGGGTATCGAAATAATTGCTGAGCACGGTAACGCTCAGGAATATGACCAGAGTGATGAGAAAGGCCCAGATGTATTTGCGTGATGAATTCATGTTATCTCCAGCTGCCTGTATTACGGGTGACCGCGCGGACGCTCGAGATGGCGACCCATACCGGCGCTATGAAGGCATACAGGAATGCATAGCAGAGCATGTCTCTGGAAACCTTCCAGGTACCGCTCGTGATGCGCTTGCCGAGGAATATGAAGCAGACGGCGCTTAGAAGCAGTATGAGGGTCATGAAGTGGGAAGCCGTAGTATTCACGTAGAACCACTGGAAGCTCGGCCAGTGCCACTGGAATCCGATGAGCTGGTAGCGCTTGATGCTGTTGGTCATGGAATTGGCTGCGTTGACGACGGAGAAGAATGCAAAGAAGAGCACGGAGGCAAGAGAGATGATGCCGGCAGGAAGGGTGAATGTGCCGATCTGTCCGTGCTTCCTGCTGAAAAGAAGATCGCGGTAGTCGCTTATATTGAGGAGGAACCCCGTGGTCCATCGGACGCGTTGCTTCACGAGGGCGCGGATGGTCTGCGGCGGCGTCGTGTATACGAAGGCGTGCTGGCAGTTCTCAATCTTGAAGTTGTGTCGATGGATGCGCAAGGCGATCTCGAGGTCCTCAGTATTATGCGCGCTCTTGAATGGGCCGATCACAGAGAAGAGCGAGCGGCGGAACATCGAGAACGGACCAGGCGTGACGTGGATGGCATTCAAGGTGCTGTACATCTTGCGCAGGAATATGCCGATGTTGTATTCGGCGTATTGGATGTATTCGAGGAGCTTCTTCGGCGAGCGGATCTGTATCGCAGGCGTGACGGCCATGACGGCCGGATCCATGAAGCTCGGGAGCATGCGGTTCAACGCTTCAGGATGCACGAATGAATCGGCATCGAGACAGCCGATGATATCGCTCGTGCTCTTGGCGATGCCGAGGTTCACAGCAGTGTGCTTGCCGCCATTTTCCTTGCGGTATATGGAGATCTGCGGATCATTTTGGTACTTCAGAAGATATGACCAGGTGTCGTCGGTCGAGCCGTCATCTACGGCGATGATGGAGAGCTTTTCCTGAGGGTAGTTGAGCTGCTTCAGGGACTGGATGGTGCCGATGACTGTTGCTTCCTCATTGAAGCAGGGCACAATGACGGATACCGTCGGCATGTCCTCAGGGCGCATCGACTTTACGGCCGGGCGCTTTTTCATGGCATCGCGATGCTCGACCAGGGTGATAATCAGAAAAACCTGGATATAGAGGGAGATGAACAGGAAAGCCTGGGTGATAGTAGGCAGTATATAGTGCATGAATCCTGAGTATAATGCTATAGTTAGCCATATGCAACAGGAAACGACGGCCAAAACAGGAGGTGCGGCACAGGGCCATCTTCACCCCCTGACCCAGGTAATCCGCGAGATTTACGCGGTTTTTCATGATCTCGGCTTCGATGTGGCTCTCGGCCCGGAATTGGAGGACGAATTCCACAATTTCGATGCCCTGAACATACCCAAGGACCACCCGGCCCGCGACATGCAGGACACCTTCTGGATCAAGCAGAGCAAGGAAGATGCGGCCGCCAATAAGATCCGTCAGGTCTTGCGCACCCATACATCGCCGGTGCAGGTCCGCTACATGGAGACCCATACTCCGCCATTCCGCATCGTCGTCCCGGGCAAAGTCTTCCGCAATGAAGCGACTGACGCGACGCATGAGGCTCAATTCCATCAGATCGAAGGATTGTATGTAGATAAGAATGTTTCGATGGCGCATCTCAAGGGTACGCTCGAGACCATGTTCAAAAAACTGTTCGGCGACGACGTCGCGATACGATTCAGGCCGAGCTTCTTCCCGTTCACGGAACCATCGGTGGAAGTCGACATGCAATGGAAGGGCAGGTGGCTCGAGATGGGCGGTGCCGGCCTCGTCCACCCGAATGTCTTCAAGGCAGTCGAGCTCGATCCAAAGGAATGGCAGGGCTTCGCATTCGGCTTCGGCATCGACCGCATCGCCATGCTGAAATTTGGATACTACGACGTGCGTCTATCATATACAGGGGATCTGAGATTCATAAATCAATTCTAAAACATCCAATACCATGAATGATCAATACAAAAAGGGAAAAGATCTGACAAAAGAAGCGCCGGTGTCGCCCAAGCTTACGCTTGGTGGCTTTGTTATCATGGCACGCACCATCGACAAGTGCCGCGCGACTCTCTGGGGCAACGTGGGGGAGTACCATTTCGACTGTCCCGTCGATAACATGCTGTTCTCATTCAAAGGCATCACAGGCGATGCGTTCAAGGCTTTCGTGGCGGAAGGCCACAGCAACATGGAGATCGCGGAATGGGTGAAGGCGAACGGCATTCCGAAAACCGATGAGGAGATCGCTGCCTGGAACAAGGATCGTTTGGCATACAATATGTCAGATGGTGCCAAGAAGGGCTGGCTCGAAGGCGAGAATGTACGCCTCGGCCTCGACAAGGACGCACCGCTCTTCGATATGCTTATCGCTGACGACAAAGCGTCAGTGGGCGGCGGTCCGAACGTCTGCATGTAAACTTCGCGAAATCATCACTACCTCCTACCAACCACCTCTATGAAAGTCTCCCGCAACTGGCTCCAGACATATTTCGATAAGGATATACCTTCGGCCGACGAGCTGGCGGAGCTTTTTACATTCCATGCGTTCGAGGTGGAGGGCATAGAGAAGCTGGACGAGAATGAGATCCTCGACGTGAAGGTCCTGCCTGATCGCGCCCACTATGCGCTTTGCCACAACGGCATCGCGCGCGAAGTGTCGGTCATCACCGGCCAGCCATTCAAGGCCAACCGCATCCCGCCTGGCCCTCAGGCGACGCTCGAAACGCGGCCGCAAGTCCGCATCGATGCGCCAGAATTCTGCAGGCGCTATATGGCGCGATATGCCGAGATCCCGCGAGTGAAGGAATCTAATCCGCACGCAGTTACCATGCTTGAGGGCCTCGGTCAGCGGGCGATCAACGCCGTCGTGGATGCCACCAATGTGAACATGCTCGACAACGGCCAGCCGCTGCATATCTTCGACGCCGACAAAGTGAAGGGAACGCTCGTTATCCGAGCCGCGAAGAAAGGCGAGAAGATAGCGGTCCTCGACTCATCCGCAGGCACAGACCGCGAAGTCGACTTGCTCGAGACCGATTACATCATTGCCGACGATGAGGGGCCGCTCGTCATCGCCGGAGTGAAAGGGGGCAAGCGCGCCGCTGTGACGGACGCAACGCGCCGGCTCATCATAGAGTCAGCCAATTTCGAACCGTCCGCAGTTCGCCGCACGTCCACCCGTCTCAATCTCCGCAGCGAGTCCTCCAAAAGGTTCGAGAATGAGATCACAGCCGAGCTCGCGGCTGCAGGCATGGACAATACATGCGCCCTCATCCAGTACAACATCCCAGAAACGAAGTTCGGACCCATCATCGACGAATATCCGGTCAAAGCACTGCAGACCGTCATGGAGTTCGATCCGGCATACATCGAGGAGCGCTTGGGCGTGAAGGTTTCGCTCGACAATGCGAAAGACATATTGGTCCGCATGAATATCGGTGTCGCAGAAGCGAGTACGGTCGGTGCCGCAGGCCCTCTGTGGAAGCTCGCTATTCCGTACGAGCGTCTCGATCTCGTCATCCGCGAGGATATCGTCGAGGAAATCGGGCGCATCTATGGATACGATCATGTGCAGGGCATCCTGCCTCCGCCGCCCGCTGCGCCTGTCTCAGTGCTCATGCCTTTCTATCTAACCGAAAAGATCCGCACCATTCTCGCGGACAAAGGCTTCTCGGAGATCAGTCTGTCTACTCTTGTCTCCAAGGGCGAAGTCGAGACTGCGTATCCGATGGCGCGCGACAAAGCGTTCGTGCGCAGCAACCTGTCCGAAGGCGTCATGAATGCGATCGAGAAGAATGCGCTCAATGCCGATCTTCTCGGCCTCTATTCCATAAAGGTATTCGAGATCGGCAGGGTATTCAGCACCGGACATGAATCCCTGAGGCTTTCTCTCGGAGCAGTCCAGATCAAAAAGGTGAAAGGCCTGAAGAGCGAGACATTCCTTGCTGAGGCTGTGCAGGCCATCGAAGAGGCGCTCGCAATCAAGACTCCTACGCCTGTCATCATAACCAAGGGCGCATTCGCTGTCTGCGAGATCAATCTCGATCCAGTTCTTCATTCGTATGTCCTGCCTCAGGGCGCGTCATATGCAGAATTGAATTTCGGACCCGGCTCTCCGAACCGCTACAAGAAGTTCTCGCAGTACCCATTCATGGTGCGCGACATAGCAGTGTTCGTCCCCAACGACACTATCGAATCGACAGATGTATGGAATTTCATAGAG
Source organism: Candidatus Parcubacteria bacterium (assembly GCA_028286835.1). GTDB lineage: Bacteria > Patescibacteriota > Minisyncoccia > Phycocordibacterales > PALSA-1337 > C7867-002. Next base: position 22,342 of record JAQBQT010000003.1, read on the forward strand.
AAAGGCATTGAGGCCGTGGGTGTTCAGGATCTTCTGGCGCGCCATTCTCTTTTCGACACGTTCAAGAAGGACGGCAAGGTCTCATATGCATTCCGCATGGTATTCCAGGCGCCAGATCGTACGCTCACCGATGCCGAAACGAACGCGGTCATGGATAGGATATACGCCGAGATGAAAGAACAAGGTTGGGAAGTGAGGTAAATAAAAAGTCCCGAGGTGTCTCGGGACGTGAGGAAGCGTTTTCATGATTCACTCGGTACAGTGACGGGTTTGGCATACTTGAATGCCGGAGCATACTCAAAGCCAAATTCTTTCGCGGCTCCGACTCTGGCACCATCCCTCACTTGCTTGAGCGACCAATTGTAATGATCTAAAGCCTTTTCGATCCGGGCGATTTTCTCATTATATGTGACGCCATGCACGAAATGGGGGAAAAGCTCCTTCACCTCTAGGCTGCGATGCGCGAGCGTCTCAGAATCTATGGCCATCACCACGAAGCCTTCGTCGTAGGCCCGATGCACCCACCGGAAGAGCTCGAAGATTGAAAGGAAGAATTCCTGCAAGGATTCGAACGCGAAGTAGGTGTAGATAAGATGCATATCTGTTCGAAGCCTGTTGCTCAGCCTCAGCGTGATTATCCCGCGAGGAGTCGGCAGCTTCCAGTTTTTTGGGGTGCAGAAGCGTTTGAGCGCACCATGAAGTGCGCGAAGAGACTGTTTTATGGGGTTCATTCTGGACAGAATACTAAGCGAATGGCCTAAATTGTCAATGAACAGCCGGTCTTGTATAATCCGCACATTCACGGCATGAAATACTGGCTCATCAAATCAGAGGGCGACTGCTATTCGATCGGCGACCTCAAGCGCGATAAACGCACGGCCTGGACGGGCATTCGCAATTTTACCGCGCGCAACTTCATGCGCGACGGCATGAAGAAGGGCGACCTTATCTTGTTCTATCATTCCAACGGTACTCCCGCTGCGCCGACCGGCGTGTACGGCGTCGCCAAAGTCATGAGCGCTGCGCACATAGATGAGACAGCTCTAGATCCCAAGGACGAGCACTATGACCCGACGGCTGCGAAGTACGCTCAGGAAGGGAAGGAGCCGATGTGGATGTGCGTTGATGTTGGGTTCGTCGCTGCGTTCGCTCATCCCGTCTTGCTCGAAGCCATGAAGCGCGATTCCAAGCTTGCGGCGATGCTGGTCCTTCAGCGCGGCCAGCGATTGTCTGTCATGCCGGTTGCAGGCCATCACTTCAGGCGCGTCCTTGAATTGAGCACATGAATCAGGGGGCGTGACATATGATTTATTTTTGATATAGTTTTTAGATCATGATCCCGTACACAGCGAACATAGAAAAGCTGACCCTGGCGAACACCGATTTCCGTCACGTGCTTTATACCTCCGCGCACATGCAGATCGTGCTCATGTCGCTCAAGCCGGGCCAGGATATAGGTATGGAGGTGCATCATGTCGATCAGTTCTTCCGTTTCGAATCAGGCAAAGGCAAGTCCATAATAAACGGCAAGGAATACCCAGTGAGCGACGGATCCGTCATTCTTGTGCCGACCGGATCAGAGCACAATGTCATCAACACGGGCGATGAGCCTCTCAAGCTCTATACGGTATACGCACCCCCGAATCATATCGAAGGCAGGGTCCATAAAACGAAGACCGCCGCCGAGAAGGATGCCGAAGACGAGGAATTCGCTCCAAAATAAAAACCGCCCGAAGGCGGTTTTTTCTTGCCAATGGATAATGATTATTTGGCGGAAGCGATATTCGAAGATGCCGCGCCTCTCTTGTGAAGCTGGACGACTGCCGTGAGAATGGCTGCCGGCACGACGACAGTGAAAGCCATCGGTATGCTCATGAACATCCAGGTCGTATAGAAGGCGCCGATAAGGACGAGCCCGAGCCCCTCGTAGCCATAGCGGAAGAATCGCTTGGTCCAGAGGAAGACTACGCCGAGAATTTCGCCGATGCCGATCATCTTCATGAACCAGATAGGGAGGCCAGCCGCTACGAAGCCTGCAACCTGCATCGGGTCCTCAATGAGTTTGGAGTATGCGGCAAATAAGAACAAAGCGCTGATAAGGACGAGCAGAACATAATAAATGCGTTTCTGTGTTTTGGTCATATGGCCATAAGTATAGATGAAGATTCATTCCGTGGCTATATAGTTGACATTAGTATTTATATGTTATAGAATAAGGTCTGAACAACAATTTGTACATATGAAAAATAAAACTAAGAACAGCATCAGGCGCGTAAGGGAAAACGAGTATATTGGCAGCTTGAATTTGGGAGGCAGCATAGTGACCTTCAAGTTCAATCACAATGTCTCGGAGCAAACTTCCAAGGAAATGGAAGAAGACGAGGAGATCCACCTGAATGAGAAATCGATCAGGAAGAATTTTCCAATAACGATCCGGAACTCGAGAAGGGAAAAAGTCGATACTACTTTCGAAGAGTATAAGAGGCTTCTCTTGATCATCCTGGATCTAGTTGGAAATCTCGAGGCAGAAAGGTGTGCGCACGTCCAAGCCCGCACCATTCCTCGCCAGCCGGTCATCTGATCGTCTCAGAATCCACTTCTATCAGGACAAGGCCCCTTTCTCACGGAAGGGGCTTTTTATTTGACAACATTTGAATAACCGTGTATTGTTTTTGTCAGATGACAACTAGAAACTTTAAAGCTAAACGTGCTCTTGAGAGTATGGCAGATCGATACGAACAAAGTGCTAGCAACAACGGTAATGGAGACTATCGGGATCCGGAGCTTGATCGCGCTAATGCACTTGAATTGGAGCGCATCCTTCGTCAAGGCTTTTGGCCGATACGTTCGAGGGTCGGGAATAAGGCGGCTGCATTCGCAGTCCGCATAGCCCTCAATGCAGATCACAGCGTCGAATTTCAACGAACTTGTATGGGGTGGATGAAGACGTATCAGGCATTTGAGGTCGATCCGGAGGATGTTGCCCGCCTCAGGGAACGGATTTCTCTGAATGTACAACGATTCGTCAAAGAGCTTGTTTGATCGCACATAACCTCCCGTCAGAAATGACGGGTTTTTTATTGCCCGAATCCGCCCCGGAATGGCCTGTCTGCTTCCCAATCCGTCAAAAATAACGTAATGTATATGCTCTTATGGCAAAAGGCTCTAAATCGACAAGCAGGGAATTCGGAGGGGATACCATCATCCGTTTCGATGAGGTTTCTTTCGAATACGGCCAGAACAAGCCCATTCTCGATGAGGCGAGCTTCACCGTGCGCACAGGCACCAAGATCACCATCATGGGCCAGAACGGCGCTGGTAAGACGACCATCTTCGGCATGATCCTCGGAGCCGCAGGCCTCGAAGGCGACGGCGTCCATTCCATCGAATCAGGCGAGATCCATATCACCAAGGGCGCGACCATCGCCACTGCACGCCAGGTCATCTCGCGCCCAGACCTAGAGCTCACGATCCGCGACTTCTTCGCGAAATGTTTTGCCGAGAAGCAGTACGACCTCGATCCGCGCATCGACGCCATCCTCGACGTGGTCAACCTCCATGCGCACAAGACGGCAGCCGACATCAAGGACCGCCAGGTGAAGACATTTTCGGGTGGCCAGCAGGCGCGCCTCCTTCTTGCCTCGGCCCTCATTCAGGACCCGGATATCCTGCTCCTCGACGAGCCGACGAACAATCTAGACAAGGCGGGCATCGAGCACCTGACCCAATTCCTGATCAACTACAAGAAGACCTGCCTCGTCATCTCCCACGACGCGGAATTCCTGAATGCATTCACGCACGGCGTTCTGTATCTCGACGTCCACACTCGCAAGGTGGAGCAGTATGTCGGCGACTATAAGGACGTGGTGGACCAGATCTCGGCCCGCATCGAGAAGGAGAACATGGATAATGCCCGCCGCGCCAAGGAGATCCAGGCCAAGAAGGACCAGGCCAACATGTTCGCTATGAAAGGAGGCCAGATGCGTCTCGTGGCCAAGCGCATGCGCGAAGTGGCCGAGGAGCTCGAGAGCGAGATGGTGGATGTGAGGAAGGAGGACAAGACCATCAAGCAGTTCCACATTCCGGCCCAGCCCGATATCGTCGGCGATGTCATCACTCTCTCGTCGTACAGCATGATCAGCCCGAAGACCCACAAGCCCGTCACGCTCGAGTGCAACATCAGGCTCCGCAAGAAAATGCACCTCATCCTGTCTGGCCCGAACGGCATCGGCAAGTCGACCCTCCTCGAGAAGATCGTCACCGACGGCGTCGCGTCCATGAATACGAAGGAGGCTGTGAATGGCATCAAGATCGCAGATGGCATCCGCGTCGGCTACTACCGCCAGGATTTTTCCATGATGGATTTCAATGACACCGTGTATCAGTCGCTCGAGAAGATCATCCGCGCTTCGTCCGGCCACCTCGTCGAGACCGAGCTGCGCGCCACCGCCGCGAGCTTCCTCATCAGCGCCGATGCCATCCATACGCGCATCGGTTCATTGTCCGAGGGCCAGAAAGGTCTTGTGGCCTTTGCCCGCCTCGTCTTGCAGAAGCCCGGCCTTCTTATTTTGGATGAACCTACGAACCATATCAATTTCCGCCATCTTCCGGTGATCGCAAAGGCGCTAGATTCGTATGAGGGGGCTATGATATTGGTCAGCCACGTGCCAGAATTCGTGAAGCAGATTAGGATTGATGAGGTGCTTGAGATGGGGAAGTAAATTGAATACGGCGTTCAAGAATATCAGTATCATAGGCATTATTTTAAATGTTGGATTTTGGATAGAATTTAAGAGATAATGTACTTATGTTAGATGCTCTTAGCGCTTCACAAAAGCCTTCCTATAACATAGGAGGTCTTCGCTCAAAGAGTGTTGAGGGTAAGAAACCCAAAGTGCTTGACTTGTTTGCAGGAGCTGGTGGACTATCAGAGGGTTTTATAAAAGCCGGGTGTGAAATTGTGGGACATATTGAAATGGATAAAAATGCGTGTGACTCTCTTGCTACACGAATGATATTTCATGCCTTAGATAAGATGGGGAAAATTTCAGAGTATAAAAAATATATTCTTGGCAAAATGACACGAGATGAGATTATTGAAAAATATAGCCTTCAAAGAGAGCGAGATTCTGTTATATGTGCAAAAGTGGACGGTGATAATTATCTGGATCTTATCCAAGAAATAAAAATTAGATTGGGAGGACAAAAACTCGATATCGTCGTGGGCGGTCCGCCATGTCAGGCATATTCGTATATAGGTCGTGCTAGAGATCAACACGGAATGCGACGTGATGATCGCAATTTTCTCTATAAATATTATATAGAATTTCTAAAAGCATTTAAGCCCAAAATTTTTGTCTTTGAAAATGTTCCTGGACTGCAAAGTGCTGGAAAGGGTAAATACTTAGCTGACATGAGAAAGCTTATGAAGGATGCAGGTTATACTACAGATTATAGAGTTGTTAATGCTGTAGATTATGGTGTACCTCAAAATCGCAAAAGGATAATTCTTGTTGGATGGAGTTCGGAATCAAAACTAGAACAGTATCCTTTTTTTCCAAAAAGTAATCGAGATTATATAACCAGTGAATTTTTTACTGACCTTCCTAAAATTCAAGCTGGGGAGGGGAAAAAAATTGTAGAAAATTTCAAAACTGAAAATAAACTTCTAAAAAAGATTGGCATCTCCAACTCCAGAATAAATGTTCTGATGGATCATGCCGCTCGACCAAATAATTTGAGAGATTTAGAAATATATAGATTGGGTGTCTTGGCAAAAAATAACGGTGAAAATATTAAGTATAATGATTTGCCAAAAAGGCTTAAGAATCACAAAAATGAAACGGGATTTCTTGATAGGTTCAAGGTAGTAGACTTCTCAACAAAAGGATCACATACGGTTGTTGCTCATATTTCAAAAGATGGACATTTTTATATTCATCCAGATCTAAAGCAAAATAGGTCTTTAACGGTACGCGAAACCGCAAGATTGCAGACTTTTCCAGATGATTATAAATTTGAAGGCAATAGAGGATCACAGTACCGACAAATCGGAAATGCTGTTCCACCCTTACTTTCAAAGATTATTGCAAGTGAGTTGGTAAAATACCTCTAACTACTGTAGTCTTTAGCCCATGAAAGTGCTTAAGACAAACCCTGGTGCGAAGCGCTTAATTGAGAGCCTTCGAAATATGGGTTATGACTGCAGCACCGCCATCGCCGATCTTGTTGATAACAGTGTTACTGCACATGCTTCGGAAATATATATAGACATCCTTCCAAAAGAAGGTTCAAGACCTGCACTAATTTATATTGCTGACAACGGAAAAGGTATGGATAAGGACAATCTCCATGAAGCGATGCGTTTTGGCAGTTTCCAAGAATACGCTGAAGGTGACTTGGGGAAATACGGTCTTGGCTTAAAGACGGCTTCATTGAGTCAGTGTCGTAAGCTGACAGTTTCCTCGAAGGCAAAATCAAGTGGTGATGCACGTCCACGTCGAAATTGTATGCGCTGGGACCTCGATCATGTCTATAAGAGTGACGAGTGGGATTTGCTCATCCCTTCAGAAGACGAATTTAAAGATTGGGAAAGCAAACTTTTAAACCAAGAGGTTGTTCGGGAACACGGCACTGTGGTTTTATGGGAAAAGCTCGATGAATCACTTCCGATGCTGTCTTCAGATAATGCCAACGAGCGTGAGAAGCAAATGGCACGTCTTATAAATGAAATTAGTAGCCACCTTCGCATGATTTTTCATAGATTCATGCAGGGCACAGTGACTGGAAGACGTAAGCTGGATATCTATGTGTGCGGAGAGAAACTTGTACCTTGGGATCCATTCTGCCGTACAGAAAAAACTAAAGAGCTTGATATTGTTGGTATCAACCTCACTTTCCAGCTGTCAGATAGTACTAAAGTAAAAGAGACTATCACTATAAGCCCATTTGTTCTTCCTCGCGAAGATGAATTTTCTTCCACTGAAGCTTGGAGAGATGCATCTGGTCCAAAGAACTGGAATCAACAACAGGGCTTCTATTTTTATCGCAACAACCGTCTTCTTCAGGCTGGTGGGTGGAGCCGTATGAGGGCAGTAGACGAACATCTCAAGTTGCTTCGTGTGGCCGTAGATTTCTCAAATGAACTTGATCAAGCGTTTTCAATAAATGTTACAAAAATGAAAGCAAAAGTTCCCGATGATTTGCGGGAAAAAATTGCAAAACATCTTACGGCATGGATGAAAGTAGCCAATACACGTTATAGAAGAATACCTGTGGCTACAACTCATCACAGTACATTATCGACTCCTACTTTTAGAGATATTGAACCAATACCCGAACCTGCATCATCAGTGAGTATTGGCCCGCTCAAATTCTCACATAGTGTTGGTAAGAAGTTTGAAATTGCTGAAAATAAGAAAACTGGAGAAATAACACTTTCTATTCCGGATGGTCATGAGTTGTCGGCTGTTTTTCAGTTAAGATCGGGAGACAAGGAATCTTTGAGAAAGATGTGTCTTTCAACTTTGGCATTACTTGAAGCGGTACACGATAAAAAAATAGCTCCTACAAATATACCGATCAAGGAACTGAAAAAGATTTATAGAAATATATGACTATAAAAACTCTTTCAGACGCAATAACAATAATCGAGTTTTTGATTTCCAAACAAGGGAAATCTATCGAAGCCTCCATTGAGGAGGCGGGCATTCCTTTGCATTTAAAGGATCAGGTCTTAAAGTATTTTGCTCCACCACTCGAAATCTCAGCACCCGATCTTATCATCGATAAATCGAGACAGATTCCTCTTTGCAATCCTGGCACAGATTCAATGCAACAGTATTTCGGTGCACTTCGACAATACCTTATCGAGGTTAAGGGTCGCTCAAAATCAATAGTCGAAACACTGACAGAAACTTCTCTTGATCTTGTAAAGCGATTGCCAAAACCCTATGCAACAGATGAATTTCAAAGTCGCGGTCTCGTTGTAGGACATATTCAAAGCGGCAAGACAGCAATGATGGCTGCTCTCATTGCTCGTGCTGCTGATGAAGGTTATAAATTATTCATTGTTTTTGGTGGTGCTTGGAAAGATCTACGATCTCAGACACAACGTCGCTTAGATCAAGAAATAACTGGCGAGTCTGAGAATTCAGCAGATGGCCCTTTTATAATTTGTGATCCGGATATTTCTACATGGTCACGTCTTACACAATCCGGACTTGAAGGTGATTTTGCACCAGGTACAAC
>JAQBQT010000006.1 GCA_028286835.1 Candidatus Parcubacteria bacterium
GAATCGCCGCACATCCTGCAGTTCTTCTTGTGAGTGAAGATGAGGACGAGCGTGGCGAGGCCTACGAGGATGTAGATGATCTTAGCGACAGGGGCGCTTACGAGATCGGCCACTCCCCAGTTGAAAAGGCCGATGAGAAGCCAATTGAGGCCTCCGATGGCGACGAGGATAAAAGAGATTACGTGCGTAGTTTTCATGATATTTCGAAAATACTTAACTACTAATAAATAATTTGACCAAGTCAAATTATACCATTAAACAAATGGGGTAGAATTTGAGTAGTACACAGGTTATACACTCCTCACATTGTCCTCCCGGTTGGAATCGAACCAACATCAACGGCTTAGAAGTCCGCTGTTCTATCCATTGAACTACGGGAGGGATGGATCCTTTGGGGCGCTATAGCTCTTGCTGAGCGCGGCTGCTTCGGCGGCTCTGGCGTCGGAATCCGCCAGCGTCTGCTGGAGGACGGCCGCGCTAAAGGCGGCTTTTGTACTCCGCGGCGTATTCGAGCTCGGCGCAGACAGCCTGGCCCCTGTGCCAAGATACACGGAGACGCCTACGCCTACAAGCACGAGGGCGATCGAGACCGATACGCCGAGGATGATGAGCCAGTCGAGATACGGGCTTCGCTGGACCTGATGGGTGAGGCGCTCGCGCGGAACAGGAGGCAGCTGCTTTTTCGGGGCCTTTCTGGCCGATGCCGTGGAATCTTTGCTGATTGAGGTGATGCTGTTCATAGGATTATATGATGGTCGCCGCTGAGATATCGAAGGACGCCTGCCAGCTCCTAGCTGCCGGCTTTGATCTGTCTGCAGCTTCGATGGAGGTGTTGAGGATCAGGCGATCGATCCTGATCTTGTACGGGAGGACTTCGAAGAGCTCGACCGCATTCATGACCGAGCTCCACGGGCCTGCGACTGTGATGTGCGCATTGATGGAGCCGACCGAGCCTTTGGCCGCGCTGGCCGTCGAGTTCTCCCCTATCGAGGCGATGGAGACCGTCGCCCCGGACGTGCGCCCGATCGATTCCATGTCCTGGATGAATGATACCGCATCGTCGGCAGGCACGAAGAGCGTGGCGAGCCTTGCGCGCGAGTCGGCAGTGGTACTCGCAAGAGCCTTGATGGCCTTGCCCTGGTTCTCGCGGTCGCCTTCCCCGGCCGCCGCATCCCTCGCGGCGACCGCCCGGCTCGTGAGCGTCAGAGTGTCATGATAGAAATACGCATACAGCCCGATCGAAAGGACGAGGGCGCCTAACGAGACGAGCAGCATGCCGTAGCGGATTGGAGAGGTGTGGTTCATTTGAGCGGTTCGGTTAGCTTGAGCGAGAAGGATATGTTGGCGTTCTTGGCCAGCGTCGAGATCGGCAGATCCACGGTCGAGCCAGGGCTCAGGGCTTCGAGCCGGCCCTTGAATGCCAGAAGATCATTCCTGGTCGGAGCTATTCCCTGGAGAGTGACATCGACCGTGCTCGATCCCGCCCTGCCCATGGCGAATGAGGATATCATCACCGGAGAATGTATATTCACGATGGAGCGTATCACCGCGGAGAATCGGGCCTGCGAAGCATCAGTCTGGAGGGCAGCGAGGAGCGTGCGGCCCTGGCTGAGCTGCTGCTCTGCCTGATTGAGGTCGGAAAGGCCGCTGTTCTTCCTTGCCGCGGCCACAGCCTGGAGCGCGGCGTTGTCGGCAGCGCGGGCGCGGATATCCGCGGGAAAGAGCGCGATCGCACCGGCCGTCACTGCGACAGCGAGCGCGCATACGGACACGATCGCCAGCCGCATATAGTATTCGCGGTGCATCAAGCGGCGCTCTTCAACTGGGATAAGTCGGTGTCTCATGATTTAATCTCCCGCGGACGGGTCAAGCGCCAATCCTGCCGCCACAGCGTACCCGAGCGATTCTTCGCGCGAGATAGGCGGAAGGTAGCGGTCGACATTGAACGCATTCTGCCAGATGTCCGCGACGCGGACCGAGAGCGGGTGATCATTCTTGATATGCTCGCACGCCGCCTCGAATGCCGGCGAATTGCGGCCTGCAAGAAGCACCTCATGCACGATCTGGCCGGTGCCATGGGAAGACCAATATGACTGGACGCGGTCGATCTCCTTCGCGAGCGCGGCAACGGCTGCGGACAAAGCCTGCGGATCCTGATCCTCTCCCCCGACGCCGACCGTCGAAGCGAAATTGACCACTGTGCCCGATACTATATATATGCCCGTCTTCCGATTCATGACGTGAATGATGAGCCGGGTGTCGTATGAGCCCGGCAATGCGGTGGCGCGGGCGATGGACTTCGGTGCGACCTCGAATGCGAGCGGGCGCAGGCCTGCCCCCTTGAGAAGCGCGACGTACCGCTCGATATATGTCCGCGGCACCACCGAGACGTTCGCCCTCAGGGCGCCGGTCGCAGTCGAGGCGGGAATGAGATCGAAATAAAAAAGAGCATCAGGTGCGGAGAGCGGCACGTTCTCTTCCAACTTGAACTCTATGTTCTGCTCGATGGCATCGAATTCTCCCGAGGGGACTTCGGTGCCGAAGAGATACGACTTTTCCTCGGGGATCGAGACCTTCACGTAGCTGAGGCCGTGGCTTTTCACGAATTCGGTGAGGCGCGACGCCAATTCCTTCTCGTCCTTCACGTCTCCCCCGTCGATGAGGCCCGGCGGCAGATCCATTCGTCCGTACGTGGCGAGCTTTTTGTTGTGGCGCGAGCCGCTATAGGCGATGCAGGAGATTGCATCGTCGGAAATATCGAGCCCCGCATGCGGCATCAGGAGGAATTTAGGCGGCGGGAAGAGCTTGAAAAACGGCGAGGAAGCAAGCATGCGGTAATTATACCACAGGCTTCTTTTTGAGAATCTCCCTGATCGCCGGCAAAATGGAGATCACGATGATAAGGCCGATGACGGGCAGGAGATATTTGTCGGGATCGATGCCCATCTTAGTCAGCGTCGCTCCGAAGCCGTATCCGAGGCCGACCATGAGGCCGGTCCAAAGGAGTCCGCCGAGGACGTTGTATACGAGGAATGTCCGATACTTCATGTTCCCTATTCCAGCGACGATGGGAGCGAACGTGCGCACGACCGGCATAAATCTGGCCAGGATCAGCACCTTGGCGCCGTATATTTCATAGAAATGCTGAGCACGCGCGATATGCTTCTTGTTGAAGAGGACGGAATCTTCGCGGGTGAACATGCTCGGACCCACTTTCCTGCCGAACGAATAGCCTACCGAATCTCCGAGCACGGCCGCGACGAAAGCCCCTAGAAAAAGCAGTGCTACATTCATGTACCCCTGCGACGCGAGAAGGCCCGCAGTGAAAAGAAGCGAATCTCCCGGGAAGAAGAAGCCGAAAAAGAATCCTGTCTCGAGGAAGATGATGACGATGACGCCGATCAGCCCGAATGTGGAGATGATGGCCTGCGGGTTCGTGATTGTGTGGATGAATGACAGCATATGGATGAGATTAGTGGTGATAGGATTATTTTGCAAGTTATTTTACACCTTATTTTGCGAGCGTGCCCGGCTTGATGGAGCTGTTCGGCTCAAGAATGGAGAAGTTGCCGGCTTCATCCGAGATCGCGAAAAGCATGCCGTTCGATTCGAAGCCCTTGATCACGCGCGGCTCGAGATTCGTGACGAACATGCAGGTCTTCCCCACGAGCGTCGCTGGGTCCGGAAAATACATCGAGATGCCCGAGACGATCTGACGCTGAGCGGGCACTGATGTTTTCTCACCCGCCTCATTCACTGACTCCTTCGTCTCGGCAAAATCCACGGAAAGCTTCAGGAGCTTGTCAGTGTCGGGGATCTTCTCGGCCGAAAGTATCTTGCCGGCGCGGATCTCTACCTTTTTAAAATCATCGAATGTGATCATGGGAATTGTATAAAAAGAGTGAACGAGTGAATTAAGACTAGGCCTTGCTTCGGCGCGTATCGAGGAAGCTCTGCAGGATGAGCGCCGCCGCCGATGCGTCGATCTTATCATTTTTCCCCTGGAAGCGTTCTGCGGCGACCGAGGTCATGAATTCAAGCTCCATGTGGACCGTGAACTTGTGCGCCTCCAGGACCTTCTTGAGGGCGAGCGTGGCGGGCAGAATCGCATTCGCGCTCATGTCGTCCTTCCGCGACTCCCCCATCACCAGCTCCTCGATCTGATTCTCGCGGGCGATCTCGACTATTTCAGATGCAAGGTCGGCATTATTCGGAATGACTGCGAACGGCAGGGCGAATTCCGCCCCCTCATCCGAGACGGCGATGCCTACGCGCTTGGATCCATAGTCGATGCCCATGATTCTCATGAAGATCACGATACCATGAAATCATTGCGAAGCCACAGGTTTTGCACTATCATGGCGTGACTGGACCAAGGGATGGGTGGCTGAGCGGTCTAAGGCAACGGTCTTGAAAACCGTCGCCCTCGCAAGGGGGCCGTGAGTTCGAATCTCACCCCATCCGCACTAGAAAGGAAGCTGATCGGATTTATTTCCCCTTATTGAGCTCGACTCCAAAATTGAATTCGGCTGTATTCACGAACGTGTCCCAATCCTGAGTGAATGCCTGAGGTATGAGCTCGGTGCTCTGGCTCGTGAGGCCTTCGACTTTCTTCACAGCCGTGCCGATGGCCAAGAATTCGATGAGGCCGCTTCCAAGCTGATAGACGTAGGTCTTTACGCCGACGATCTCATCGGCGCCTATGGCATCGGCTTCCTTATTCAGGATAGCCAACGCATTTTCGCGCGCCTCATAGATGAGCTTGGACAATTCGGGGATCTCCCCTTTTACGAACGACTTCACAAATGAGGTCAGGCCGCCGATGAAGCCGAGAGAATACACGGAGGTGCCAAGAAGGAGTTTGACCGGCGCGTAGCCCATCTTGTTGAGATTCCACATTTCCTGCGGCGTAAGGTCGCTCGTGACGATATCGCCCTGAGGCAGCGAAGGGTTATGAGCAGCGGTTCCGATCATGAGCATTTCCTGGAGGTTCCTTCCCATGAGCGGCAGGATGGTCGTCTCGATGCCCACGACTGCGTTGGCGCCTTCGGCGCGCGCCTCAGCGACGATGCGTTCGAGGGCGAGGTGGCGGGTCTTGTTGAATATATTCGAGAACTCGCGGATCTCTCCGCGCACCAGAGTCTTGAAGGCGCCTACGATGCCCCTCGTGATGCCGATCGAGTACGCAACATTGCCGAAGACGAATTTCTTTGGCACGTAGCCTGCATTCTCCTGCACATACAGATCCTGGCCGTCGGCCGACGTGCTGAACTTGTATTGTTCTTTTCCCTGAGTATTTCCCTTGGTATGGAGCGATGAGCCGACGGAGAGGAATTCTATGTTGCCTGAATGGAACACGAGCTCGCTCGTGACGCCGGTGATCCCAATTGCACCGCGATCCTTCGCCTCTTTCTCCATTCTGCCCAGCGCAGCAGCTCTTCCTTCCTCGATGAGCTTGGTGAATTGCACTATCTCGCCGCCGACTATAGCCCGGAAGCCCGAGCCGATGCTCCTCGCGAGGCCCAGCGAATGGACGCTGTTCCCGACCACGATATCGCCAGCCTTATAGCCTATTTTGTCGAGGCAATATATCTCATTTCCCGAAAGTCCTGTTGTTTTCATATAATGAATTATACCACTGTACACATGCCACTGGTGCGAGAAATGCTATAATTTCCGCAATGGCCACCGAACCTCTCATATTCTGGGACGCACCCGCCCACCTCTACACAGAAAAACGTCCCGACTGGTATTGGGCCGTCGGACTTATCACGCTCGCCCTTGCAGTGGTCGCCCTCCTCTTCGGCGAGATCATCACCGGCATCTTCGTGGTCGTCGGCGCGGTCGCCCTCGTCCTGCACGCCTCTCATCCGCCTCACACCGTCCACCACGAGATCAACGACAGAGGCATCATGTCGGATCTCACCCTGTATCCCTTCTTGTCGCTCGACTCCTTCTGGATCCCCCACGACGAATTCCCACCCAAGATCATCCTGAAGTCCCGCAAGCTCTTCATGCCGTACATCATCATGTATATCGATGAAGTCGATCCCGAAGAAGTGCGCGCGGTCCTCCTCAAGTACATCGCCGAAGTCGAGCATCACGAACACCTCCTGAAAAGAGTCCTTGAGAGGCTGGGATTCTAGTCCTGCTAAAATTCTATCTATTCCACCGTCACCGATTTCGCGAGATTGCGCGGGCGGTCGACGTTCTGTCCGTTTTTCACGGCAAAGTAATATGCAAAAAGCTGGAGAGGCACGATTGTAAGGATCGGCGAGAGCATCTCTATGGTCTTCGGCACGTGGATGACGTCGTCAGCCAGATCGCGGATCTCTTCGTTCCCTTCCGTCGCGATGGCGATGACTTTGCCTTTGCGCGCTTTTATTTCCTGGATGTTCGAAGTCATCTTTTGATATACGCTGTCGGAAAGCGCGATGGCCATAGTCGGGAATTTTTCGTCGATCATCGCCAGCGGGCCATGCTTCATTTCGCCTGCGCCATACCCTTCGGCGTGGATGTAGGAGACTTCCTTGAGCTTGAGGGCGCCTTCGAGGGCGATCGGATAATTATATTTTCGCCCCATGTAGAGGAAGTCGCGCGAGCCCGCGTATTTTTCCGCGATAGCGCGGATGGCATCCTTCTGAGCGAGAATGGTCTGGATCTTTTCCGGAAGAGCCTTGATCTCTTCGGCGATGCGCTTCCCTACCGAGAGCGACATCTGGCGCTGGCGTCCGAGGAAGAGCGTGAGGAGGGCCAAGGCAGTGAGCTGGGACACGAACGCCTTCGTCGAGGCGACACCCATCTCGGGTCCGGCGTGATTATATATGCCAGCATCCGTCTCGCGGGCGATGGTCGAACCTACGCAGTTCACGATGCCGAGCGTGAGGGCGCCTTTGCGCTTAGCTTCTCGAATGGCTTCGAGCGTGTCGGCTGTCTCGCCTGACTGCGAGATGGCGAGAAGGATAGTGTGCTCGTCTATGAGAGGCTTCCTGTACCTGAATTCAGACCCCACTTCTACTTCGACAGGAATGCCCGCATATTCTTCGAGCATATATTCCCCGACAAGGCCGGCATAGTATGCGGTACCACAGCCGACGACGATGATGCGGTTCATGAGGCGCAGGCGTTCGGCCACCATCTCGAGGCCGCCGAGCTTGGAGAGACCTTCATCAGTAATGAGGCGTCCGCGCGTCGTATTGACGATGACTTCCGGGCCTTCCATGATCTCTTTCATCATGAAGTGGTCGTATCCGTTCTTCTGGACCTGCTCGACATCCCAGTCGATGATCTCCTCGTCGCGCTCCACTCGTACGCTATCAAGCGTATAGATGTGGTGAGACGAAGGCGTGATGACCGCGACTTCTCCGTCTCGGAGATAGATCACGTTCTTCGTATGGCGCAGGATAGGCGTCGGGTCAGATGCGATGAAATTCTCGTTCTCGCCGATGCCGAGCACGATGGGCGCGCCGAGGCGGGCGGCGATGATCTTCTCCGGCTCGTGCTTCGAGGAGACCGCGATGCCGTACGTGCCTTCCACATCGTTCAAGGCCGCGATGACGGCTTTTTCAAGATCCTTCTTCTCCCTGAGGTGATGCTCGATGAGATGCGCCAGAACTTCCGTGTCGGTCGATGACATGAATGTATGGCCGAGTGAGATGAGCTTGGCCTTGAGCTCCTTGAAGTTCTCGATGATGCCGTTGTGGACGACCCAGATGTCTTCCTGGCAGTCGTGATGGGGATGGGCGTTGGCCTCTGTCGGTTCGCCATGCGTGGCCCAGCGCAGGTGCGCGATGCCGCTCATGCCGCGGATGGGCGTGGCCGGAAGCTTTGCCTTGAGGTTATTCACTGCCCCGACTGCCTTGATGGCGCCCGAAGCAGCGACGAAAATACCCGCCGAATCATAGCCGCGGTATTCGAGGGAGGTCAGGCCATCGAGAAGGATGGGTACTGAATCTTTTTTACCAGTATATGCAAATATTCCGCACATATGGTGATTATAACTCCAATATCGAGCGCGATGTTATTAAAGTGTGCCCCCGGTAGGAATCGAACCTACATTGCAGGATCCGCAATCCTGCGTCCTATCCATTGAACGACGAGGGCATATGGCGCTCCCCTATTATAGCCGAAGCCGGCGCAGAGCGCCGAGCTAGATATACCTAAGCGAGCTTTTTGAGAGCCGCCGCTGCACGCGACTTGAGACGGCTCGCTGCGTTCGGCTTGAGGAAATTGGTTTTAACGGCCTTGTCGAGAGCCTGGTAGAGACCAGGGAGATTTTTTTCCGCGCCGGACTTGTCCTTGGCGGCAACGAGCTTCCTGAAAGCCTTGAGCTCCTTTTCTGCTGCACCCTTGCGGCGGACATTGAAGACGCGCTTTTTCTTGGAAGCACGGAGGGCCTTTTTGGCTGAAGAAGTTATCGGCATATGTAGGAAGAAATTATCACATCATGCTCCAAAAGTAAAGAAATGCTATGATTCCGGCATGATAGCGCAGATAAAAGGCATGATCTCGGACCTCGGCGGCAATTATGCCGTCGTCGACATCAACGGCCTCGGCTATAAGGTATTCACGACCTCCGATGCCCTCCACCAGCTCAAGACCGGCACCGAATCCAAATTCTGGACCTATCTCGCCGTGCGCGAAGACGCGCTCGATCTGTACGGATTCCTGGCCAAGAAGGACAAGGACTTCTTCGAGCTCCTCATCGGCGTCTCGGGCATCGGCCCCAAGTCCGCGCTCAATATATTGTCTCTCGTCTCGAGCGATACCCTCGCCGGCGCCATCCGCACCGGCTCGACGGCGCACCTCGTGAAAGTTTCCGGCATCGGCAGGAAGACAGCTGAGAAGATCGTCCTGGAATTGAAGGACAAGATGGGCATCATCGCAGCGAGCGAAGGAGGAGAGATGGCCGCTGGCATGTCGAGCGATCTCGACGCCATCGAAGCCCTCAAGGCTCTCGGATACGATGCGGACGAATCCCGCGAATCGCTCAAGAGGATTCCTTCCGATATCTCCGACACCGGCGCCAAGGTCAAAGCCGCTCTCAGGCTTTTGGGCAAATAAATCTTCGACAAATAAAAAATCCCCGACCGTATGGTCAGGGATTGCATGAGACGTTCGACTCCTATCGATTGGGTAAAACCAGACGCCGGCGAAAACCTTCTTCGCAGCGAGCCTCCTGAAGGTCGCAATCGCTCGCTGACACTTTTGGCATGCCTGGCGAAGAATTCCGCACTTGATGCAGGTAGTAATCCTGCTTGATCTCTACCACAAAGAATGTAGCGTACGTATCAAGCTCAAGAGAAGCCTGCTGCTCTTCTATAAGCATGATGACTTGATGTTCAGTCAGCGACGCATCTTTCAACGAAGGCGCAGAAGGAAATAGTTGCTTCAGAATTTTCTGGAGCTCCTCATTCCCGGATACATCGTAGAGCGAAACTGCTTTCGCTTTTGTCGGCGGAGCCGGATAACTTGTTCCCTCGTAATTGTCATAGGTACCATCGATGCCGCCAGTGAAGACTTCCTCTTCTTTGGAGATAACTCTGGTTCCATCGGTGGGTGGTATCACATAATTTCTGACATGCGTCAGATACTGACTCAGTATTGGATCTTTTTCAATTGTCATTGTTCAAAACGTTAATGTGCTGTTCCTACTATTCCTTTTAGTCGTACCATTCGAAAACACGTAAGTCAATCACATCGGCTTGTGCCGGCACTATCGCCCTTATTTGTGCGGGTCTTCGAAATAGTCCATAATTGCGGGATGAATGAGAAACTCCTGGGCTCCATCCGCCGCCTGATCCCTCAGAGCATCTTCTCGACCCTTCAGCGGCCCTATCACTGGATATTCTCCCTGGCAGCCGCCATCTGGTACCGCTTTCCTTCACGCCACATCAAGGTCATAGCCGTCACGGGAACCAAGGGCAAAAGCTCGACCGTCGAGATCATAAACGCCATCCTAGAACGCGCCGGATATAAGACCGCGCTTTCCAATACCATCCGATTCAAGGTGGGCGAAACCTCGACCAGGAATCTTCACAAAATGAGCATGCCCGGTCGATTCGTCATGCAGAAGCTCCTGCGGCAGGCGGTGGACGCCGACTGCGCCTACATGGTCGTCGAGATGACGTCCCAGGGCGCGCTTCTCTATCGCCACCGGTTCATCGCCCTCGACACGCTCGTGTTCACCAATCTTTCGCCGGAACACATCGAGGCTCACGGCTCATACGAAAAATACGTGCTCGCCAAGCTCTCGATCGCCCAAAACATGAAGCGCTCCGGCAAGAAGACAACTCTTATCATCAACGCTGATGACGCCGAGGCTGCGACATTCCTGGCGTGCGCCGCAGACCGCAAGATCAGATACTCCGCAAAAGATGCAGAGCCGTATGAGATAAAAACCGAAGGCATTGAATTCACCTTCGGCGGCAGAACTATGCGCTCCCCTCTTTCCGGCCTTTTCAATCTCTATAATATCCTTGCTGCGGCGACCTGCGCCTCGAGCGAGAACGTATCGCCGGAAGTCATCGCTGAAGCAGTGAGCTCATTTAGCGACATCCCGGGGCGCGTGGAAAAAGTGGATGCAGGCCAGAATTTCACCGTCGTTGTGGACTACGCCCACACTCCTGACTCGCTTGAAAAACTCTATAAGGTATTCAGACCCGATGCGACCGCAACTCGAAGCAAGCAGCGACTCATCGCCATCCTCGGCGGTACGGGCGGAGGCAGAGATTCCTGGAAGCGCGCTGAGATGGGCCGGCTCGCGGATCTCTATTGCGACGAAGTGATCCTCACGGACGAAGATCCATACGATGAGGATCCGAATAAGATAGCTGCGGATGTTGCGGCAGGCGTGACCGCGCATCAGCCGATCATCCTCATGGACCGGCGGAAAGCGATCCGGAGAGCGATCTCGCTCGCACACCCTGACGACATCGTCCTCATCACAGGCAAAGGCACGGACCCCTACATCATGGGGCCTCGAGGCACGAAAACTCCATGGAGCGACAGCGCGATCGCCCGCGAGGAACTGGAAAAAACAGTCTAGATCGGCCGAGGCGGAAAGATATTCCGCTCCTCTTCTGAGATATCCGAGGGCTGGGACGTCTCGGCTTGCTCTTGCGGTACAATGTCCGCTTCGGAGTTCGCGTCAATATCTTTTTCATTCTTGCCTAAGCTTCCCCATGCCGCGACTGCTGCCGCCTCGTTGCCTGCAGACCCGATGACTGACATGACTGCATTTGTCTGTGTCGGATAGTATGTCGCCACGGCCGGGATGCCGAAAGCAGTGAGCGTAAAAAACGTAGCGAGAAGGTACTTCATGCGATCAGTATACCACTTGCATACATGACCGCTTTCGCCTTTACTGTGGGTATGCCCGAACTCCCCGAAGTGCAGACGACCGTACAGGGCCTCAACCGCCGCATAAGCGGCCTCACCATAAAAGATGCCTGGACCGACTACGGCAGCTCATTCCACAAAGGCAAAGACTCCATCAAAGACGCTCCGTATTTTGTTTTTTTCAGGAAACAGATCGCTGGCGCGCGCGTTATCCAAGTCGACAGAAAAGCCAAGAACATCCTGATACGCATACAGAAAGGCGCGTCGCATTCCACCATTCTGATCCATATGAAGATGACCGGCCATGTAATGTACGGATCGTATGCATTCGACGGGACGAAGGCCCGCGATCCATGGACGCCTGCTCCCGGCGAACGCGCCTCCCTGTCAGACCCGTTCAACCGCTTCATACATTTCGTGCTCACTTTTTCCAACAGCAAGAATGTCGTGCTCTCCGACATGCGCAAATTCGCCAAGGTCACCCTTATCGCCGATGCCGATCTTGAAAAAACCATCCATCTGGAGCACATCGGTCCCGACCCCCTGGAGAAGACATTCACGTTCGAGGTATTTCGCGATCGCCTGCAGCGCAGGCCGACTGGACGCGTGAAGACAGTCCTCATGGATCAGAGCGTCATCGCAGGAGTGGGCAATATCTACAGCGACGAAGCCCTCTGGCGCGCAGGGCTCCATCCGGAAGAGCGAGTCGGGAATATCCCCGATCTCCTTCTGAAGAAGCTCTACGCCTCGACCCTGCAGGTCCTGAAGAAAGGCATCGACTTCGGCGGCGACTCCATGTCCGACTACCGCAACATCGACGGCGAACGCGGCAAGTTCCAGGAGCAGCACCGCGCATACAGGCGAGCCGGCAAGAAATGCGACAAGCCTGGCTGTCCGGGAATGATCATCCGCAAAGTGGTGGGCGGGCGCAGCGCGCATTTCTGCGACACGCATCAGAAGATACTCGGGCGTCAGCCGGCAAAAGCAAAAAGACCGGTAGCTAAAATATCAGCGGTCAAAAAGCCGGTATAGGAAGATCCCCGCGGCCACTGATACATTCAAAGATTCCTTGTCGCCCTGCATAGGAATTTCCGCAACCACATCCGCGGATTTCAGGAGGTCTTTGGAAACCCCTTCAACTTCATTGCCGAGGATCACGAGA
Organism: Candidatus Parcubacteria bacterium; assembly: GCA_028286835.1. Taxonomy (GTDB): domain Bacteria; phylum Patescibacteriota; class Minisyncoccia; order Phycocordibacterales; family PALSA-1337; genus C7867-002. The sequence continues at coordinate 12,503 of JAQBQT010000006.1, forward strand.
ACCTTCGAGCATTTGAGTTCGACCATTTTATAATCCACCGATCTTTCATTTTGTTCCAGAGCGACTATTTCGAACCCATCCTTCTTGAGGCTTTTGAGCAGTGTCCCCGCTTCAGGAATATGCTCCCAAGGGATCATGTTTTCCGCGCCCAGGGCCACTTTGGCGAAATCGCTGCGCTTCCTGCCGAAACGATCTATAGGCACCGGTGTCGTATCCAGGCAATATATGTGTGAAATGCCCGCTGTTTCAGCCGTGCGGAAAATAGAGCCGACATTATGCACGCTGCGGATGTTGTCGAGCAGGAGGAAAATTTCCCTTTTTCTTGCTATCATGGCCCTATGCTATCACTATTCCCATCGCTCCTCACCTATAGGCAAGCAGGGCCCTTTATCATCCGCGTCCTCCTCGGCATAACTCTCGCCTACTTCGGCTACCTCAAAGTCATGAAGCGCGGCACAAGCTCCGGCTCGAACAGCGTGAGATACGGCATCCTCGAGATATTCATCTCCGTCTTTCTGGTGATCGGCCTCTACACCCAGCTCGCAGCGATGCTCAACGCCCTCATCCTCCTCATCAAGCTCGTGTTCAAGGCAAAAGAAAAGGCGCTCTTCAGCGACGGCATCAATTATTATGTCTTGCTTCTTGTCATGGCCATCTCCCTCATCTTCACCGGTGCCGGAATGTTCGCGTTCGATCTGGCAATATAAACTTCTAATATGAATACAGGACACAGTCAGTCAGAGATGGGGCGCCTTGCGCAGGAGATCCGTACCGAGATAGCCAAACATCAGTCTGAGCTAAGAACGGAGGAGCCTCACCTCATGCACCTCAAGCAGACGATCCATCAGAAACAAGCTGAGCTCGACAAACTGGTTGCCCAAAAAAAGGCCGAGCTCGACAAGATGATCGCCGAAGAAAAGCACGATGAAGATGAGATAAGACATCACAAAGAGGAGCTTACCCATGCACAGCGAGAATCTCAGCAAATTCAAACGGAGATCCAGAAAATGAATCTGGGCACGCGCTAGCTTGCCCCCTAGCTTAAAATTGCAGAAACCGTGTTTTGTGTTACTCTGTCAAGCGTTCGTTATCAATTCAATTCCGGTACGTTGCGCCCATACTCGCTTCGCTCGTTGGGGCGCTTCGTTCGAAGTCACGGGACAAGCTGGCTTGTCCCGCGCTTCTCACTCGCGCCCATAGCTCAGCTGGTAGAGCAACTCCCTTTTAAGGAGTGGGTCCTTGGTTCGACTCCAAGTGGGCGCACAGTTTAAAAAAATCCCTAGCGTCCGATCGTAAGCAAAAGTTTTTCCGTCGCCAACTCGAGATCCCTCCTTCCCCGATGGCCTTCGTGATACAGGACGATGAGCTCTTTCGCGAGCACCTTGTCCGCGACTGATTTCGCCTTCCAGAACATCATGCCGATGAGGGCTTCGGGTTCGGCTCCCCCGTCGATCGCCTGTCTATATATAGACCATGATCTGAATGCGTCTTTCTTGCCCACAGCGTCCGCCAGGGCGAAGATATTCACTTCCGGTTTCTTTGCCGCAGATTCCTTCGCTTCGCATTCGACGATCTTCTCGGCGTTTTTTTCCACGCTTCTTTTAAGTTCGGCATTGAGCTTCCCTTCAAGGATGATGAAAATGTTCGTCGACTCATTCATGGCCGCCAGAATGTCCGGCAAGCCTTCCTTCGCGTCTGCATTCTCCGTGACGCGATCAAGAAAGACGATGTACTTGCTCGAGAACAATCCCTGACCGCCCAGATGGCCCTCAATGACGGAGGGATTCCAGGAATCGCCGTCGAGCTTCTCAAAGGCCGCATCAGGGCGCTTGGCGCGCAGAGATTCTATGAGCGCCCGCGCTTTCGTGCCGGCAGCTGCAACATCTGTTCCATGGAAGACGTAAAGCATGTGATAAGTATACTACTTCAGCGCTCCCCAATTAGTCCCGATCGCGGCTTCGGCCTCAAGGACGATCCCTTTCGTATCCTTCGGATCCATGACCGACTCCATTATCTTTTCGATATCCTTCGAAATCTTCTCGGCCTTGCCCTCCCTGATCTCATAGACCAATTCGTCATGCACCTGAAGGAGCGGGTGCACATCCTCTTCGAGCTTATTATCGCGGATGTATTTATCGACATGGATCATAGCGAGCTTAATGACGTCCGCCTCTGTTCCCTGAATAGGCGCGTTGATGGCCATGCGTTCGGCCGAAGCGCGGATGTATGGGATCTTGGATTTTATTCCCTCGAAGTAGCGGCGGCGTCCGAAGAACGTTTCGGTGTATCCCCTGCGCGCCGTCTCGGCTTTCACCGAATCCAAGTACTGTGCCAGCGTGGAGAACTCTGCAAAATAATCGTTATAAAATTTCTGCGCCTCTTCGCGCGTGGTACCGAGATTCTGCTTCAGAGCCAATACACCCATGCCGTAGAGGATGCCGAAGTTGATTACCTTGGCCCGGCGTCGCATCTCCTTGTCCACTTTGTCCTGCGGCACTTTGAAGACGCGGCTTGCGACCGCGCTGTGAACGTCCTCGCCCTTGCGGAAGATCTCGATGAACTTCTCGTCACCCGACAGGAAGGCCGCGATGCGCAATTCCATCTGCGAATAGTCTAGTGACACGAATGAAAAGCCCTTCTCGGCG